>JAKOQS010000105.1 GCA_029778235.1 Chloroflexota bacterium | reverse complement strand
TTCGCGACGACGGTCCTGTCGATCGTGGTGGGGTACCCCATCGCGTACTGGATCAGCAGGTACGGCGGCGCCCGCAAGGCGTTGCTGCTGGTCCTGATCATGCTGCCGTTCTGGACCAGCTACGTGATCCGCACCTACGCCTGGATGATCATCCTGCGCGACAACGGGGTGGTGAACGGGATCCTCCAGGGGATCGGCCTCACGAGCGAGCCGATCATCCTCCTCAACACGGACCTCGCGGTCGTCCTGGGGATGACGTACGGGTTCCTCCCGTTCGCGATCCTCCCGCTCTTCGTCTCGATCGACCGGCTCGACGACTCCCTGGTCGCCGCCGCGCGCGACCTCTACGCGAGCGGGCGGGCCGCCTTCCTGCACGTGACGCTGCCGCTCACGATGCCGGGGGTGATCGCGGCGGCGCTCCTCACGTTCATCCCCGCGCTGGGCGACTTCGTGACGCCCGACCTGCTCGGCGGGGCGCAGACCACCACGATCGCGAAGGTGGTCCAGAACCTGTTCCTGTCGTCGCGCGACTGGCCGTACGGCGCTGCGCTGGGCTTCGTCCTCATCTTCCTCACGATCGGCGGCACCGTCGCGGCACTCGGCCCGCTGCGACGCGAGGTCATCGGCTGATGCGGCGGGACCGGAACCCCTGGCTGGCCGCCACGGCGATCGCGTTCTTCGTGTTCCTCTACCTGCCGATCGCGATCCTCATCCTGTTCAGCTTCAACGACTCGAAGCGCAACTTCCTGTGGCGCGGGTTCACGCTCAAGTGGTACCCGACGCTCTTCGCGAACGACGCGCTGCTCCAGGCGCTCACCGTCTCGCTCGAGGTCGCGCTCATCTCCGTCATCGTCGCGACGATGCTCGGGACCCTGCTGGGCCTCGGGATCGCGCGCCTCCGCTCCAGCGCCGCCGGCGGCGTCTCCGACACGCTGCTCCTCCTCCCGATGATCACGCCGGAGATCGTCATGGGCGTCAGCCTGCTCCTGTTCTTCGCACAGCTGCTCGGCGCCCATGGGTCGATCTGGCAGATCTCCATCGCCCACGTGACCTTCTCGATCAGCTACGTCGCGATCATCGTGCGCGCGCGTGCCCTCCAGCTCGACCCGCGCATGGAGGAGGCGGCCCGCGACCTGGGTGCCTCGCCGTTCACGGCCTTCCTGCACGTCACCCTGCCGCTCGTCGCGCCTGCCGTGGCCGCGGGCGCCCTCATCGCCTTCGCGCTCTCGATCGACGACCTCATCGTCACGACGTTCAACGCGGGAGTGGGCTCGTCCACCCTCCCGCTCTACATCTACTCGCGCATCCGCTTCGGCGTCACCCCGGAGATCAACGCGATCTCGACGATCATCGTCGCGGTCACGGCGATCGCCATGCTCGTCGCGTGGCGGGCGGGGGCCTTCGGCGGCCGGCGGACGCGCTCCGGGATCCTCGGCTGACCCAGGGAGGGAGTGCCCGCCATGTCCACCGTCCGCCCGCCGCTCGAGCCGCTCAGGCCGGCCTTCCACGTCCGGTTCCTCCCCGACGGGCAGCTCGACGCGCTGCAGGAGGCGACGCTCACGATCCTCGAGGACGTGGGCGTGAAGTTCCCGTCCGACCGAGCCCTGCGCATCTTCGAGGAGCACGGAGCGTCGGTCGACCGGGAGACGCAGGTGGTCCGCCTGTCGCGGGACCTCGTGCGCCGCGCCCTCGCCACGGTGCCGCGCACGTTCACGATGGGGGCCCGCGACCCCGCCTACGACCTCGCCCTCGGGGACGGCGCCACGTACTTCACGACCGACGGCTGCGGCGTGGAGACCGTGGACCTCGAGACCCGCGTGCAGCGGCCGTCGCGGAAGTCGGACGTCGCGATGATGGCCCGCATCTGCGACCACCTCCCGTCGATCGCCTTCCTCTGGCCGATGGTGAGCGCCCAGGACTTCGGCCGGACAGCCCCACTGCACGAGATGGACGCGTGCTGGAGCAACAGCGTCAAGCACGCCCAGAGCGAGACGATCATGGGCGCTGCCCCGGCGCGCTACACCATCGAGATGGCGACGGTCATCGCGGGCTCCCGGGAGGAGCTCCGCCGGCGCCCGCCCTTCACGCTCGTCGTCTGCACGATCGCGCCGCTCGTCCAGGACCACGACGGGATCGAGGGGGCGCTCGAGCTGGCGGCGGCAGGCGTGCCGGTCGGATTCCTCGCGATGCCCACGCTGGGCACGACCGCCCCGGCGACGATCCCCGCTGCGCTCGCGATGGGCGATGCCGAGATCGTCAGCGCGGTCGTCCTGATGCAGCTGGCCCATCCGGGCGCACCGGTCTTCCACTCCCTGATGCAGGCGTGGGCGGACCCGCGCAGCGGCGCCTACGTGAGCTACCCGCTCGACGGCCGGTGGCGCTACGCCCCGGTCGAGATGGCCCACCACTGGGGGATGCCGTCGCTGGGCGCCTGTTACGGGACCGACTCGCCGCTGCCGGGGACGTGGCAGTCGGCGGCGGAGGTGGCGCTCGACCCGTTCTGGGCCGGGCTGGTGGGTCCGGAGATCGTCACGGGCATGGGCCTGGTCCGGACGTACACGCTCCTGTACCCGGAGTCCGTGATCCTCGACGAGGACCTCTACCAGCGCGCCCGGGCCGCCCTCTCGGCGCCCGAGCTCTCCGAGGAGACGCTCGCGGTGGACGTCATCCGCGCGGTGGGGCCGGGCGGGCACTTCCTCGCGGAGCAGCACACCCGGCGCCACATGCGCGACTCGCTCGTGCGATCGGTCGCGCTCCAGCTGGATGCCGAGGGGCGCGCGTACCGCGACCCCGTCGAGGTCGCGCGGGAGCGCGCGGCGTGGATCCTCGCGAACCACGAGGTGGAGCCGCTGCCCGACGCGCAGCGGACCGAGATCGACCGGATCCTTGCCGCGGCCGACCGGGAGATCGGAGGCCGGTGATGTCCGCGACGCCGCCGCTGGCGCCCATCCGCCCCGCCGCCCACGTCGACCTGCTCGGGGCGGCCCGGGTGGCCGCGCTCCGGGAGGCATCGCTCGCGCTGCTCGAGGACGTGGGGGTCCACTGTCCCTCGCCGCTCGCGCGGCGCATCTACGCGGAGCACGGCGCCGCCGTGGACCCCGCGACGTCGATCGTCCGGATCCCGCCGGACGTCGTCGTCGCCGCGATGGGCCGTGCGCCGCGGACCTACACGCTGGGGGCGCGGTCGCCGGCCCACGACCTCGCGCTCGACGGATCCGCCCTGTACGTGGCGACCGACGGGTGCGGGATCGAGACGATCGACCCGGCGACGCGCGAGCGGCGGGCGTCGGTGAAGGCCGATGTCGCGGCCGCGGCCCGACTCGCCGACGCCCTCCCCGCCGTGGGGTTCTACTGGCCCCTGGTGAGCGCCCAGGACCATCCGGCGACGGCGCCGCTCCACGAGATCGACGCCGCCGTCCGCAACACGGTGAAGCACGTCCAGACGGAGACGCTCATGGGCGCGGCGGCCGCCCGGTACGCGGTGGAGATCGCCCGCGTGCTCGCGGCCGACGACGCGGACCTCCGGGCGCGCCCGCCGCTCTCGTCCCTGGTCTGCTGCATCGCGCCGCTGGCGCTCGACGCGGACGGGCTCGAGTCGGCGCTGGTCTTCGCCGAGGCCGGCCTCCCAGTGGGCTTCATGTCGATGGCGTGCGCGGGGTCCACGGGGCCGGCCTCGGTCGCCGGGACCATCGCCCAGGGCGACGCCGAGATCGTCGCGGCCCTGGTGCTCCTCCAGATGGCGCACCCGGGGGCGCCGGTCTTCCACTCGCTCATGACGGGCGTGATGCACCCGCGGACGGGCGCGCACCTGTGCACGTCTCGCCCCGGCGAGGTGGCGTACGTGGCCGGCGTCGAGCTCGCCCACGTCTGGGGCGTGCCCACGCTCGCCGGGGTCTTCGGGACGGACGCGGTCGAGCCGGGGTGGCAGCAAGCCGAAGCCGCTGCCGTGGCCCTCACGCTCTGTGCCCTCGCGGGTGCGGAGACGGGGAGCGGGATGGGTCTGCTGGACGCCTGCACGGTCTGGTATCCCGAGGCGCTCGTCCTGG
Organism: Chloroflexota bacterium; assembly: GCA_029778235.1. GTDB lineage: Bacteria > Chloroflexota > Limnocylindria > Limnocylindrales > CSP1-4 > CAIYQJ01. Next base: position 1,431 of record JAKOQS010000105.1, on the reverse strand, counting down.
ACGCCGACCTACACGAGCGCGTGCGGGCCGACCTCGCGGCGTTCGACACGGGGCCGGAGGCGCTCGCCCTCGACGTCATCCGGGCGGTCGGGCCGCGCGGGCACTACCTCGACGTTCCCCACACGCGGGCGGGACTTCGTGCGATGTCGTTCTCGCGGCTGACGGAGCAGCTCGCGGCCGACGGGTCGCGCAGGGATCCGGTGGAGGTCGCGCGGGCGGAGGCGGAGCGGATCCTCGCGACGCACGAGCCGGAGCCGCTCGAGGACGCTCGCGCCCGCGAGATCGACCGCATCCTCCGGGCCGCGGATGGCGACCCCGCCTTCGCGAGCGCCCATGCGACCGCACGCGGGACGTCGGGTGGGTCTGAGGCGACCGGCGCCGGCCGCGGGTCGAGCGGATGACCACGTCCGTCTCCGTCCTGTCCGCGGAGCAGCGCGCCCGCGCGCACGAGACGGCCCTGGGGATCCTCGGCCGGGTCGGCATCCGCGTGGACTCGGACCGCGCCCGGCGGATCCTGGCGGGCGCGGGCGCCCTCGTCCGCGCCGCCGATTCCCGTGTGACCTTCCCGCGCGACCTCGTCGAGCATGCCCTCGCGCTCGCTCCACGCGACTTCACGCTCGGCGGCCGCCGCCCCGGGTGGTCGCACCCGGTGGGCCGGGGAGCGTGCACCCTCGTCGTGGACGGGGAGGCGATGGCGGTGTGGGACGCGGTCGCGCAGGAGCGTCGCGCGCCGACGATCGCGGACTGGGAGGTGGCCACGCGCCTCTGCGACGCGCTCGACGAGGTCGGCGTCTACTGGCGCACGACCACCTGGGACGAGGAGGGCGCCGCGGGCGCCGTCTCGTCGTGGCGCCGCGCGTTCGGCGAGTTCGGCAAGCACGTGCAGGACGCGGCGCTCGACGCGCAGGATGGCCGCTGGCTCCTCGAGGTCCTCCAGGTGGTCTTCGGCGGGCGCGACGAGGTCGCCGCCCGGCGGCCGTTCTCGTTCCTCCTCTGCCCGCACTCGCCGCTCGTGCTGGAGGGTCCGTACACCGACGCGTACCTCGAGGTCGTCGGCTGGGGCATCCCCGTCGCCGCGATGCCGATGCCGATCATGGGGCTGTCGAGCCCGGCAGGGCTCCTCTCGACCGTCGCGCTCGGCCACGCGGAGGTCCTCGCGACCCTCTGCCTCGTGCAGGCGGCGGACCCGGGGGCGCCGTTCATCGCCGCGCCCGCTCTCGCGGTCATGGAGCCGCGGAGCGGCCGGTACGGTGGCGGTGCGGTCGAGCACGCACTGCTCGGGGTCTGCTCGGCCGAGATGGCGCGCCACGTCGGGCTGCCCGTCGAGTCCTCCACCGGGGGGACCGACCATCACGTCCCGGGCATCCAGGCCGCGTACGAGCGAGCGCTCAACTGGTCGCTCCCCGCGCTCGCGTGGCCCGACCTGCTCGT
>JAKOQS010000104.1 GCA_029778235.1 Chloroflexota bacterium | reverse complement strand
CACCGTGGGCGAGATCTCCGGCAAGGTGGGCACCGTCGCCGACATCGCCGCGGGGATCGCGGCGGACCCCACCCCGGGCGGCGAGTTCGCACAGACGCTGCGCGACGCGCTCGCGGGCGTGAACGAGCGGTACCAGGGCCTCCGGGAGGGCTATGCCGGGGTCCGCGAGGTCGTCCTGTCCCTCATCGACAAGCTCGACGCCCTCGACCGGCTGATCCCCGCGATCACGATCCCGCAGGGTCCCATCGACGCGCTCAACACGTTCGACACGCGCGTCCGCGAGTTCGACGCGAAGGTCAACGACCTCCTGACGATCGAGCCCGGCCAGGGGCCGGTCAACCAGGCGGCAGCGAAGATCGCCGACGCGGCCGGTGCGATCGACGCGAAGCTCGCGAGCCTGCAGGAGGGGATCACCAAGGTCGACGACCGGATCGCGCAGCTGCGCACCGACATCGCCAACACCGCGGACACGGTCGTCCTCGTCATCAACCTGGTGACGATCTTGCTGATCCTGCTCCTCGTCTGGCTCACGCTCCTGCACTGGATCCTCTTCCGGCATTCGGGCGAGATCCGGCGGAAGACCGTCCCGGCGTAGGTCGGGGCCGCGCGGCGGCGTCGGCCCCGACCCGACCCTGGGCGTCGGCGCGCCCCGCCCCTGACCCCGCGCGGCGGCGTCGGCCCCGCCCCTGACACCGGGGTGATGCCCCGGGGGTCACTCCATCCGATCGAGCCGGACCACGCCGCCCGTCACCACCAGCCGGAGCGTCTCCTCCGGCCGCGCGAGCACGCCCGCGTCCGCGAGCGGGTCGCCGTCGAAGACGACGAGGTCGGCCGTCGCACCGACCGTCACCCGTCCCAGGTCCGGACGACCGATGAGGTCGGCGTTCACCGAGGTGGCGGACCGCACGATGTCGGCGGGCGACTCGACCTCGGCACGGATCGCGAACTCCATCGGCTCCATCGACTCGAGCGATCCGAGCAGGTCCGTCCCGAAGCCGACCTTCACCCCCGCGGCGCGGAGGATGCCGAACGCCCCGAGCCCGGCCCGGCGGACCTCGACGTTCTTCGCGAGGCGCAGCGGATCCACGCCGGCCTCCTTGCCGAACCGCTCGAGCCCCTCGTAGGCGACCATCGTGGGGACGACCCACGCGCCCCGTGCCGCCACCTCCGCGGCCGCCCCCGCGTCGATCAGGTTCCCGTGCTCGATCGACCGGATCCCGCAGCGGACCGCCCGCGCGATCGCGTCGGCGCCGTACGCGTGCGCCAGGACGTACGTGTGGCGCGAGTCCGTCTCGGCGACCATGGCCCGCATCTCGTCCTCGGCGTACTGCGTCATGTCCACCGGGTCGGTGGCGGACATCACCCCGCCCGAGGCGCAGATCTTGATGTGGTCCGCCCCGCGGCGCAGCTCCTCCCGCACGGCGAGCCGCACGCCCTCCACGCCGTCCGAGATCCGCGCGAACTCGCCCGGGTATGCGCCGGCCGGCGCGTCGAGGTCGGGGCCCACCTGGCGGTCGTCGCCGTGGCCGCCCGTCTGGCTGAGGGCCTTGCCGGCGACGAGGAGGCGCGGCCCGTCGATCAGACCGCGCTCGGTCGCCATCCGCAGTCCTGCGTCGGCGCCGCCGGCGTCGCGGACCGTGGTGAAGCCGCGCCGGAGCATCGCCTCGAGGCGCCGCTTCGCGAGGATCGCCCGGAGGGTGGTCGGGAGCGGGCGCTGGAAGTCCTCGACGATCTCGACCGCCGTGGGGTGCACGTGGGCGTCGATGAGGCCGGGCATGAGGGTGAGCCCGGCCAGGTCGATCGTCCGGACGTCGTGGCCAGGGGGAGGGGCGAGGCGGGGGCCGATCTCGGCGACGCGGCCGTCGACGACGAGGACGTCGACGCCGTCGAGCGGCTCGTCTGCGAGCCCGTCCACGAGGCGGGCGGAGCGGAACAGGATCGTGGTCACGGCAGCGGCTCCCGGATGCTTGGTTGACGCGATGCGTCCGCTGCCGATCGTAGTCCCGTGGCAGGTCTTCGCGGCGCCGGTCGCGTGTGGCGGGGCGTCCCCGGTGGCTTCCGGCACTGGCCCGACGGCGCCCGTCGCCTGATGCTGCGGGCCGGGCCGCCCGGGGCGGGCCGCGTGTAATGGATGGCCGCCGTCGCGCGCCATGAAGGGTGACGGGCGGGCAGCCCGCCGCGGCGGGATCGGACATGGCGGTCCGCCAGGCGGGGCTCTCGGGAGGCTGGAGCCCTCGGCGATCGCCGCCGACGGTCGGCGCGGGAGGCCGCACAGCGGGACGGGCGATGGAGCCGCACGACGAAGCATCGCGGACGAGCTCGGCGGGCGCGCCGCCGAGCAGGCCGGGCGTGGACGGCCGCGCGACGAGCCCGGAGGTGGCTCCCGTCCGACCCGAGCCGGAGAGCCGCGCCGTCCGCGCGACGGTCGGGCTCCTGGCGGTCGCGGCCGTGGCGCTCATCGGCCTCGCGGTGCTGGCCGGCCCGGGGATGCTCGGTGGGGGGACGGGCCCCGCCGGCACCGGGCTCCCCGCCGCGGGCGCGATCGGGCCGGCCGGGGAACCGGGCGCGCCGACCGCGCCCGGACGGGCCCCGGGAACGTCGGCGCCCGGCGCGTCGGCGCCCAGCGCATCGTCCGCCGCCGGCCCGGCGTCGTCGGCGCCCCCGCGACAGCCGTACTCCACGTCGTCGCCGGCGCCGTCGCCCACGCCCACCCCGCCGCCGCCGCCGGACGTCGCGGTCGTGGACCACGGTGCCTCCGCGCTCGAACCGAGCGGCATCCGGGTCGTCGGCGCGGGTGGCGCGAACGACTGGGCGACCCTGGTGGCGGGTGCGGACGGCGCGCTCTGGGCGGCCGGGTCGGGCGGACTCCTTCGCCTCGATCCAGCGACCGGCGACCGAAGGGTCTGGACGATCGTCGACGACGCGGCATTCGGGGCCGTCGGGGCCGTCGCGGCCGCAGCGGATCGCGACGGCGGCGTCTGGATCGCAGGGTCCGCGTGGCCGGCCCTCCGCCGCTTCGACGGCGAACGCTTCGCCGAGGTCCTCGACGCCCCCGGGAACGTCACGGCCATCGCCCAGATGACCGACGGGACGCTGTGGGTCGGCACCACCGCCGGCCTGTACAGACGGGTGGGCGAGACGTGGAACGGGATTGCCTTCGCGAGCGAACAGACCACGGTCTCCACCCTGCTGCCGGACGCCAGCGGAGCACTCTGGGTCGGCTGGCTGCAGTATCCGACGCCGCCCGGCAGCGGCTGGTTGACTCGGTGGGACGGAGCCGGGTGGGCCCGTTTCGACGGCGCCGACGCGACGCCGCTCGGGTCGCCCGTCCAGGCTCTCCGCGAGGCGCCCGACGGCTCCATCTGGGCGGGGACCGAGGGCGGCCTCGCACGCTGGGACGGATCGCGGTGGGCCACCGTCAAGCAGCCGTTGAGATCCGTCGCGTCCATCGCATGGGGACCGGACGGGACCTCGTGGATCGCGGCCGGCGACGGGTACAACGGGGCGGTCAGCGTCGCTCATCGGGCGTCCGGTGGGTGGGTCACCGACGGACCTGCCCAAGGGCTCCCGGACGAGTCCGGGTGGATGATCGCGAGCGTCGTTCCGACCGCGGACGGGATCTACGTGGGTACCGGCGCGGGCATCCACCGGCTTGCCGGGGATCGCTGGACCGACCTCGATCCGGCGCCGGCGCTCGCAGTGGGATCCCCGGGCTGGGCCTCCGCGCTGGTCGCCGTCTCCCGGGACGAGGGCTGGGCGGCGAACGACCGCGGCATCTGGCACGCCGTCGGCGGCACCTGGACGCGGACGGCCGATCCGGCCGGCCGCTCCCTCGGCGAGGACAGCCCCGGCGACCTCCTGCTCGACACGGCCGGACGTCTCTGGGTCGCGACCCGGGGCGGGGTCCTCATGTCCGAGAGGGGCGCGTGGACCGTCATCGACGAGGAGCCGGCCACCGCCCTCGCCCTCGGGCCGGACGGGCGCGTCTGGGCGGCCGGCGAGGGGGACGCGATGAACGCGGTCCGTGTCCGCTCGATCGATCGCGTCGCCGGGGCGTGGAAGAGCGTGGAGCTCCCCGTGACGACGCTCATCACGTGGCCGCGCTCGCTGGCGATCGAAGCCGACGGGACGATCTGGGTCGGCACGCCCGGGAGTTGGGGGATCCGCCCGGGCCTTCTCCGCTACACGAAGGCCTCGGGCTGGGAGCGGGTGGTCGTCCGGGGTGTGACCGAGGAAGAGGCGATCTACGACATCGCGGTCGCGCCGGATGGGGCCCTGTGGGCGGCCGGGTCGGACGTCGGCCCCCAGCCCACCTCCGCGGACGAGCCGTGGGTGCCGCCTCCGTGGTGGATCGTCCGCCTCACCGACGGGCCTGGCCCCGCCATCGTCGGCGAGGGGGGTTGGGGTCCGTGGTCGATCGAGGTCCTGTCTGACGGCACGCCCGTCGTGCCGGTGGGCGGCCGCGGCCTCGCGGCCTGGGACGGGACGCACTGGACGCACCGCCACGACGGGCTCTCGTTCGACCGCGTCTCCGTCGCACCGGACGGTGCGGCCTGGGTGACGGCGAACGGCGGGGTCCTGGTCCTGCCCTAGCGCCCCGCCGCCGCGTACGATGAGCCGGGCCCGGGGCCTGACGGCGTCCCGGGGCCGCAGCCCGGCCTCGGGACGGGCCCGGGGACCGCCCGGCCGCGCGCGGCGGCAGGCACGCGGGGGAGGTGAGCGGTGCGCTTCTCGCGGATGATCCAGGCGGTCGACGCCCACGCCTGCGGGGAGCCCGGGCGCGTGATCGTCGGCGGCGTCCTCGACGTCCCCGGCGCCACGATGTACGAGAAGATGCGCCACCTCGCCGAGCACGGCGACGACCTCCGCCTCCGGATGCTCCGCGAGCCGCGGGGCTACCCGGCCTTGTGCTGCAACGTCGTGCTGCCGCCGACGCATCCCGACGCGGACGCGGGGTTCGTCATCATGGAGCAGGTCGAGTACCCGGGGATGTCCGGGTCGAACACGATCTGCACCGTCACGGTCCTGCTCGAGACTGGCATGCTCCCGATGACGGAGCCGGTGACCGAGCTCACGCTGGAGGCGCCGGCGGGCCTCGTCCGCGTCCGCGCCGACTGCCGCGACGGCAAGGTCACCGGCGTGACGTTCCGGAACGTCCCCGCGTTCGCCGCGCACCTCGACGCGCCGGTCGAGGTGCCCACGCTCGGGACGGTGGCCGTGGACGTCGCGTGGGGCGGGATGTGGTACGTCATCGCGGACGCTGCCCGGTTCGGCCTGCGCCTGACGCCCGACGAGGGCCGCGACATCGTGCGGATCACCGAGCTCGTGAAGGCCGCGGCCCGGCAGCAGCTCCCCGTGGTTCACCCGGACCAGCCGGGGTTCGCCGGGGTCTCGATCGGCCAGCTCTCGGGCGAGCCGACGCGCCCCGACGCGCACCGGAAGAACGTCGTCACCGTCTCCACCGGCGAGGTCGACTGGGATCGCCCCTCCACCTGGACCGGCGTCATCGATCGATCGCCCTGCGGGACCGGGACCTGCGCGAAGATGGCGGCCCTCCATGCGAAGGGCCTCCTGGAGCTCGGCGAGACGTTCGTCCACGAGGGGATCCTGGGGACGGTCTTCACCGGCCGGCTCGTCGAGGAGACGACCGTCGGGCCGTACCGTGCGGTCGTGCCCGAGATCACCGGGACCGCCTGGATCACGGGCTTCGCGTCCTACGTCGTGGACCCGGACGACCCGTTCCCCGACGGTTTCACGGTCGGCGACCTCTGGTAGCGTGACGACCATGGACACCCGCCTCGTCATCCGCGCGGGCCGCCTGCTCGACGTCCGGGCCGGCGTCGCCCTCCGCGACGTCGCCCTCGTCGTCGAGGACGGCCGCGTCGCCGCCGTGGTCCCCGGTGCCGATGCTCCCGCACCCGCGGAGGCCCGCACGCTCGACCTCTCCGGCCTGACCGTCGTCCCGGGGCTCATCGACTGTCACGCGCACCTCGTGGGCAACGTCCAGGAGGCCGGCGTCCCGGCCACCACCACGACGCCCGCGCAGGAGGCGTTCAGCGGCGTCCGCAACGCGCGCGCGACCCTTCACGCCGGGTTCACGAGCGTCCGGGACCTCGGGTCGTTCCGCGCGTTCGTGTGCCGCGACCTGCGGGACGCGATCGATGCCGGCGTGGTCGATGGTCCGCGGATGCAGGTCGCCGGCGCCTACATCACGGCCCCGTGGGGCGGCGGCGATGTCGTGGGGCTCGCTCCCGACTTCCGCGTCCCCGACGACCTCCGGTTCGGGGTCGTCACCACCCCGGCCGAAGTGCGCGACCGCGTCCGCCGCCTCCTCATCGGCGGCGTGGACGTCATCAAGTGCATCGCCACCGGCGCGGTCCTCACCCGCGGCGGCGTTCCCGGGGCGCCCGAGCTCTCGGAGGAGGAGCTCCGCGCCGCCGTCGAGGAGGCCGCGCACTACGGCGCCTTCGTCGCCGCACACGCGCACGGGGCGGAGGGCGCCAAGCGTGCGATCCGCGCCGGCGTCCGCTCCGTCGAGCACGGCAGCATGCTCGACGACGAGGCCGTGGCGATGCTCGCGGAAACGGGCACCTACCTCGTGATGGACCTGTACGACGGGGAGTGGATCGCCGACGTGGGGCGCCGGGAGAGCTGGCCGGAGGAGACGCTCCGCAAGAACGACGAGACGATGGAGACTGCGGTCGAGGTCTTCCGGATGGCGCTCGCGGCCGGCGTCCGCCTCGCGTTCGGGACGGACAGCGGCGTCTACCCGCACGGCCTCAATGCCCGCCAGCTCGCCTGGTACGTGCGCTGCGGCATGACCCCGACCCAGGCGATCCGGAGCGCCACGCTCACCGCGGCCGAGCTCATGGGCAGCGACGACGACGTCGGCTCGCTCGAGCCGGGCCGGTTCGCCGACCTGGTCGCCGTCGCCGGCGACCCGCTCGCGGACGTGCGGGCGCTCGAGGAGCCGGTCCTCGTCGCCAAGGGCGGGGCCGTCGTCCGCGACGACCGGTCCGCCGCCGCCTGACGACCCGCCGGCCCCGCCCACCGACGCATGAGTCGACGCTCACGTGCCGCCGTCCCCACGCCACAGGACGCTCCCGCCCGCGCCCGACGGGCGCCTCGACGCACCAGGGGAGGCCATCCATGACCGATGAGACGACCGGGCCCGCGGCCCGCGCCATCACGACCGTCGGCTTCGCCGGGCTCGGCACGATGGGCACGGCGATGGCCGCCAACCTCGTCCGCGCGGGCTTCGAGGTGCGCGTCTGGAACCGCACCCCCGGTCGCGCGGGCGAGCTCGTCGCGCTCGGCGCCGCCGAGGCCCCGGACCTCGCGGCTCTCGCGGCCGCCGCCGACGTCGTCGTCACGTGCGTGTCGGACACGCCGCACGTCGAGGAGGTGCTGTTCGGGTCCCGCGGGGTGGCGGAGGGAGCGCGGCCGGGCACGATCGTGGTGGACTGCTCCACGATCTCGCCGTCCGCCACCCGTGCGTTCGCCGCCCGACTGGGGGCCACCGGCGTGGCGCTGGTGGACGCCCCCGTCACCGGCGGGTCCGAGGGTGCGCGCAAGGGGACCCTCTCCATCCTCGTCGGGGGCGACCCAGGCGACGTCGAGCGCATCCGGCCGGTGCTCGCGGCGATGGGCACGACCATCACGCACTTCGGGCCGGTCGGCTCCGGCCAGGTGGCGAAGGCGGTGAACCAGGTGGTCATCGCCACCGGGTACCTCGCGGTCGCCGAGGGCCTCGTGCTCGCGATGAAGGCGGGGCTCGATCCCGATCAGGTCGTCGGCGCCCTCTCCGGAGGCGTCGCGGCCAGCTGGATCCTGGCGAACCGCAGCGGCCGGATGATCGCGAACGACTACCCGCTCGGCTTCAAGGTCGCGCTCCACCGGAAGGACCTGGCGATCGCCCTGGCGCTCGCACGCGAGACCGGCGTCGCGCTCCCGGGGTCGTCGCTGGTCGCAGCCCTGGAGGACGGGCTGATCGCGAACGGGCACGGCGACGACGACCAGTCCTCGATCGCGCGGGTCATCCGCGGGCTGTCGGGCATGGAGGACTGACCCGCGGCACGTCCCGGGCGTGCCGTCCCCCGGGGACGGCGCGAGCCGCGCGACGTCGCGCGGCGCGCGGTGCGGACGGGGCGGACGCCGTGCGTCCGCGCGCCTCCCGCGTCAGGCGTCCGAGCGCAGCAGGAGCGGCAGCCCCAGGCGGCCGGAGTACTGCGGGCGGAAGCGGTCCTCGTTGTACATCGTGGCGACGTCCACCGTCCGCGGCGGCAGGGCCGGGTCGGGGAGGGGGACGTGCGCGTATCGGCCCTCGAGCACGGCCGTCATCCGGCCCCGGACCCCGTCGCGGATCAGGTCGAGGGCGATGTTCGCGTAGGTGATCGCGACCATCTTGTCGAGCACGTCGGGCTCGCCCGAGCGCAGGTCGTAGGTCAGCTCGCTCGCCACCGTCTCCTCGCCGGAGAGGCGCTTGATCTGGTCGGCCAGCGCCTCGCCGACGTTCTCCTTGTGGCGGTGGCCGAACATGTCGGCCTCGCCCACGTCCCGAAGCTGGCCGCCGCGCCACATGGCGCCCTCGGCGACCACGACGATCGCGTAGCGGCTGGGGTTGCTCCGCTTGTCGGCGACGAGCACGTCCACCAGGTGCTCCAGGTCGAACGGCACCTCCGGGATCAGGCAGCGGGCCGAGGCGACGTAGGCCGTGTAGAGGGCCGTGAAGCCCGCGTCCCGTCCGAAGATGCGGAAGACCCCGATCCGCTCGTGCGACCCGAGGGTCGACCGCTGGCGCCCGATCAGCTCGGTCGCCCGGGCGACGGCGGTGGAGAAGCCGATGCAGTACTCGGTCCCCTGGACGTCGTTGTCCATCGTCTTGGGGATCGCGATGAGGTTCACGCCGCTCGCGTCGAGCGTCCGCGCGAAGCTCAGCGTGTCGTCGCCGCCGATCGGGACGAGGTAGTCCACCTCGAGCGCGGCCAGGTTCTCCAGCACGACCGGGGTGAGGTCGTACACCCCCTCGCCGATCCTCATCGACGCCGCCCGCTCCGCCGAGACCGTCGGCGGGAGGGCGCTCTCCTTCATCTTCCGCGGGTTGGTGCGCGACGTGTGGAGCATCGTCCCGCCGGTCCGATCGATGGTCCGCGTGTTGTTCCGGTCCAGGCGGAGCGTGTAGAACGGGTCGAGCTCGGGGCCGGGCTGCATGTGGGTGAGACCTTCCCACCCGCGCCGGATCCCGACGACCTCGTAGCCGAGCTCGTCGGCGCCGTAGACGACGCTCTTGATGACGGAGTTGAGGCCGGGGACGTCGCCCCCGCCCGTGAGGATCCCGATGCGGCGCTTGCGAGCCATCCGACGTCTCCATCCATCCGGCCCGCGCATCCCCGGGGAGGCCGGCGCCGCGGGCGATTGGTCCGGTCCAATCTGACGGCGCCCATCGTAGCGCGGTCGCGCGGGCGGCGGGACGTGCCGGGTGTCGTCCCGCATCTCCCGTCGGGGGTCCGGCCCGGCGCGTATGGCTGACGGGGCCGCCGGGCGTGGGCGCCGGCCGTATCATCGACGCATGAACTACGAGCTCTTCATGGGCGAGGCGCTCGCGGAGGGCCGGGTCGCGCTCGGCGCCGGCGAGCGGCCCGGTGCCGCCGTCGCCGTCCTCGACGAGGCGATGGTCGGCCGCGCCCACGACCAGGTCCGTGCCCTCGGCGACCCGACGGCGCACGCGATCCTCGCGGTCCTGCGCGACGCGGCACGCCGCCTGGGCCCCGAGCGCCTGGGGGAGCTCACGATCTTCACCACGCTGGAGCCGTGCGCCATGTGCTCCGGCGCCCTGCTCGCCTGCGAGGTGGACGAGGTCGTCTACGCGGCCCCCGATGGGGACGCGGGCGCGGTCGCGTCCGTCCTGCAGCGGCCCGGCGCGCGCGGGCCGCGCGTCGTCTCCGGCATCAGGCGGGACGAGGCGGAGGACCTGCTCGCGGCAGGCCGGACCTGACGGGCGGTCGCCCTCACCCGTGCCCGCGCCCGCCGCACCCCCAGGTCTGGTGTCGCGTCCGCGCCCTGGGTCCGGCCCGCCCGGCCCGACGCCGGCCCCGACCATGTCGCTCTGGTATCCTCCCGCCCGGAGAGGTGTCCGAGTGGTTGAAGGTGCCGCTCTCGAAAAGCGGTGTGCGAAAGCACCGTGGGTTCGAATCCCACCCTCTCCGCCACCCGACGGCCGCGACGCCGCAGCGCCGCGCCCGGGACGCGTCGCGGCCGTGCGGTCGCGCGCCCGGTGGCATGTCGCCCGCGGAGAGGTCGCCTAGAGGCCTAGGGCGCCGCACTGGAAATGCGGTTCAGGGAAACCTGTCGGGAGTTCGAATCTCCCCCTCTCCGCCACGCCCCCGACCCGAGCCGTCGCCGGCCCTCGTGCGGCGCCGGCCGCCATCGCCGCGGCTCCTCGTCCGGACCTGCTGCTATGATTCCGGGGCCGTGCTAGGCGGGGAACTAGCGGTGCCCTGTACCTGCAATCCGCTCCAGCAGGGCTGAATCCCCTCCCGAGGTCTCCGTCGTCGCGTGCCGACGTCCGGCGCGGTGTCGAGGGTCGGGTCCCGCGCAGCGGCGGATCGTGAACCGCGTCAGGTCCGGAAGGAAGCAGCGCTAAGCGACCACCGCCGGGTGCCGCGGCAAGGCCTGGCCTGAGCCGTTCCGGGCGCTGGGTTCGGTGGCGGACCGATCGACGGAGGGTGCACGGCGCTTCATCCATCGCGTCGCCCGGCCTCGGCCGCGGAGGAGGTCCGTGAGCACGAACGCGCCGCACAGGGCCATCTACCGGCGCTGGCGCGCCCAGACCTTCGCGCAGATCGTCGGCCAGGACGCGACGGTCACGAGCCTGCGGAACGCCGTGCGGAGCGGGAGGCTCTCCCACGGGCTTCTCTTCGTCGGGCCGCGCGGGACGGGCAAGACCTCCACCGCGCGGATCGTCGCCAAGGCGGTCAACTGCCTGGCGCCGGCGGATGGCGAGCCCTGCGACACCTGCGAGCCCTGCGTCGAGATCCGGGAGGGCCGTGCCCTCGACGTCGTCGAGATGGACGCGGCATCGAACAACAAGGTCGAGGACATGCGGGACTTCCTCCCGCGCGTCTGGACCGCGCCCTCGTCGCTCCGCCGGAAGGTCTTCATCGTCGATGAGGTCCAGCGGATCCGCGACGGATGGGACGTCCTCCTCAAGACACTCGAAGAGCCCCCGGACCACGTCGTCTTCATCTTCTGCACGACCGACGCCGGCGGGGTCCGCCCGGCCGTCCTCTCGCGGCTCCAGCGGTTCGACTTCACCCGGCTCTCCGAGCCCCAGATCGCGGGCAAGCTCCGGACCATCCTCGCTGCCGATGGCCGGGAGGCCGACGATGACGCCATCGCCCTCCTCGCGCGCCTGGCCGACGGGGGCATGCGCGACGCCGAATCGATGCTCGACCAGCTCCTCTCCGGCGGCGACGAGCGTCTGACGGCCGCTCGCGTCCGGGACCAGCTCGGCCTCGCCGACGACGAGGCCGTCACGGCCTTCCTCGCCTCGCTCGCGGACGGGGACCCGCTGCCGGGTCTCGCAGTGCTCGACGCCCTCGACGAGCGCGGCCGCGACCTCCGCGCGTTCGTGGACCAGTGCGTGGACGCGCTCCGTGCCGCGATCGTCGCCGCCCTCGGGCCGCCCGCGGGCCGCGACGTCACCCCGCTTGGTGACCGCTCCGCGCCTGCCCTGGCCTCGGCAGCCCGCCGGCTCGTGGCCGCAGACCCGTCCCGCCTCGGTCGCGGCGGGCTCCGCTTCGAGCTCGAGCTCGCGCTGCTGGCCGCGGCCGAGCGGCCATCGGGCGCGACGGCCACGATCCCCCCGACCTCGATGCATCCGCTGGCGGCGGCCCCGCCTCCGCCCGCGCGTGCCGCGGACTCGCCGGCCGCGTCGACCCGGGCCGCCTCGGCGGGGCCCGCGATCACGGCTTCCACGCCCGCCCCGCCACGGCCCGCGACTCCGCCCGCGATCCCGGCTTCCACGCCGGCCGCGACGGCCCCCGCCACGCCGGCGGTCGAGCCTCGGGATGCGCGTCCGGACGCCTCGGCGCCCGTGGACCTCGAGGCCGTGCTCGCGGCCTGGCCGGAGATCGTCGCGATCGTCGGCGAGAACCCGCCGGCCAAGCCCATCATCACCGCATGCGCGCCGATCGCGGCGGATGACGGGGTGGTGACGGTCGCGTTCCCGGAGGCGCAGGCCTTCCTGCGTGAGCGCGCCGAGAAGCGACGGGACGTGATCGAGCGGGGTTTCGACGCCGCGCTCGGCCGGAAGGTCGTGGTGCGGTTCGTCACGTCGAACGTGGTCCCGGCCATGCCGGCCGAGGAGCGGGAGGCAGAGCGTCTCCTCGCGGAGGCCCGCCGCATCTTCGCGGACGACATCGCGGGGATCGCCGAGGTCGACTGAGGTCCGGGGCCGGGCACGGGACCACCACGCCGGGCGCTCCCCCCGTGCACGCTCGCGGCGGCTCGGGCAGACTGGTCCCGCCCACGGCGCGCCCCGTCACCCGCGCCCGATCGGCGAGGGAGGAACACCATGAGCATGGCCAACCTCCAGCGGATGGCCCAGCAGATGCAGCGCGACATGGCGCGGGTCCAGGCGGAGCTCGACGCGGCCGTCGTCGAAGGGTCGGCCGGCGGCGGCGTCGTCCGCGCCACCGCGAGCGGCAAGCAGGAGGTGCTCGCCATCGTCATCGACCCCGCCGCGGTCGACCCCGAAGATGTCGAGATGCTCCAGGACCTCGTGCTCGCTGCCGTCAACGACGCCCTGCGCGCATCCCGCGACCTGGCCGAGCAGAAGATGGCCGCGGTCACCGGCGGCCTCCGCATCCCGGGGATGTAGGTCTCGCGTGCCCGCCCCCCTGATCGAGCCGGTCGCGCGCCTGATCGAGGCCTTCGCCCGCCTCCCGGGCGTCGGCCCCAAGACGGCCCAGCGTCTCACCTTCCACATCCTCCGCGCGCCGGACGCCGAGGCACGCATGCTGGCTGCGGCCCTCGTGGCCGTCCGCGACGAGGTCGTCTTCTGCGAGCGCTGCTTCAACATCAGCGACGCGCCGGTCTGCGCGATCTGCGCCGACCCGGGCCGTGACGGCTCGCGCCTGTGCGTGGTCGAGGAGCCGCTCGACGTCCTCGCCATCGAGCGCACCGGCGAGTTCCGCGGCGTCTACCACGTGCTCCACGGGGCGATCTCGCCGATCGACGGGATCGGGCCCGACCGGCTCAGGATCGCGGAGCTGCTCCGACGGGCCGAGGATCGCGCCGCCGCGGGCGCGCCGTTCGACGAGGTGATCATGGCCACCAACCCGACGCTGGAAGGAGAGGCCACCGCGATGTACGTGGCCGAGCGACTGGCCCCATCCGTCGGTGCGGTCACCCGGATCGCCCGCGGGATCCCGGTCGGCGGGGACCTCGAGTACGCCGACGACGTCACGCTGGTCCGTTCCCTCCAGGGTCGGCGGGCGATGGGGTGACGCGATGAGCTACCTCGTGAACGAGATCCTGCTGCGCCTCGCCAAGGCGCTCGCCGCGCTCCTGGTCGCGGTCGTGCTGTGGATCGTGCTCGTGCTCCTCGCCGGCGCCTCCCCATCCGTCGAGCTCGCCCTGCTCTGCTGGCTCTCCGGGGCGGCGTTCATCCTGCTCGTGGAGAGCAGTCCGATCTGACCGGGAGGGTGCCGGTCGTCTGGTTTGACGGCCTCCGGCGGCCCCGCTATCATCCCCCTTCGCGTGCGGTTCCGACCGCTGCGCGAACCCCCGACCGGGACGGGCGCCGTGAGACGCGGCGTTTGACAGCGAGTGCGCGACGCCTCAAACTTAAAGGTCGCGCCCGCGCTGGAAGCCGGGTCGCTGCACCTTGACAACTGAAGAGTGACAGGAGATCCGGTAAGGACCTGCGAGGCGGGCAAACCCTCGGACGAAGTCGCGATCGCAAGATCGCGCATTTCTTTCGGAGAGTTTGATCCTGGCTCAGGATAAACGCTGGCGGCGTGCATGAGACATGCAAGTCGAACGGGCGGTCGGGGCTTGCTCCGACCGCTAGTGGCGGACGGCTGAGTAACGCGTGGGTGACCTGCCCCGAAGTGGGGGATAACGGCCCGAAAGGGTTGCTAATACCGCATGTGGCGACGTGTTCGGTCACGTCATCAAAGCCGTGAGGCGCTTCGGGAGGGGCCTGCGTCCGATTAGCTCGTTGGTGGGGTAACGGCTCACCAAGGCGACGATCGGTAGGTGGTCTGAGAGGACGATCACCCAGACTGGGACTGAGACACGGCCCAGACTCCTACGGGAGGCAGCAGTCGGGAATTTTGCTCAATGGGGGAAACCCTGAAGCAGCAACGCCGCGTGAGGGATGAAGGCCTTCGGGTTGTAAACCTCTTTTCTCAGGGACGATGATGACGGTACCTGAGGAATAAGCCACGGCTAACTACGTGCCAGCAGCCGCGGTAATACGTAGGTGGCAAGCGTTGTCCGGATT
>JAKOQS010000014.1 GCA_029778235.1 Chloroflexota bacterium | reverse complement strand
TCGCCGAGGGCGGCGCCGTCGAGCGCGGCCTCGCGCGCGACGAGCGACTCCAGGGTGGCCTGCCATGCCGCGCGGCCCTCGGGCGTCGGGTCGGCGAGGCGGTCGTCGTATCGACGGTCTCCGATCTGCGTGGCGAACAGCGGCTCCTCCGCGAGGACCGCCTCCCAGTAGTCGCGGGCGAGGGCGTAGAGGTCGGCGGCGGGGTCGGCGCCGGGCACGGCGGCCGGCGCAGGGTCGTGCTGCTGCGTCATGTCCGAAGCGTAGCGGCCCGCAGGGTGCCGCCGCTGCGGGGGCCGGATGCCCCGGCGGTGCGGGCCGGCCAGCCGACGTGGGGCCGCGGACTGCGGCAGCGGTGCGGGACCACGGCGCCTCCGTCAGTACGTGCAGGTGCCGGTGGGGACCGCCCCGGAGCGCCCGACCGCCGGCAGGACCGTGACGCTCACCGCGTCCGCCGCCAGGGCGTACCCGACGGCCGGGTCCGTCCGCGATTCCGCGAAGACCACGCCCCCGACGGTCCCGTCGGCAAGCATGAGTGGTCCCCCGGAGTCGCCGGGGCCGATGTCCGCCCGGATCTCCACGATCGCCCGATCGACCTGCGCCTCGCCGTACAGGTCCCGCCCCGCTGCACGATAGGTGGCCGCGACGGCCGCGGGGATCACCCGCAGGCCCGCGCCCGCCGGATGCCCCAGCGCCGCGGCAGGCTCGCCGCGCGCCAACTCGCGGGTCGCGAACGTGAGGCCGCGCGTCTGCAGGCCGGGGACGCGGAGCAGGGCGATGTCGAGCCGGGGCTCGAACAGGACCGCGGCGGCGCTCCGCGAGCGACCGGACCCCGCATCCGGCAGGACGGCGATGTCGGAGGCGCCGGCCACCACGTGTGCGTTCGTGACGACGTAGCCCGGCGCCACGGCGAACCCCGTCCCGGTGAGGATGCGACCGCATGCCGAGGACTCGACGCGGACCACGCTCGCCGTCGCGCCGCGCGCGATCGCGCGGGCCATGGCCTCGGCCGGGACCTCGACCGGGTCGGCCGGTGTCGGCTCGAGGCCGATGAAGAGCTCCGGCAGCCCCGTGGCCCCGACGATCCCCGCCACCTGTCCCGACAATGAGGCCGGCGATGGGAGAAAGTCGCCGATCGTCCGCACCGCCTCCGATCGCTGTGCCTGCTGGGCGATCGCCGGTACGGGCGCCGCCGCGACGAGACCGCCGAGGAGCCAGATCACGATCACGGCCTGGGCGACGCCGACCATGCCCCCCAGCGCGCCATCGAGGACGCTCCCCAGGCCGCCCACGTACCGTTCCTGGAGCCGACGGCCGACGCTCGACCCGATCCCCTCGCAGACGCCGATCGCGACGAGGACGCTGCCGATCGCGAGCAGCGCGCGCGCCGGCTGCCCCACGTCCGCGACGAGGGCGCGAGCGAGTGGCGCGAGCAGCAGGACGAGCAGAAGGCCGACCACGAGACCCATGAGGCCGAATGCCTGGGTGACGGCCCCGGAGCGCACCCCGAGCACGAGGCCGACGCACACGAGGGCGAGCGCGACGAGGTCGAGCCAGTTCACGCGTGGATGGTCGCACGGGTGGCGGCCCGGCGCCGTCGGCGCGCGGCGCCCGCGGCCCCAGGGCGCTCCTCGCGCCTAACGCGGCCCTCGCGTGAGCCCGCGTGCCCCGGCCGCCCCGCGCACCGGGCGGGCTGGCACGGCATCATGACGGGGCACGCGACGCAGCCGGAGGCCCACGGACCATGCCACCGATCGACCGACTCACCGTCCTCCGGACGATCCTCGAGGATGGCGCGGTGCCGACCTTCGTCGCGCCGGACCCAGACACGGCCTTCGACGTCGTCGCCGCTTGCCACGATGGCGGGTCGCGGGTCGTCGAGTTCACCAACCGCGGCGACTTCGCCTACGCGACGTTCGCGGCGCTCGCGCGGCGGGTCGACGCAGAGGCCCCTGGCGTGGCGCTCGGCGCCGGGACGATCGTGGACGCGCCGACCGCCGCGCTCTTCATCGCCGCCGGCGCCCGGTTCATCGTGGGGCAGTCGTTCGATGCGGACGTGGCGCGTCTCTGCAACAAGCGGCGTGTCCCGTACATCCCGGGCTGCTTCACGGCGACGGAGATCGGCGCCGCCGAGGAGATGGGCTGCGAGATCGTCAAGCTGTTCCCGGCCGCGGCCGTCGACGGCCCGGCCTTCATCCGCGGGCTGCATGGACCGAGCCCGGCGAGCCGGGTGATGCCCACCAACGTCGAGGCGACCGAGGAGGCGACGCGCCGCTGGATCGCGGCCGGTGCGGCCGCGCTCGGCGTCGGCCCGCACCTGCTGCCGCCCGCGCTCATCGCGTCGCGCGACGTCGCGACGATGACGGCGCGCGTGCGGGAGTTCCTCGGCTGGGTGCGGGAGGCGCGCGCCGCCGTCTGAGGGCAAGCCCCCGACGCGGCGGCGACCGTCCGACGACCGTCAGGGCGCGTCGGGTGATGACGTCGTCGCGATGTCCACCTCGTTGCCGGCGGGATCGGCGAGCGTCCAGAAGCGCTCCTCGACATTGTGGCGGACGATCCTGCCTCCCGCTGCCACGCCGGCTGCGACGCGCGTCTCGGCCGCGTCCCACGGCACCCACACGACGAGGTGGACGGTCCCCGCGCCATCGGCCCGCGGTTCGTCCATCTCCTCGAACCAGAACGGCGCGAGGCGCCCGCGTGGGTCGACGAGATCCTCCTCCGGGCTGTCCGGCCGTCGGTCGTAGCCGAGCACCGCCTGCCAGAAGGGCATGATCGCCCGTCGTTCGGTCGCGCCCGGGATGATCGAGAGGCCCTGGACGGCCGCCGGCTCGGCGGCGAGCCCGAGCTCGCTGGCAGCGGCGGAGATGGCCCGTGCGAGGTCGAGGTCGCTCTTCGCGAGGCCGTACTCGCGACCCTTGAACGCCCGGATCAGGACGGTGACGCCGCCCGGGCGGACGTCGATGTCGGGCGCGGCGCCCCCTCCCACCAGGTCCCCGATCGCCTCGACGAGCCGGACGGACGCGATGAACGACCCGGCGTGGAAGAACGCGCAGGCGCCCTCGGGCAGGACGCGCCACGCCTCGGCGCCCTCGGTCGCGTGGAACTGCCCCGAGTAGATCCGCTCCGTCATCGGCTCTCCTGGCGTGGACCGGGCTGGGCGCGTCGCGCGTGTCAGCGGGTCGATATGGTCCCGGGGTCCAGGTGCGGTCCGCAGATCAGGCCTCGAGCGGCGTCCCGATCCGCGTGTCCACCCGCGCTGGGTGGGTCGCCTCCCAGGACTCGATCGCGGGTAGATGCGAGAGGACGTACCCGATCTCATCGGTGCCGGCGAGGAGCATCCGCTTCGCGAACGGGTCGATGTCGAAGTCGAGCGTGGATCCGTCCGGCAGGAGAACGCCCTGCTCCGACAGGTCCACGGTGAACGCCGCATCCGGGTCCGCCTCGACCATCGCGAACAGGCGCTCGTGCATCGCCGGGTCCACGACGATCGGCAGCACGCCGTTCTTCAGGGCGTTGCTCCGGAAGATATCCGCGAAGCTCGTCGAGAGGATCGCGCGGATGCCCCAGGCGGTGAGCGCCCAGGGCGCGTGCTCGCGCGACGACCCGGCGCCGAAGTTGTCCCCCACGAGGAGGATGTTGCGGCCGGCCATCTCCGGCCGGTCGAGGACGAACGGCGGGTCCTTGAGACTCCCGTCCTCGTTGAACCGCCAGTCGTGGAAGAGCGCGTCGGCGAGGCCGGCCTTGTCGGTGACCTTGAGGTAGCGCGCCGGCACGACCTGGTCGGTGTCCACGTGCTCCGCGCGGAGCGGGACGACCGCCGAGGTGAACTGGCGGAACGGCTCGGGCATGGCTCAGTACCCCCCGCCGACCGCGGCCGGCTGCTCGATCCCGGGGAGCGTGCGCGGGTCCGTCACGACGCCCGAGAGCGCGGACGCTGCGGCCGTGAGAGGCGACGCGAGGAAGGTGCGCCCGCCGGGCCCCTGGCGCCCCTCGAAGTTGCGGTTGCTCGTGCTGATGGCGTACTCGCCGGGGCGGAGCATGTCCCCGTTCATCGCGATGCACATCGAGCAGCCGGCCTCGCGCCAGTCGGCGCCGGACGCCCGGAAGACCTCGTCGAGTCCTTCGGCCTCCGCCTGCGCCTTCACCTGGGCCGATCCGGGGACGACCATCAGGCGCACGCCCTCGGCGACCCGGCGGCCGCGGAGCACCGACGCGGCGAGTCGCAGGTCGCTGATCCGGCTGTTCGTGCACGAGCCGAGGAAGACCGTGTCCACCCTGTGGCCGGCGATCGGGACGCCCGGCTCGAGGCCCATGTACGCGAGCGCCTTCTCGAGCGCGCGACGCGTCGCCGCGTCCGGCGCGTCGTCCGGGCTTGGGATCCGCTCGTCCACCGCGATCCCCATCCCCGGGTTCGTGCCGTAGGTGACCATCGGGGCGAGTCGGTCGGCGTCGAGGACGATCGAGAGGTCGAACGCCGCGCCCTCGTCGGACGGCAGCGTCCGCCAGCGTGCCACCGCGGCATCCCACGCCGGCCCCTGGGGCGCGTGCCGCCGCCCGTGGATGTACTCGAACGTCGTGTCGTCGGGCGCGACGAGCCCGGCCCGGGCGCCGCCCTCGATGCTCATGTTGCAGACCGTCATCCGCTCCTCCATCGAGAGGGCGCGGATCGCGTCGCCGCGGTACTCGAAGACGTGGCCGGTCCCGCCACCGACCCCGATCCGGGCGATGAGCGCGAGGATGATGTCCTTGGCCGAGACGCCAGGGTGCAATCGGCCATCGACGCGGACCTCGTATGTCCGGGGGCGCCGCTGGAGCAGGGTCTGGGTCGCAAGGACCATCTCGACCTCGCTCGTGCCGATGCCGAACGCCAGCGCCCCGAACGCCCCGTGCGTCGCCGTGTGGCTGTCGCCGCAGACGATCGTCATGCCCGGCTGGGTGAGCCCCAGCTCCGGCCCGATGACGTGCACGATCCCCTGCGTCTCCGAGCCGAGCGCGTGGAGCGGGATGCCGAACTGCGCGCAGTTGTCCACGAGCTGCTGGATCTGCCGCGCGGCCATCGGGTCCACGATCGGCAGGCCGCGTGGCGTCGTCGGCGTGGAGTGGTCCATCGTCGCGACCGTCCGCTCCGGGTGGCGGACCGTGAGCCCCCGGGCGCGGAGGCCGGTGAACGCCTGCGGGCTCGTCACCTCGTGCACGAGGTGGAGGTCGATCGCGACGATCGCGGGGGCGCCCTCGTCCTGGGCGACGACGTGCTCGTCCCAGATCTTCTCGACGATGGTCCGCGGGTGCGGCTGGGGCTCGGACATGAGGCTGCTCTGGATCTCCGGTGTGCGGGAGGAGAAGGGTATCAGAGGGGGAGAGGTGGCCCTACCGGGCCGGGCTCCGAGTCAGGCGGCTCGGCACTTCCACCGACCGCGAGCCGGGGCCGCGTGCGGTGGCGAGCCACGCAGCGAGCCGACACGCCCCGTGGCCGGCAACGGCCGCGGTTGGTGGGCAGATCCACGTGGTGCGGGCCTGTGGCGCGCCCGGCCGGCTGGTCGCCACGCGTGAATCCGGCCGGGTGA
>JAKOQS010000103.1 GCA_029778235.1 Chloroflexota bacterium | reverse complement strand
TCCACGCTCTCGCCCAGGGTCGCGACGCGCCCGTCCACCGTCACCCGTCCGGCCGCGATCAGCTCCTCGGCGCCGCGCCGCGAGGCGACGCCCGCGGCGGCGAGGACCTTCTGGAGCCGTTCGGTGGGCACCGGGGTCAGCCGCCCGACCGGGGGTCGAGGTCGACCAGGGGGGCGCGGCCGTCGCCGCCGTCCACCGACGCTCGACCGCCAGCGGTCGGGCCGGCGTCGTCGCCCGTCGCGAGGCCGGCGTCCGCCAGCCGCCCCGCGACCGAGGCGTCGAGCGACGGGAGGTCGTCGAGCGACGCCAGGCCGAACCGCTCGAGGAAGTCGATCCCCGTCCCGTAGAGGATCGGGCGGCCGGGCGCGTCGGCCCGACCCGACTCCACCACCAGGCGGCGGTGCAGGAGCGACCGCAGCGTGTAGTCGGAATCCACGCCGCGGATCCGCTCCACGACGGCCTTCGTCACGGGTTGGCGGTAGGCGACGATCGCGAGGACCTCGAGCGACGCCGGGGAGAGCCGGCCGGGCTCGACGCCCACGTAGCGCGCGACGACCGGCCCGGCCTCCGCGGCCGTGGCGAGAGCGACGTGGTCGCCCGCGACGACGATTCGGATCCCCCGCGCCGCGAGCGTGGTCTCGAGGTCGCCCACGAGCGCGTCCACCGTGTCCCGGTCCGAGCCGAGCAGCCGGGCGATCTCGGCCCGGGCCAGGGGCCGCTCCGCGACGAAGAGCACGGCCTCCAGGACCTGTTCCGTCGGCGGGACCTCGGACGCGATGTCGTCGGAGGCGTCGCCCGCGATCGCGTCGTCGGCGGCGGGCGCGTCGTCGCCCGCGATCGCGTCGTCGGCGGCGGGCACGTCGCTCCGCTCCTCCCCGGACCCCGGCACCGCCTCGGGCCAGGCACCCCCGACGGCCCGCGGGTCCTCGTTCATCGCGCCGCCTCCCGTCGCTGCCTGACGACGATGGGCCCCCACGGCTCGGCCTGCTCGGCGGTGACCTCGCGACGCTTGACCAACTCGAGGAGCGCGAGGAACGTCACCGCCACGACGACCCGGTCGCGCGACCCGGCGAGGAGCTCCTGGAGCACCACGGCCGGGGCCTCGCGGAGCGCGGCGCGGATGACGGCCGCGCGGTCCGCCAGCGTGATCGTCCTGCCGACGACGACCGGCGGCTCCGACGGGAGCGGCGCGACGCGCAGCAGCCCGTCGAGGGCCGCGGCCAGGATCGCCGGGTCGAGCGGCGGCACCGGGGCGGGGCGGGCGCCGGCGACGGCCGCGGCCGAGGCTGCGGCCGGCTCGCGGCGGAACAGGCGGCCGCCGGCAGCAGCACGATCGGACAGCGCGCGCGCGGCGTCGCGGTACGCACGGAAGACCAGCAGCCGGCGCCGGAGGTCCTCCTCCGGGTCCTCCTCCTCGCCGGCCGCCACGTCCGGCGGCCGCGGCGCCCGCGGGAGGAGCGCCCGGCTCTTGATGACGATCAGCTGGCCCGCCACGGCGACGAACGCGGCGATGTTCCCCATCCGGTCCGCCTCCAGGGTCGCGAGCGCGTCGAGGTACGCCTCGGCGAGGGCGCCGAGCGGGACCGACAGCACGTCGAGGCGCCGCTGCTCGATCAGGGCGAGGAGCAGGCCCAGCGGGCCGTCGAAGTCGGCCACGCGCACCACGGTGGCGCCCTCGGGTCGCGGCGAGGCGGCGAACGCCACCTCCGGCAGTGCCGCGGGGAGCGGGCGGATCCCCTCGTCGGCCGCGATGGGCCGCTCCAGCGTCATCCCCCGGTTCCCGGCCGGCTCGCCATCTCAGGCGGCCTCGTCGGCGGCGCGCAGCAGCTCGCCGAGGATCGGGTCGGTCGGCGCGGCCTGGTGTCGCGCCAGGTCGGCCGCCCGCGTCGACGCGCCCGCGGCGAGCATCAGGTCGGCGGAGGCGTCCGCGTGGTCCCGGATGCGGGCCAGGCCCGGCCGCATGCCCGGGACCGCGCCAGCGGTGGCGAGGACGCCGGGGCCGTACCGCTCGGAGAGGGACCACGTCACGCGGTGCACCAGCCGGACCCCCGGTCCCTTGCCGCAGTCGTGCAACAGGCCCGCGAGCAGGAGGTCGTGGTCGCTGGCGCCGAGGCAGCGGAGGCGCGCGACGACGTCGAGCCCGTGGCGCCGGTCGGCGACGGGCATGGCGTCGAAGAGCGCGAGCTGGGCGGGCGTCACCCAGCCGGCCAGGTCGGTGCGCTCCTGCTCGCTCACCCGGGCGGTCACGTGCGCGCGCGCCTGACGGACCTTACGCGCCCACCAGGAGCTTGACGATCTCAATCGCGAGCCTCCCGACGGTGAGGCTGAGGATCGACTCGCCGTTGAACAGCGGCAGGATCAGCAGGATGAAGAGGAAGATCCCGTACTGCTCCAGCACGGGCCGGATCCGGTAGACGGTCCGCGCGTCGAGGAACCCGAACAGCAGCTTGGAGCCGTCGAGGGGCGGGATCGGCACCAGGTTGAAGATCGCGAGGATCACGTTCACGTAGACGAACAGGTACAGCGCCTGCAGCAGGACGACCGGGATCTCCAGCGTGGAGCCCAGCATGAACCGCAGCGGGATCGCCGCCGCGACCGCCATGATCGCGTTGGACGCGGGCCCCGCAAGAGCCACGACCGCCTCGCCGCGGTGACCTCCCTGGATGTTCAGCGGGTTGACGGGGGTGGGCTTCGCCCAGCCGAAGATGAACCCGCCGAAGAGCGCGGTGAGTGCGAGGAGGCCTCCGCCGATCGGGTCGAAGTGGACGATCGGGTTGAGCGTCAGGCGGCCGTAGTACTTCGCCGTCGAGTCGCCCAGACGATACGCCGCGAGCGCGTGGCAGAACTCGTGCACCGGGAAGGCGAACAGCAGGAACGCCGCGATGATGATGATCGTCGCCGGATCGAGGTTGAGACCGAGGCCAGACACGAAGGGCCGCTCCGGGCGGGGATGGGGACCGGCGTATGGTACCGCGCACCCCGCCGACGGGCCCGGGACGGGGACCCGCCGGCGAAGCGTGCGAGGGAGCGCTCCGCGCGGTCAGATGCGCCGCAGCAGCTCTTCCTTTTTCGCCTCGTACTCCTCGGGCGTGATGGCTCCGCTGTCACGGAGCGCGGCGAGCTTCGCGAGCGTCTCGGTGGGGTCGTCCGCCGGTGCCGCGGGAGCCTGGGGCGCGACCGGGGCCGGGGCGGGCGCGTAGGGCGCCTGGGGCTGCGCCTGCGGCTCGCGCGAGCCCATCGGCGAGTCGGTCACCACCGGGGCGGCACGGAGCGGCGCATCGGCGAACCTGCCGCTCGCGACGCCCATCTCGAGCTCGTGCTTGGCGTCCATGATGTCGCGCTTGAACTCGACGGGCGTCGTGAGGAACCGCATCTTCTGGATCCCGCTGGCCGAGGCGGTCATCACGTCGAGCGTGCCGTACCCGAGGATCCGCGCGATCGCGCCCTGCTCCATGACGGCATCGTTGATCTTCTCGAGCGAGGTGTCGGCTGCGTTGCGGTTGATGAACCCCTGCGTCTGGATGATCCGGCGAGTGGTCACCACGTCCCGGTCGTTCTCCCACCGGAAGTAGCCCAGGAGCAGGTTCGCCAGTCCCGCCAGGACGACGACGATCCCGCCCAGGAGCAGGATGGTGTGCACGGTCCCGAAGAAGCCGTCGCCGCCGACCCATCCGCTCGCGGTCATCACGGCGAGGCCGACGACGATGAGGATGACGCCCCAGCCCCATCGCGCGACGAGGCCCAGCCAGTGCTGGCGCTGGTTGCGGATGATCCGCTCGCCGCTCGCGAGGAGCGTCTGCGCGTAGCTCTCATCCCACGTGAGCTTCATCGTCCCTGCTCCTCCATCCCGTCGGCGGCGACCGGCCGCCCTCGTCCCCTACCTCGCCCGCGGATGTGCCCGTGCGTAGATCTCCCGGATCCGCTCGCCCGTGACGTGCGTGTACAGCTGCGTCGTGCTGATGCTCGCATGACCGAGCAACTCCTGTACGACGCGGAGGTCGGCACCCCCTTCCAGGAGGTGCGTCGCGAACGAATGGCGGAGCGTGTGCGGGGAGACGCGCTCGACGAGCCCCGCCCGCAGCGCCGCGGCGCGGATGCTCTCCCACGCGCGCTGGCGCCCCAGCCGCCAGCCGCGATCCCCGAGGAAGACCGGCCCGCCGCGGTCGGTCCCCGCACGCCCTCGCTCGAGGAGCGCGGGGCGCACGTCCGCCGCGTAGCGCGCCAGCCACACGAGCGCCTCGTCGCCGACCGGCACGAGACGCTCGCGGTCGCCCTTGCCGATGACCCGCACGAAGGCGCCCTCGAGCGACAGGTCCACCGCGTCGAGACCGAGGGCCTCGCTGACGCGCAGGCCCGCCGCGTAGAGGAGCTCGAGCAGCGCGCGGTCGCGCACGCCCTCGGGCCGGGAGACGTCCACTGCCTCGAGTAGCCGCTCCACTTCCTCGACGGTCAGCGTGTCGGGCAGCAGCCGCGACTGGCGCGGCAGGTCCAGCCGCATCGCGACGTCGACCCGCGTGAACCCCTCCGCGTAGGCGAACCGGTAGAACGTGCGCAGCGTGGCCGCCCGGCGGCGGAGGCTCGTCGGACGGAGCGCCCGGCCTCCACCGTCGCCCGCGGCACACGCGGCGAGGTGCCCGAGCGCGACGTCCGGGCCGTCCGCCCATCGGCCGATCCGGCGCTCGCGCCCGAGTGCGACGAGGTCGGCGCGGTACGCCCGCACGGTGGCGTCGGAGAGGCCACGCTCCACGCGCACATGGTCGAGGAACGCGTCGACGGCCTCCGCGTACGCCGGCGCGGTCACCGCGGGTCCGCGCGCCACGCCGCGGCCCGCTCGAGCATCTCGCGGGCTCCTGCGACAGCCGCAGGGCCGCCGCCCGGCCCGCCGAGCATGAGCGCGACCTCCCGGACCCGCTCGTCGCCGGCCACCGCCTCCATCCCCGTCACCGTGCGACCCTCGCGTGTCCCCTTCGCGATGCGGACGTGGGCGTCGGCGTACGCGGCGATGACGGGGAGGTGCGTCACGCACAGCACGGCCCGCCCGCGCCCCAGCCGCCAGAGGGCGCGCGCGACCGGCTCCGCGCTCCGGCCCCCGATCCCGGCGTCGATCTCGTCGAACACGAGGGTGGGTGTCGCGTCGGCCCCCGCGAGCACCTGCTCGATCGCCAGCGCGACCCGGGACAGCTCCCCGCCCGACGCGATCCGTCCGAGCGGCATCGCCGGCTCGCCGGGGTTCGGCGCGATGACGAACGCGACCTCGTCGATCCCGCTGGCGTCGAACGCGTGGGCCGAGCCATCCACGATGACCGCCGGCACTCCGTCCGAGGGGGCACGGCGCCGGACCTCGACGGCGAACCGGGCGCGCGCCATGCCGACCTCGCGGACCACCTCCTCGATCGCGGGCCCGATCCGCGCCGCGGCCGCCTGGCGCACGGCCGACATCCGGCCGGCGGCCTCGCCGACGCGCGCCAGGCGCAACTCCGCCTCCGCGGCGAGCGCGGCCGCGCGGAGGTCCGCGTCTCGCAACCCGTCGGCCTCCGTCGTCGCGCGGTCGCGATACGCCAGCACCGCCATCTCGTCGTCCCCGTACCGTCGCTCGACCGCGTAGATCCCGGAGAGTCGCTCCTCGAGGCGGCGCAGCTCGTCAGGGTCATGATCGACGCTTTCCGCCAGCGCCCGCGCCTCGGCGGCGGCGTCGGCGACCTCCGCCTCCAGCCCGACGAGGCGCGCGGCCGGACCGTCCCACCGTGGGTCGAGCCGGGCGAGATCCCCCGCGGCGCGTGCCGCGGCCGCGATCGCGTCACGGGCGTTCCCTTCCCCGGGCCCGTCCAGCCCGTCGCCCCCGACCAGGCTCGCCTCGATCGCGGCCGTCCCACGGGAGATCGCCTCCCCGTGCCGCGCTGCGTGCAGCCGCTCCTCGAGCTCCGCGGCCTCGCCCACGCGGATCCGAGCCGCGTCGATCTCGGCGATCTCGTGCTCCAGCACCGCGAGCCTCCTGGCGGCCTCGCGGGGTTCCATGGCGGTCCGGTCGAGCGCATCGCGGGTCTCCCGCCACGCCGCCACCGCGTCCGCGACCTCGCGCGCCGGCTCCCCGGCTCCGGCGAATGCATCGAGCAGGTCCCGCTGGCGCCTCGGGTCGAGCAGGCGCTGCTGGTCGTGCTGGCCGTGGATCTCCACCAGCTCGCGGGTGACCTCCGCCAGCCGTCCGGCCGTGACCGCCTCGTCGTCCACCCTGGCGGTGGACCTGCCGGCCGCGGTGACCTCGCGGACGACGATCAGGGGCTCCGGCAGCCGGTCGAAGAGCGCCTCCACCCGGGCGGCCGGGATCCCGTGGCGGACGAGGCCCGCGTCGGCCCGCGCCCCGAGCGCGAGGCCCAGGGCGTCGATCAGGAGGCTCTTGCCGGCCCCGGTCTCGCCGGTGATGACCGTGAACCCTTCCGGGACGCTCAGCCGCACCCGCTCGAGGAGCGCGAGGCCGGAGACCGTCAGGTCGATGAGGCGGCCCGGGGCATGCGTCACGACGGGAGCAGCTCCACCTTGCGCCGGAAGAGGTCCCAGAACGGGACGGCGCCGTCGGGGACGATGAAGCGGATCGGGCGATCGAGCGCGGCGACCGTCACCGCATCGCCGGCCACCACGGGCCGGTCCTCGCGACCGTCGATGCTCACGAGCGCTTCGTGCGCCTCGGCGACCACGATGCGGATGGTCCGCCGTGGGCTGACGACCACCGACCGGATCGCGGACAGGTAGCCGGCGATCGGGGTCACGATCAGGTTCCGGCTCACCGGGTCCACCACCGGCCCGCCCGCGGAGAACGAGTAGCCGGTGGAGCCCGTGGGGCTCGAGACGACGAGCCCGTCCGCGATGAACGTGGCGAGGTGCGAGCGGCCGATGTCCACCTCGAGCCGGACGACGCGCGCGAGGGCGCCCCGCGCGACGACGACGTCGTTGAGCGCGACGAAGCTGCCAGAGTCCGCCGGCCGCCCACCGGGGTGGACCGCGCCGCGCAGTGCCATCCGCTCCTCGACCCGGTAGCCCCCGGAGGCGACGCGCTCCAGGACAGCCTCCACCTCGTGGGCCTCCACCTGCGAGAGGAAGCCGACCTTGCCCAGGTTCACGCCCAGGAGCGGGGTGCCGACCCGCGCCACGGCCTGCGCCGCGCGCAGAAGGGTCCCGTCGCCGCCGAGGACCAGCAGGAGGTCGGTCTCCGGCAGGCGCGCAGCCAGCTCGTCGGTCGCGCCGGCGGGCTGGGCCCAGTGCGCGAGCCCGCGGGCGGAGCACCAGCCGGCGACGCGCTCGCGCAGCTCGATCGCCGCGTCGCTCGTCGGGTTGTACGCCAGGCCGAAGCGGCGGATCGCCGCACCATCGCTCATCCGGCGGTCACCTCCGCGATGCGTCCCGTCAGCTCCACGTCCACGAGCGCGTCCCCCTCGCGCGGGCGCACCGGCTGCGACCACCGGGCGGGGACCTCGATGCGCAGGAAGAACTCCCGGTTCCCGGCCGGCCCCAGCAGGGGCGACGCGACGACACCCTCCGGCCGCAGGCCGATCGACGCCGCGTGCGCGGCCGTCCCCTGGACCACGGACCGATGGATCGCGGGATCGCGCACGACGCCGCCGTGCACGCGCTCGCGGCCCGCCTCGAACTGCGGCTTCACGAGCGCGACGATCGTGCCGCCCTCGGCCGCGAGGCATGACGCCACGGGCCCCACCACCAGGCGCAGCGAGATGAACGAGACGTCGATCGTCGCCAGGGACGCGGGCTCGCCGACGACCTCCGGCGTCAGGTCGCGCGCGT
This sequence comes from Chloroflexota bacterium, assembly GCA_029778235.1. Lineage (GTDB taxonomy): Bacteria > Chloroflexota > Limnocylindria > Limnocylindrales > CSP1-4 > CAIYQJ01. The sequence continues at coordinate 15,608 of JAKOQS010000103.1, read as the reverse complement.
TCGTGCGGTCGTGCACGGTCACGCGCGGGTCCTGCGCGAGGCGGACCGCGAGCTGGCCGTGGCCGACGTCCACGGCGTGGACGCGCACGGCGCCGCGGCGCAGGAGGACGTCGGTGAAGCCGCCGGTGGACGCGCCGACGTCCAGGCACGTTCGACCGGCGGGATCCACGCCCAGCGGTCCGAGGGCTCCCGCCAGCTTGTCGCCGCCGCGGGAGGCGTGGTCCGGCCCGGTGTCGAGGACGATCCCGACCTCGTCGGGGACGAGGTCGCCGGGCTTGAGATCCCGACGTGCGCCATCGCCCGCTCCGACGCGGACGCGGCCGGCGAGCACGAGCGCCTGGGCGCGCGAACGCGTCTCCGCGAGGCCGCGGTCCACGAGCAGCTGGTCGAGGCGCCTCCGGCGCGTCCGCTCCACGGCGCTATCCTCCCACAGGCCCGCTGCCGCAGGATCATCCCGCGCTCGCGCCCCGGTCGCGTCGACACGGCCCGAGCGCCCCGCGAAGGCCCGGAGCGTCCGCCCCGACCCGCGAGGAGTGGACCGGCTCAGGCCGGGGTGGAGGCGCCGCGCCGCTCCAGCGGCCCGCCCTCGAGCGCGTCGAGCGCCTCGCGGACCTGCGCGGTGAGCCCGTCCACGTCGAGCCGGAGCACGCGGCGGAGATCCGTCACGGACCCGTGGTCCACGAAGCGGTCGGCCGGGAGGCCCACGATCCGCACGGGGATGTCGCGGTACGCGGGGTCGGTCAGGCGCGCCTGCTCGACGAGCTCGAGCACCGCCGCCCCGAACCCGCCGGTGACGACGCTCTCCTCGAACGTGACGACGAGGCGCTTCCCCCGCGCCCGGTCGAGGATCAGCCCGCGGTCGAGCGGCTTGGCGAAGCGCGCGTCGATGACCTCGACGGAGACGCCGTCGGCGGCCAGCCGCTCCGCGGCCTCCATCGCCCGCATGACGATCGGGCCGAACCCGACGAAGAGGACGTCCGTCCCGTCCCGGATCACCTCGCCGCGGCCGATCGGCACGAGCTCCGGCTCACGCACGGGGACGCCGAACCCCGCGTCGCGCGGGTAGTGCAGGGCGAAGGGATGGTCCTGGGCGAGCGCCGTGCGCAGCAGCGCGCGCAGCTCCTGCTCGTCCCTGGGGCTCGCCACGACGAGGTTCGGGAGCTGGAGCTGCACCGGGAGCGTGAACATCCCCTGGTGGCTCGTCCCGTCCTCCCCCACCAGCCCTGCACGGTCCACCGCGAGGACCACGGGCTGGTCGTTCTGGCAGACGTCATGCACGGTCTGGTCGAACGCGCGCTGGAGGAACGTCGAGTAGATCGCGACGACCGGGCGCATCCCGCCGATGGCCAGGCCGGTCGCGAGGGTGACGGCGTGCTGCTCGGCGATCCCGACGTCCACGAACCGGTCCGGGAACGCGGCCTGGATCCGGTTCATCCCGGTCCCGGTCGGCATCCCCGCCGTGATGCCGACCACCCGCCGGTCCTCGGCCGCGATCGCGACCAGCTCGGTCGCGAAGAAGTGCGTGTAGTTGGGGACCTTCTCGACGGTCGGGCTCACGCCGTCCGCGGGCTCGAGCGCCGGGGCCGGAGCGGGTTCGGCCTTCACGGGGACCGCCTTCGCCGTGCCGGACCCCCTCGCCTCGTGCGTGTCCGCCATGGGCGGGAGCGCGGCGCCGTGGAACGCCACCTGGTCGCGCTCGGCCGGGTGGTAGCCGCGGCCCTTCTGGGTGCGCACGTGGACGAGGACGGGCCCGCCGAGGGCGAACGCGGCACGGAAGTTGCGCTCCAGGGTCGGGATGTCGTGGCCCGGCACGACGCCGATGTACGTGATGCCCAGGTCCTCGAACAGCTGCCCGGGCTGGGCGAAGTTGACGACCGACTTCCGGAACCGCTGGCTGAGCTCGAGCGCGAGGCCACCCATGATCGGGATCATCTCGGCGCTGCGGTCCCAGAGGCTCCTGCCCCGGCGCCAGGTGTTCGACAGCTTCACCTCGGAGAGGTAGCGCGAGAGCGCGCCGACGGTCGGGCTGATCGACATCTCGTTGTCGTTGAGCACGATCAGCATGTCGGTCTGCCGGTGGCCGATGTCGTTGAGCGCCTCCAGCGACAGGCCGCTCATCAGGGCGGCGTCGCCCACGACGACGGCGATGCGCTCGAGCGAGTGGCGGATGTCGCGCGCCGCCGCGAGGCCCTCCGCGATCGAGAGCCCGGTCCCCGCGTGCCCGCCGTCCATGACGTCGTGCTCCGATTCGGACCGGCGCGGGAAGCCACCCACGCCCCCGAGCTGGCGCAGGGTCCCGAAGTCCTGCAGCCGGCCGGTGAGCAGCTTGTGCGGGTACGCCTGGTGGCCCGTGTCCCACACGATGCGGTCGCGAGGCGATTCGAGCAGCCTGTGCAGCGCGATGGTCAGCTCCACCACGCCGAGCGACGAGCCGAGGTGGCCGCCGGTGGTGGCGACCGTGTGGATGATCTCCTCGCGGATCTCTCCCGCGAGCTGCGCGAGCTGTGGGTCGGTCAGTCCGCGCAGGTCCGCCGGCCCCTCGAGGCGCGGCAGGATCGGGACGACCGGCTCGTGGTCCATGCCCTCCGTCGGTCCGGTCATCGTGCCGCCTCCTCGGGCTCCGCGTCCGGCTCTGCGGCCGGCCCGGCCGTCTCGCCGGGTTCGTCGACGATGATGGGCCCGCCATCCGGTCCGGCGACCAGCCGGCGGATCCGCATCTCGGCCCCGTCGAGTAGCGCCGCGCACCGTGCGTGCAGCGCGGCGCCGCGCTCGTACAGCTCCAGTGTGCGCTCGAGCGGCAGGCCGCCCTCTTCGAGCGTGGCGACGGTGCGCTGCAGCTCGGCGAGGGCCTCGTCGAACGTGAGGCTCTCGATCGGCGCCGCGTCGGGCCCGACGTCCGTGGATCCCCCGGCCGCCGTCCGCGGCGTCTCAGGGCCGGTCATCGTCACGGGATCGTGCCCCTCCCTCCTGGTCCGCCGAGATCCTGTCCACGGCGCGGGTCAGGACAGGTGCCACGATGATACCGACCGCGACCCCGACCGCCCCGACGAGCACGGCCACGAGGACGAAGGCGAGCGCGGTCATGCCGGTCCTTCGTCGCCCACGACGGCGCGGATGGCGCCGCGGGCGACCTCGATCGCGAGGGCGTCGCCGGCGGCCACCTCGTCGGGTGCGCGGACGATGCGTCCGTCGGCGGCACGGCGGACGATCGCGTAGCCGCGCTCCAGGGTGGCACCGGGATCCAGGGCGGCGAGCGACGCGCCCGCCGCCTCCACCGAGGCCCTGGCCGCGGCCACCCGGCGGGCGACGCCGGAAGCGAGCGGCCGCGCTGCCCGCTCCGCCGCGATCGCGCGGCGGGCGACCGCGGCTCGCGCCGCCTCCGCTGCGGCATCCAGGAGGCGCGCGACCCGCTCACGCATGAACGCCACCACCGCCTCGGGCGCAAGGCGGTCCAGCGCGCGGCGCTCCCCGGCAAGGTCGGCCGCCGCATCCTCGAGCCGGACGGCGGCCGCCCGGGCCATCCGCGCCCGGAGCGCGTCGGCCTCCGCCCGGGCTCGCGCCCGGTCCGGCACGACGAGCTCGGCCGCGGCGGACGGGGTCGGTGCCCGCATGTCGGCCGCGAAGTCCGCGAGCGTGACGTCGATCTCGTGGCCGACCCCCACCACCACGGGGACCGGGCACGCGACGACGGCTCGGACGACCGCCTCCGCGTTGAACGACCAGAGGTCCTCGAGCGTGCCCCCGCCGCGCGCGAGGATCACGACGTCCGGCCGCGCGCCCGGTGCCAGTGCCGCGATGCGGGCGAACGCGTCCACGATCGATGCGGGTGCCGCCTCGCCCTGGACAAGGGACGGGACCAGCACCAGCTCGGCGAGCGGCCATCGCCGGGCGACGACCGTCCGGATGTCGTGCCAGACGGCGCCGGTGGGGCTGGTGACGACCGCGATCCGCCCGGGTCGCGCAGGAAGCGGTCGTCGGCGGGCAGCGTCGAACAGCCCCTCCGCGGCAAGCCGCGCCTTGAGCGCCTCGAACCGCAGCGCGAGGTCGCCGAGCCCCGACGGCCGCAGCACGTCGACGTACAGCTGGACCCGGCCCTGCTGCTCGTAGACGTCGATCCGGCCGTGCGCGAGGACCCGCAGCCCGGTGCGCGGCTCGAAGGACGCCGCGCTCAGCTCCCGGGCGAAGACGACGCAGTCGAGGACGCCCCGGTCGTCCTTGAGCGAGAAGTAGGCGTGGCCGGCGCTGGAGACGGTGACCCGGCCGACCTCTCCCTCCACCCACAGGTCGCGGAGCACGGGGTCGCCGCGGAGCGCGTCGCGCACCCGCCGGACCACCTCGCCGACCGACAGGACGCCGGCCGGCGTGCCTTCGTCGATGCCCGATCCCTCCACGGAACGCACCTGTGGGCGTCCGGGCCCGCGCCTCCGGGCGCGCTCAGACGCGCGTGACGTACTCGCCCGTGCGCGTGTCGATCCGCAGGACGTCGCCGACGTTGATGAACAGCGGGACCTGGACGACCAGGCCGGTCTCCAGGGTCGCACCCTTGCGCGCCCCCGACGCCGTGTCGCCGGCGAATCCGGGCTCCGTCTCCGTGACGACGAGCTCGACCGAGACCGGGAGCTCGACGCCGATGGTCTCGCCCTGGTAGCTGACCCGGTCGATCACCATCGCGTCCTTGAGGTAGTCCACCGCATCCTCGAGCTGCGCGGCCGAGAGGATGAACTGGTCGTACGTGTCCGAGTCCATGAAGTGGAAGTCGTCGCCGTCGCGGTAGAGGAACTGCGCGGGGCGCTTCTCCATGGACGCGCGCGGCCACCGGTCACCCGCCTGGAAGCTGCGTTCCACGGTGGAGCCCTTGCGGACGTTGCGGAGCTTGATCCGCACCTGCGCCGACCCTCGGCCCATCTTGATGTGGTGGTAGTCGAGGATCTGCCAGAGGTCGCCATCGAGCTCGATGACGACGCCCTTCTTCAGCTCGCCGGTGGAGATCATCGGAGGGGTTGCTCCCGCTTGGTGGGCCGGCGCGGCGGACATGCGGCGGCGCGACCGTGGTCTGTGTCGGAGGGATTGTAGCCGAGGGGCGGCGGCTGGCCCGCCGCGGGAGACTGCCGGCCCGGTCAGAGGTCGCCGGGGGTGCGGGCGAGCGCGATGCCCGGCGAGCCCGACTCCAGGCGCTCTCGCGCCCGGCACCCGACGCCGGCGCGCCGCTCCTTCAGGACTGGCGCTCGATCTCGTCCATGCGGACCCGGAACTCGAGGGGGTCGATCTCGCCGCGGGCGAGCCGCCCCTTCAGCTCGGCGATCGCCGGGTCCTCGCGTGGGGGCGCGCTTCGCCGGATCGCCCAGACGATGACGCCGACGATCAGCACCGTGATGAGGATCGTGACCACGAGGCTCCCCACGATCGACGCGATCGTGATCCCCATCACCTGGTCGAAGATGCCCTGCGGGTCCATCGCGGCAGCGTAGCGTCCGCGCGTGCCTCGCGCCAGCCGGGCGCGGGGCGCTCGGGCCGGGTCGATCAGCCGATGACGAGCACGTCCCGCGGGAACGCCGTCAGGCGCTCGGCGCGCCGGGCCGCCGGGTCGAACAGCACGAGGTCCTCGATCCGGACACCCGTCTCCCCCTCGAGGTAGACGCCCGGCTCGACGCTGAAGACGGTCGGCGACGGGAGCGGCGTCTTGGGCGCGACCCGGCTGAGGCTCGGAAGCTCGTGCGTGGCCAGCCCGATCCCGTGTCCCGTCCCGTGCCCGAAGTGGTCGCCGTGTCCGGCCGCCTCGATGACGTCCCGGGCCGCGGCGTCCAGCGAACGGCCGTCCGGCGTGAGGCCGGCGGCAGCCGCCGCCTCCACCGCTCCGATCGACGCGGCCTGGGCGCGGGCGACGAGGTCGTACACCGCCAGGTCCCGTGCAGAGGGCTCGCCGACGAAGAGGGTCCGCGTCATGTCGCTCCGGTACCCGTCCACCCGCGCCCCGAAGTCGAAGAGCAGCACGGCTCCCTCGAGGACGGGCCGGTCGCCGGGAGATCCGTGCGGGAGCGCCGCCTCCGGGCCGGCCAGGCACGCGACGTCGAACGCGAGCCCCTCCGCGCCACCGGTCCGCATCAGCACCTCCAACCGCCACGCGAGCTCCGCCTCGGTCACGCCCGCCCGGATCTCGGGCAGCAGCGTCGCGAGCGCCCGGTCGGCGACCGCGCAGGCCGCCCGGATCCGCTCGACCTCCGCGGGCTCCTTCACCGCGCGGTCCGCCTCGACCCACCCCTCGACGGGGACCAGCTCGACGTCGGGCGCGGCCGCCTCCAGCGCCGTCCAGGCAGCGTGGCTGACGAAGCCGGCCTCCACCGCGACACGCCGTGCGCCGACGGAGGCCGTGAGGTCCGCCCAGCCGGCCGCGAGGTCGTACGTGACCGGCACGATCCGCGCGCCCGGTGCCTCGCGGCCCGCCTGGATCGTGTACCGCGAGTCCGCGAGGACCACGACCTCGTCACCGCCAACGAGGAAGCGGCCGCTGTTGCCGGCCACCTTCTCCTCGCCGTCGCCGAAGCGGAAGCCGGTGAGGTACCGCGAGTTCTCCGGACGCACGCCGAAGTAGGCGTCCACGCCTTCCGCGGCCATCCGCTCCCGCAGGCGGGCGAGGCGAGTCGGGCGCGCGGCATCGTCGGCGGCCGCCCATCGCGCCAGATCGGCAGGCACGGGCGGCGGGGCGAAGTCGGCAGGGGTCGGGAGGTGGCTCGTCACTACTGGATGTAGCCGTACTTCTTCAGGTTCGCGAGGTGCTGCTCGTACGTCTTCGCGAAGGCGTGCTTGCCACCGCCGTCGGGGACGGCGACGAAGTACAGGTAGCCGCCCTTCGTGTCCGGGTCGAGCGCGGCGTCCACGGCCTTCAGGGACGGCGTCACGATCGGCCAGTCCGGGAGCCCGACGGCGACGTACGTCTGGAAGCTCGACAGCGCCTTCGGGAGCTTGACGTCGGCGAGGGCCTTGTTGACGGGCTCCCAGAACGAGTACGAAGGCCACTTCGCGAACGGGAGCTTGGCGACGTTCACGGAGTCGACGCCGTAGATGACGGTCGGGTCGGCGTTGAGGATCATCCCCTGGTCGAGCCGGTTCTGGTAGACGCCGGCGATCTTGCGGTATTCGCTGTCGAGCACGGCCTCGCGATCCACGATCGACGCGAGCGTCAGGACCTGGTGGAGCGTCATCCCGCGGGCGGCCGGGACGTCCAGGCGGTCGCCCATCTTCGCCTGGAACCCGTCGAGCAGACGGCGCAAGAGCGGCTCCGCCTCGATGCGCGGGTCCACCTCGTACACGCCGCTCGCGAGGTACCCCTCGAGCGATGAGCCGGCGGGGAGCTTGTCGAGGAATGGATAGTCGGCCTTGAGCGACGCCGGCGGGTCCTTCGCCAGGCGGTAGAACTCCTCGACGTCGGTCTTGATCGGGAGCGTCTGCAGGTATGCCGCGATCTGCTCCAGCCGCAGGGCGTCGCGGAGGGCGATCGTCGTGGCGAAGACCTTGGACTCCAGGAGCGACGTGACGAGCTCCTCCGGCGTCATGTCCTTCCGGAGGATGAATGTCCCGGCCTCCAGCTTGTCGGCCAGGTCGCGGCTCACGGCGAGGAACACGAACGTGCGCGGGTCCTCCAGGAGCCCCTCTTCGTGGAGCCGGTCGGCGATCCCGGCGGCCGTGTCGCCCTTGGCGACGGTGAACTCGACGTCCCCCGAGTCGCTCGAGGCGGGCGTCGTGAGGGCCGGCCCAAGGTCGTCACGGACGAGGTCGGAGACCCAGCCCATCGCGAGCAGGCTCGGGTTGTCGTAGGCCATCCCCGTCACCCAGCTGCCGATCGCGGGGCGCAGGACCGTGGTGGTCAGAACGAGGCCGACGATGGCGAAGACGCCCACGACGAGCAGGAGCCCGACGATGACCCCCGCGCCGCGACCCACCCGGTCGCGCGCGGGTGGACCGCCGTCGCGGAGACGCCGCGCCCTGCGCGCACGCGCGACGGGATCGCGGAGCTCGGCCTGGGTCGGGGCGTAGCGCCGCCCGCCGCCCTGCGTCCCCCCGCCGTCGCGCATCGTCACGTGTCTCCCCTCGACCGGGCCTCGATCTCGTCGCGCAGGATGATCGCCGCCGCCTCGCGGTCCAGCCGCGCGCGGTACGCCCTGCGCTGCGTGCTCGTGGGCGGGCCGCCGGAGCGACCGCGCTTCATGGGGCCGATCCGCTGCGCGGCCCGGTCGCTCGTCAGTCGCTCGTCGCGGAGGACGACCGGGATGCCCAGGGCCTCCGCCACCGCGGCACCCCACTCGCGGGTGATCGCCGCCTGGCGGCCCTCGGTCCCGCCGAAGTCTAGCGGCAAACCGAGGACCACCTCCGCCACGCCTTCGCGCTCGATCACCGCGCGCAGCGCGTCCACGTCCTCGGCGACGGACGCGCCGCGGCCGATCGTGGCGAGAGGCTGGGCGGGCCCGTCCGGCGCGTCTCCCAACGCGAGGCCGATGCGCGCCTCGCCGAGGTCCACGCCCAGGAGACGCGTCACGGGGCGGTGAGCGACGGCTGCGCCGTGCCGCCCGATCCTGGCGTCCCGGTGGATCCTCCCGTCGCCGGCTCGATCCGGATCTCGATGCGCGCGTCCGCCGTGGTCACCGTCGGCATGAACGCCGGCCAGACCTGGACGCTCACAGCGCCGAGGCCGGAGAGCGCCGTGGCCGCGTCCACGGGCGACTTCCCCCGGACGAGGTCGCGTACCTCGGCCTGGTCGATCACCCGCACCATCTCGGCGGTGCTGGTCGTGGGGACGTCGGCCATGGTCTCGACCGCGACGGCCTCCCCGGCCTCCGCCGAGGCCGTCCCCTCGACGATCTCGTACCCGTCCGGGACGTCCGCGGCGAGCCGCGCCAGGGCCACCGAGCGTGCGGCAGCCGGCGAGTACGCGGTGACCGCCCCGGTCGCGGACATCGAGAGGTCGAACGACGCGACCTCCTGCCCGACGAGGGACTCGGCCTCGGGCTCCGCCGTCGCCGGCCCGAGGAGCGCGGTGCCGGGCACGAGGACCGTGCCCTCGGGGGCCCGCGCGGGGTCGGCCGCCGCGTCGGCGAACCGTGCGCGGAGCCGCTTCTCCAGCGTCTTGGTCGCGCCGTCCACGTCCTCCTGGGTCACGATGGTCGTCGTCTTGCGGGTCCCCCCGCTCGTGGCGGCCCGGTTCCGCACCTCGAGCAGCACCGGGTCCTCCGCGGGCGGGACGACGGAGATGGTGTTGGGGGCCACGTTGCCCTCGGGCCCGCCCTTCACCGCCGTCACCCGGACCGTGGCCTGGCCGGGGATGATCGTGAGCCCCTCGATCTTCGCCTTGGGCACGGTGACGGCGGAGCGGAGGGCGAAGGCCACGCCGGCGCCGGTCCGCACGATGCTCCCGGCCGCGATCGTGTTGGCCTTCGTGGGGTCCTTGCTGATGAAGGTGACGCTGCCCGCCGCCTTCGTCTCCTCCTTCTTCTCGCCGGTGGCCTCGAAGGTGTCGCTCACCTCCACCGGGACGTCGACGGTTGTGCCGGGGATCGTGGCGGCGGCGACGTCGATGGAGGTGGTCGCGGGATCGGCGCGGACGGTGAGGTCGCTGGGCCCCAGCGTCCGCGTGGCCGGACGGATCGTCACCACCGCGCTCGGGAGCGCCGTGTACGCGACCACGGCACTCGTCCCCAGCAGGGCGACGACCAGCACGATCGCGACGACCCAGGGCCACCGGCGCCGGCCCCCGCGTCGCCCCGCGGTCCCGGCCGGGCCAGCGCCCGCGAGGGCCGTGCGCGAGCCACCCCGGCCATCCGGCGGTCCGCCCGCCGGAGCGGACCCCGGCGTGCCGAACCCCGTCGACGCGGCGATCCCGGGCCCGGCCGGCCCGGTGACGGGAGTGGCCATCCCGAGCGTGGCAGCCGTCCCGGCGATGGCCGCGCCACCGAGGCCACCCGCCTCCGGAACGGTCCCCTGCCCGGCCTCGGCCGCGCCGCCGACGCCCCTGGCCGGGGCGCCGCCGCGCACGCCGCTCCCTGGGGCGGGTTCAGCCGCGACGCCCGCCCCGGCCGGCTCGACGAGTGCCGCGCCGCCTGCTGCCGCCGCCGCAGCGGCCGCGCGCGTCGCCTCGGCAGCCTCGAACTCCGCCACGCTCGGGTGCGTCTCCAGCCCTGCCGCGCCGGCCAGCGCACGGACGGCGGCATCTGGCGTCACGATCGCCAGCGAGCGCGAGCTCCCGGCGGCCTCGCGAGCGAGCAGCCGGAAGTTGATCCGCGAGGTCGCGATCCGGGACCCGGGCGGGACGACGACGGCCACGCGCGCGTCCGGCAGCCTGCGGATCCTCGCGGCGACCGACGTGATCTCGTCGTCGACGTCGATGTAGACGACCGCCATGGCTCAGATCTTCATCGCGCGGAGGACCTTCCGCAGGGCCGCGTCGAGCGGGTCGTCCTCGAACTGCAGCTCGATCGCCTGGTACGCGAGCCCGAGCGGGGTGACGTCCTGCTGGTCCACCAGCAGGCGGGTCTCGTCCGTGATCGCCTCCACCTGGTCCGGGGACATGATCTGGACGTCGGGCGGCCGCGAGAACGGCAGGTGCGACCAGAACCGTTCCTCGCGCAGCGCCGCGGGGATCTCCGGCAGGCGCGAGCCGCCGCCGCAGAGGTGGATCCGCCCGGGCAGGAGGTCGCCGCCCGAGAGCTCCTCGAGCACCAGCTCCACCCCGGCCGTCCAGACGGCGACGTCGTCCGCGACGATCGTCGCGACCGTCTCCCGGTCGTCCACGGGCAGGCCGCGGGCGTAGTCCACCTTCAGCGACTCGGCTCGCGGGAACGGCAGCTCCATGCGGTCGGCGATCGACTTCGTGAAGGCGCGCCCGCCGAGCGCGAACATCCGCGTCCCGTCGATCCCACCGGACCGGACCAGGGCCACGTCGGTCGTCCCGCCGCCCACGTCGATGAAGAGCGCCCCCGACGACTTCGTCTGCTCCGGGCCCAGCGCACGCGCGACCGCGTACGGCTCCGCGACGATCTCCAGGAGCTCCAGGTCCAGCGCCGCTGCGACGCTCTCGAGGGCCCCGAGATGGACGAGAGGAGCGAACGCGTTGAAGATCCCGATCCGCACGTGCCGGCCCTGGAACCCGATCGGGTTGGTCACGGGGTAGCCGTCGATGCTCGCGCCGGTCACGGCTGCGTGGACCAGGCGGATGTCCACGTTCGGCAGGCCGGTCTCCCAGGTGATCGCGCGCTCGGCCTCGCGGATGGCCGCGTGCTGGACCTCGTCGATCAGGCGGTGGAGCTCCTGCTCGACGATCGGCGAGTCGGGCTTCTTCCGCTCGACCTCGTGCGACACGGTGAAGCCCTTCACGAGCTCGCCGGCGATGCCGATGACGACGGAGGTGGGCCGGAACCCGGCCATCTCCTCGGCCTCCTGGAGGGCGACAGAGCAGTTGTCCACGACCGCGGCGATGTCCGTCACGGTGCCGGACTGCATGTGGGCGAGCCCTTGGCGCTTCCGCCCCACGCCGCGCACCGTCCCGCGTCCGTCCGGCGCGATCTCGAAGACGAGGGCCTTCGCGAACTCCGTCCCGACGTCGAGCGCGGTGCACGCGGTCGGCACGTCGCCTCCGTCCCGCTGCCAGAGCCGGCGGAGGAACGCCATCAGCCCGGCGCCCCGTCCCGGGCTCGGAGCTCGGCCGTCGCCGCGGCCATCGCCTCCGGGAGGCCCTCCCGGCGCGCGCCGGTCCCCTGGGCCATCTCGGGCCGGCCGCCGCCCTTCCCGTCGATGTGGCCGACCATGGTACGCACGAGCGAGCCCGCCGAGATCCCCGCCGTGACGAGGTCGTCGCTCACGGTGACCCAGACGGCGGGCTGCTCCGCGTCGAGCCCCAGGGCGATGACGCCCGGGCCGAGCACGGCGCGCAGGTCCTTGCTGAAGCCCTTCATCGCGTCGACCGACTCGAACGGACCGGCGAACGCCACGAGCCGGACGCCCGGCGCCACCTCCTCGGCCGCCGCGGCCAGCTCGGAGGCCTTCGGCAGCGCCGCGCCGCCGCCCGCCCGGAGTCGCCGCCGCGTCTCGCGCAGCTCCTCCTGGAGCGCGGCCGCGCGGTCCGGGACGGCCTCGACCGTCGCCGCGCCGACCACCTCCGCCACGCGGTCGAGCGTCGCGAGCCGCACGGCGACGTAGGCGTCCGCGCCCTCGCCCGTCACGGCCTCGATGCGACGCATCCCTGCGCCGATGCTCCGCTCGCCGGTGATGAAGAAGCCGCCGATCTGCCCGGTCGCGCGGCAGTGCGTGCCGCCGCACAGCTCGAAGCTGTAGTCCTGCACGCGGATCGTGCGGACGCTCTCCCCGTACTTCTCGTCGAAGAACGCGTCCGCGCCGGCGTCGATCGCGTCCCGCATCCCCATGTGCGCGATGGTCACCGGTCGGTCCTCGCGGACGACCCGGCGGACCTCCGCCTCGATCGAGCGCTTCTCGTCGTCGGTGAGGGGACGGTCGAGCGGGAAGTCGAACCGCAGGTACTCGGGAGCGACCAGGGAGCCCGCTTGCCGCGCGTGCGGGCCGACGACGTTGCGGAGCGCGCGGTGCAGGAGGTGCGTGCCGGTGTGGTTGCGCATCGTGCGCGCGCGCCGGTCGGCGTCCACGACCGCATCCACGGTCTGGCCCACCTTCAGGCGGCCGTGCAGCCGGCCCCGGTGCACGTGCAGGCCGGCGACCGGCTTCTGCGTGTCTTCGACGTCGAACAGGGGCGACCCGCCCCCAGGCTCGCGGATGACCCCCCGGTCGCCGATCTGGCCGCCGCCCTCGCCGTAGAAGGGGGTCCGGTCCAGCACGACCTCGGCCTCCCCCACCCCGGTCAGCTCCTCCATCTCGATCCCGTCCCGCAGGATCGCGACGACGCGCCCGGGCGCCTCGGTCGTCTCGTACCCGAGGAACTCGGTCTCGCCGGCCCGCCGGAGGATCGACTCGTACAGCGACGTGAGCTCCGCGTGGCGCGCCAGCTCCGCCTTCTTGCCGGTCCGTGAACGGGCGCGCTGCTCCGCGAGCGCCACGTCGTAGCCCGCGCGGTCCACCGCCACCCCGTACTCGGCCGCCAGCTCGATCGTGAGGTCCACGGGGAAGCCGAACGTGTCGTGCAGCCGGAAGGCGACCGCCCCGGGCAGGACGGGCGCGTCGGCCGGAAGGTCCTCCACCCGCCGGCCCACCACCCGGTCGGCGCTCGTCAGCGGGATGAGGGCCTCCTCCAGCAGGTCGGTGCCCGCGTCGAGCGTGCGGGCGAACTGCGCCTCCTCCCGTCGGATCACCTCGAGGATGCGGCTCCGCTGCTCCACGAGGAACGGGTACGCGCCACCCATGACGTCGATGACCGTGGCCGCGGTCTCGCCGAGGAACGGCTCGTGCCGCCCGAGCAGGCGGCCGTGACGGACCGCCCGCCGCAGGATCCGCCGCAGGACGTAGCCTCGCCCCTCGTTCGACGGAAGGACGCCGTCGCCGACGAGGAACGTGATCGCGCGGGAGTGGTCGGCGATCACCTGGTAGCTGAACCGCTCCGACTCGAACGTCTCGGGATCGTGACCGAGCACCCGGCGCATGGTCACGTGGATCGGCGCGAAGAGATCCGTGTCGTAGTTGGTGGGCACCTGCTGGAGGACGCTCGCGATGCGCTCGAGGCCCATCCCCGTGTCCACCCCCGGCGCCGGGAGCGGGGTCAGGGAACGGTCCGGGTGGAGCTCGAACTCCATGAAGACCAGGTTCCAGACCTCGAGCCACCGCGGGCACTGCTCCGAGTGGTCCGGGACGCAGTGCGGGCCCTCGCTGAACTCCTCGCCGCGGTCGTAGTGCAGCTCGGAGCAGGGACCGCACGGGCCGATGTCGGCCATGCGCCACCAGTTCTTCTCGTCCCCGTTGGGGAAGTCCCCCCATCGCGCCATCCGGTGATCGGGCAGGCCGATCTCGTCGCGCCACACGTTCCAGGCCACGTCGTCGGTCGCGTAGGTCGTCGCGGCGAGCCGGTCGGCCGGGATCCCCATCTCCTGCGTCAGGAACTCCCACGCCCAGTGGATCGCCTCGCGCTTGAAGTAGTCGCCGAAGCTCCAGTTGCCGAGCATCTCGAACAGCGTGTGGTGCGACGGGGACCGGCCGACCTCCTCGAAGTCGTTGTGCTTGCCGGCCACCCGGAGGCAGCGCTGGTAGTTCACCGCGCGGGAGTACGAGCGCTTTTCCACGCCGGTGAGCGCGTCCTTGAACGGCACCATCCCGGAGTTGACGAACAGCAGCGTCTGGTCGCCGGCGGGGACGAGCGAGCCGCTGGGCACCACCTCGTGGCCGCGTGCGGCGAAGAAGTCCACGAACCGCTGGCGGATCTCGGCGGCGGAGAGGGATCGGATGCGGGGATCGACGCGGTGGGATTCCATCCGGACGATGTTACCGGACGGCCGTGCGCCCGCGGTCCGTCGACGGAGCGCGCGTCCGGGACGGGAGCAGGTCGGCCGTGCGATCCCCCGGCCCAACCGTGCGTACGGGTCAGGGCGCGGACGGGCCCTCGGGCTTGGGCGCGACGAGCACCGACAGCAGCTCCACGAGGCCGACGCCCACCCCGGCCCCGATCGCAGCCGCCGGCAGGTGGAAGTCCCCGATCGTCAGGACGGACAGCGCCGCCAGCCCGCCGACGGCGTCGCCGGCCCACCCGCCGAGCATGGCCGCGCCGATGACGAACGGCAGGCGCGAGAGCGTCCGGCCGCGGACCAGAACGTAGAACGAGGCGACGAAGACCCCGACGAGGAGCGAGAGGACGAGCGAGGGGGCGATCGGCGGCATGGCGGGCGGCGTCAGGCGGGGGCGATCCGGCCGCCGCCCACGACCACGTCGCCCGCGTAGAGCACGCAGGCCTGGCCCGGTGCGGCCGCCCAGACCGGCTCGTCCGTCTCGACGATCCAGCGCCCGGGTCGTGCTCCCGGCTCGTGGGCCCCTTGCCGGGCCAAGCCCCCGGCCGCGACGGGGCGAGCGCCCGTCTCCCCATGCGAGCCCGCGGAGTCGGGTCGGACCGTCGCCCAGACCGGCCGCGCGCGGTGTCGCACCTGGGCCAGCAGGCGCGTGCCCGGCCCGGGTGCCGCGCCCATGGTCCACGTCACGTCGTCGATCGCGATCGTGCGCGTCTCGAGGTCCTCGCGGCGGCCGAGGAGGATCGTCCCGGTCGCCGCGTCGATGCGGCTGACGTACCGCGGCTCGCCCAGCGCGACGCCCAGCCCGCCGCGCTGGCCCACCGTGAACCCGGCGATCCCATCGTGCCGCGCGACGACGCGCCCGTCGCGATCCACGACGGGTCCCGGCCGCGCGTCCGCATCGCCGGCGTGGTCGCGCAGGGCCGCGCGGTAGTCGCCGCCCGGGGCGAAGCACAGCTCCTGGCTCTCGGGCGTGCGCGCCGTCGCGAGGCCGCGCTCCGCGGCGATCGCCCGGACCTGGGCCTTCGTGAGCCCGCCGAGCGAGAACCGGGTGCGCGCGAGCCGGTCCTGGCGAAGCCCGTAGAGGAAGTAGCTCTGGTCCTTGTCGGAATCGAGCCCGCGACGGAGCACGTGGCGCTGAGCCTCGCGGCCCTCGGTGCCCGCGCC
>JAKOQS010000102.1 GCA_029778235.1 Chloroflexota bacterium | reverse complement strand
GTGACGACGAGGTCCCCCGGGATCGTGGCGTAGTAGAACCACTTCGCGTCGTTGGTGAGCAGGTTGGTGCAGCCGTGCGACCCGTTCCACTTGCCGATGCGCCCGGCCGCCCACGGGGCGCCGTGCACGAACTCACCGCTCGGGGTGATGCGCGTGGAGTACGGCGCCCAGAGGTCGTAGGTCTCGTTGGTGAGACCGAGCTCCTGGCTGGTCATGTTCCGCGTGAGGTACTTGTCCATCACGGCCTTGATGCCCGACCGCGTCTCGAAGCCGGCCTTGCCCAGCGAGACCCCGAAGTTCCTCACCGCGACGCCGTCGACGTAGACCATCATCCGGTGCGTGGTGGCGCTGACCTTCGCGATGAGCACGCGCGAGGTGCGGACGAGGTGGTTGCGCGTGGTCGCAGACCCGCCGACGAACGAGTACGACGACGATCGCGCCAGCTCGATGCCCGCCAGCGTGAGCCGCACCTGGATGCGCGCGCGGCCCGGCCAGAAGTTCTGGGTGCGGAAGACCGCCGTCTTCGCGTCCTTCCAGTACCAGGCGCCGCCCGAGGCGAACCGGCCGTTCACGTAGACGTGCATGTGACGCTCGGCGTCGGCACGGTGCGCCGCGGCGACCGGGACGTTGAACTTCGCGGTGATCGGGTAGGCGATCCCGACGATGGCGCCGTTGGCCGGCGTGACCGAGACCGATACCGCGCGGCGCGGCAGGGCCGGAGCCGCTGGGGCAGGACGGGTGCCCGGCACGGCGACCGGGGTGGGCTCCGACGTCGTGGCACCCGACGGCGCGGCGAGGAGCACGGACAGCAGGCCGGCGACCGCGGCAGCGGTGAGCCCGGTGCGCAGGAACGGCCGGCGGAGCTGCGGCTGTCGTGCCATGACGTCCCTCTCGGCGTGCGGCTGCTGCGCGCCGGACGGCCGCGGAGCCTCAGTGCAGGACGACGACCGTGTCGCCCACCCGGGACCAAGCGTAGAGCCATTCCGCGTCGACCCGTGATTGCCGGACGCAGCCGCCCATCCCGATGGCCCGTCCGAGGTCCTTCTCCGACTGGATCGGATGGCCGCTGTAGGTCTTGGGGATCGTGTGGAAGCCGATGGCAGCGCCGGTGACGCCGCGGGTGAACCGGACCATGAGGTCGAAGGTCAGCTTCTCCTTGGGGTTGCTCGTCGTGCGGGACTTGGAGAAGACCTTGTACGAGCCCGGCTTCGGGCGGTCGGCGCGCCCGGTGACCTTGTAGTCGCGGAGCACGGTGCCGTCGGCCCCGACGATCCACAGGTGCGCGGACCGCTCGGCGTAGACGATCCGCCGACCGGTGCCGCTGTGCGCGGGCAGCGGACGGGTCGCCTTCCAGACCGGCGTCACCGGAGCCGGGGTGGCGGCGGGCGCCGGACGTCCGGGGTGGGGGGCGGGCGGGTCGGTCACGACCACGACGGCGGCAGCCGTCGTACGGCCCGGCAGGGACGCGGCCGGGGAGGCCGCGGGGACGGCGACGGATGCGGTCGGGGCAGCCGCGGGTGCAGCGCCTGCCGGAGCGGCGGTGCCGGCCACGGAGTGCGGCGGCTCGGTCGCGACCGGGCCGACGCCGGGCGCCGGGGCGCTCTCGGCGAACGGGTTGCCGGCCGGCACGAGCAGCGTCGCGACCAGCGCCGCGGCGCCGTCGCCCGACGGCGCACCGACCGGGTCCGGGGCCGGAGCCGCCGAGGAGGCCGGCACCGGCGTCGCGGGCCCCGCAGCGGTGGGCTTCGCGGGGGCGGGCTTGGCGGGGGCGGGCTTGGCGGGGGTGGGCTTCGCGACCCCGGCCTTCGCGGGTGCGGCCTTCGCGGGTGCGGCCTTCGCTGGTGCGGGCTTCGCGGCGGCGGGCTGGACCGCGGGCGTCGCCGGCGCCGCGTCGGATCGCGCCGCCGCGGCAGCAGTGAGCCGGGCGAAGGGCGAGGGTGCGGCGAGCAGGGCCGCCTCGGTCGCCTCCGGCGACGGGGTGGGCGCCGTGCCCGCCGTCGG
>JAKOQS010000101.1 GCA_029778235.1 Chloroflexota bacterium | reverse complement strand
GGTCTACGAGCCGCGCTACCTGCGGTTCTTCCAGGCGCGGTTCGAGCCGCTCCCGGCATGAGCGCGGAGGCGGAGGCGATGGACATGACCGGGGTCGGGAGCGCCGAGGGTCTCGCCGCGTGGGTCGCCCGCGGCGAGGAGATGGCCGCCGCCGAGGACCGCGAGCGCGCCCGGATGCGCGAGATGCGCTTCGACACGATCGCGGTCCACGGGATCTACTCCGCGGAGGCCGCCCTCGCGAACCAGGGCAGCATCATCGAGCCGGCCTACCTGAGCCCCGCCCAGCACTTCGCCGACAGCGACCACCTCGAGGCCGCCCTGGGCTACCTGATGCCGGCATGGGGGTACACGCGGATCGCCAACCCCACGCTCCACTACCTCGGGGAGACGCTCGCGCTGCTCGAGGCGTACGGGACCGGGACCACGGCCTCGGCCGTCGTGACCGGGTCGGGGATGGCGGCCGTGGACATGGCGGTGACGCCGTTCCTCACGGACGACGGGACCGGGCGGCGACCCAGCGTCGTCGTCGGCGCGCGGTGCTACGGCGGCACGTTCCAGCTGTTCCGCGAGCGGTTCGCGCGCGAGCGGGGCGTCGACGTCCGCTGGGTGCGCGAGCCGCTGGACACGGCCGAGTGGGCACGCCTGACCGACGGGACCACGCGGCTGCTGTACGGGGAGATGCCGAGCAACCCCACGCTCTCGGTCCTCGACATCCCCGCGGTCGCGGGGATCGCCCACGATGCCGGGGTCCCGCTCGTCGTCGACGCCACCGTGGCGACCCCGGCGCTGATGCGGCCGCTGGGCCTCGGCGCCGACGTGGTCGTCCACTCGGTCAGCAAGAGCATCGCGGCATCCGGCCTCGCGATCGCCGGCGCGGTCGTGGCGCGGCACGGGATCGTCTCCCGCCATGGGCCGGACGACCTGCGCGAGGACTTCGCGGCGCACGTCAAGCTCCTGCCGATGCGCGACCACGGACCGGCCCTGAGCCCCTTCAACGCGCTGATGGCGCTCACGGACCTGCGGACTCTCCGGGGCCGCATGGACGCGTGGAGCCGCAGCGCGATGCGCGTCGCGCGCTTCCTCGAGGCACACCCCGCGGTCGAGCGCGTCCACTACCCGGGCCTGCCCTCCGACCCCGGGCACCAGGTCGCGGCCAGGACCATGTGGCTCGCGGACGGGGCCGACGGGGAGGGGGAGCCGGCGAACCGGTTCGGGCACCTGATGGCGTTCACGGTCCGGGGTGGCCAGCCGGCGGCGCGGCGCGTGCTCGACGGGCTCCGGCTCGTGCGGCGGGCGACGGACCTGGGACGCGTGAAGAGCATCGCCACCATCCCCTCGATCTCCACCCATCAGCAGCAGGGCGAGGAGGGGAGGGCGATCGCGGACGTGCCGCCGAACCTGATCCGGCTCTCGGTGGGCGCCGAGCACCCGGCCGACGTCGAGGCCGACCTCGCGGAGGCGCTGGCGCGCGTCTGAGCGCCCGGGCGGGATCGCACCAACGAGGGCGGGGCGCGACGGCACGCGTTCGTGTCGGACGGGGACGTAGCGGCCCCGGCGGGGGCCGCGGCATCAGCGGGCGTTCACCTGCGGGTCAGAACGGGACGTTCCCCGTGAGGCTCAGGACGGCCCAGATGGCGATCATGACGACGAACAGCCCGCCCGCGACGATCGCGATCCGGCGGAGGTCCGCGAGGACGTAGGCGTACTCGAGGGTCGCCCGCGTTGCCAGCAGGCCGCTCTCCTTGGTGCGTCCCCGGGTCCCCGCGTCGGGGTCGGACCTGCGGCTGCGCGACCGGTCGGTGGACGCGGCCGCTGCGCGATCCTCGGCGACGATCTGCGCCTCGATCTCCGCCGCCCGCGCCTCCTCGGCGGCGGTCAGGCCCGTCGCCGGCGCGGGGGCGGCCGTCGTCGCGGCAGGCTTGGACCCGGGCCGGGTCGTCGGTCGGCGCTGTCCAGGGCGGACGGCGCGCTGGCGCTTCGCCATGCTGTGCGGGGCCTCCGTGGGTGTCCGCCGCCGCCCGTGCGGCAGGCACGTGCCCGCCGCGGACGCGCGACGCATCGACGCGAGAGGATACCACCGGGGACGACTGCGCGCCCGCCCGACCGGTCCCGGCGCCCGGCACAGAGCCACCGCCGGGAGGCGCGCGAGGAGTCGGCGCGCCTCGTCCGGTACGCCTCTTCCGGGCGCGTCGCCCTGCTAGACTCGGGAGCCGCGGCCCAGCCGTCCCGGAGGTCCACACCATCGACACCCCCACGATCGTCGCCCTCGCCGCGCTCGCCCTCGCCGCGGTCGCGCTCGCGGCCTGCCTCGTGCTGTCGGCCCGACTCCGACGGGCAGAGCGGACGCTGGCGTCGCTCACCCGCGGCGCGGACGGCAAGGACCTCACCGAGGTCCTCGAGGCGCACCTCGACAAGGTGTACGCCGTCGCCCGCGAGACCGACGGGCTCCAGCGCCGGACGACGACGCTGGAGGCCGAGGGACGGAAGGCCTTCCAGCGGCTCGGGCTGGTGCGGTACAACCCGTTCGAGGACACCGGGGGGAACCAGAGCTTCGCGCTCGCACTGCTCGACGCCGACGGGGACGGCATGATCCTCACAAGCCTCCACACGCGCCAGGCGACGCGCATGTATGCGAAGCCGGTCCGCGGCGGGCGTTCGGACGCCGCCCTGTCGGAGGAGGAGGCCGAGGCGCTCCGGATCGCCCGGGGAGGCTGACCCGTGGCCTCGCGGGGCTCCGCCGCGCGGCGCCGATCACGGGCGCGCGAGCCGCGCCCGCTCGAGCAGATCCCCGTCTGGACCGACGCGGAGGTCGGCCGCCCGGTCGGGCCGGACGCGCCATCGGGCGACTCGTCCGGCGCGCCATCCCGCGCCTCGTCCGACGGGGCGGCGGCCGAGGGCCGACCGGGGGACCATGGAGGCGGGCGGGGGCTCGAGGCGCTCCTCGACGGGTTGAGCCGCGACCAGCGCCGGGCCGTGACGCACGACGGCGGGCCGCTGCTCGTCATCGCCGGCGCCGGCACCGGCAAGACCCAGGTCATCACCAGGCGGATCGCCTGGCTCATCGCGACGCGCCGCGCCCGGCCCTCGGAGATCCTCGCCCTGACGTTCACCGACAAGGCGGCGGAGGAGATGCAGGACCGGGTGGACCGGCTGGTGCCGTACGGGTACACGGACGCTGCGATCTCGACGTTCCATGCGTTCGGCGACCGGATCCTGCGTGAGTCGGCGCTCGAGCTGGGCCTGCCCTCCGACGTGCGCGTGCTGTCGCGCCCCGAAGCGGTGCTCTTCCTGCGGGAGCACCTCTACGACATGGACCTCGACCTCTACCGCCCGCTGGGTGACCCGACCCGGTTCCTCGACGCGCTCGTGGCGCTGTTCAGCCGGTGCAAGGACGAGGACGTGGACCCGGCGACATACCTCGCGTTCGTGGACGGCCTCGTCGCCTCGGCGACCGCCGCCGAGGAGCGGGTCGGTGGGCCGGATTCCACCCCGGCCGCGCGCGAGGCCGCGGCGGCCGCCGTGGACCTCGCCCGCCGCCAGGGGGAGCTCGCCCACGCGTTCGCCCGGTACCAGGAGCTCATGGCCCGGGCCGGTCACGTGGACTTCGGGGACCAGGTGAGCCTCGCGCTGCGACTGGTCCGGGCCTCGCCGGCGGCGCTCGCACGCCTCCGGGCGCGCTACCGCTACATCCTCGTCGACGAGTTCCAGGACACCAACCGCGCGCAGTGGGAGCTCGTCTCGGCGCTGGCGGAGCCGGACCGGCGCGTCACGGTGGTGGGCGACGACGACCAGTCGATCTACCGCTTCCGGGGCGCCGCCATCAGCAACATCCTCGGCTTCCTGGACCGCTACCCGGAGGCGCGGACGGTCGTCCTCCGCCGCAACTACCGGTCGCGGGCGCCGATCCTCGACGCCGCCTACCGGCTGGTCCGGTTCAACGACCCGGACCGCCTGGAGTCACGCGCGGGCATCTCGAAGCGCCTCATCGCCGAGCGTCGAGGCGGCCGGCCGGCTCCCGTCCGGCACTTGGCCTTCGCGACCGGCTCCGAGGAGGCGGATGCGATCGCCGCGGACATCGCCGGCCGCGTCGCCCGCGGCGCTGCGCCCCGCGATCACGCGATCCTTGTCCGCGCCAACGCCGACGCAGACCCGTTCCTCCGCGCGCTCACGATGGCCGGCGTCCCGTGGCGGTTCTCCGGTGCGTCCGGTCTGTACGCGCGACCGGAGGTCCGCCTCCTCTTCGCGTTCCTTCGGGCGATCGTGGACCTGGACGCCTCTGCTGACGTCTACGCGCTCGCGGCGTCGGGCGTGTACGGGCTCGGCGGGACCGACCTGACGACGCTCGCGGCCCGGGCTCGGCGGACGAACCGCTCGCTCTGGGAGGTGCTCGAGGAGGTGGACGCGCGCCCGGCCTCGCTCCGCCTGGCGCCGGAGGCGCGCGCCGCCGTCGCGCGCCTCGTCGCGGACCTGCGGCGGTCCGCGTCGCTGGCGCACCAGCGCCCGACCGGCGAGGTCCTCTACGCGTTCCTCCGGGAGACCGGGCTCCTCGCCCGGTACGCGTCGGCGGCGACGCCCGAGGACGAGGAGGCGCTGCTCAACGTCGCGCGCTTCTTCGACATCGTGCGTTCGCGGTCGGCCCTGCTCGACGACGACCGGGCGGTCCACGTGGTGCCGCACCTCCGCACGCTCGTGGAGGCCGGCGACGACCCCGCCTCGGCCGACCTGGGTCCGGACGTGGACGCGGCCTCCGTCCTCACCGTCCACAAGGCCAAGGGGCTCGAGTTCCCGGTGGTCTACCTCGCGGGCCTGGTGGCCGGCCGCTTCCCGTCCGCGGGCCGGCGCGAGCGGCTGGAGATGCCCGAGGGCCTCGCGGACCCTGGGGCCACGGTGGCCGGCGACGCGCACCTCCAGGAGGAGCGACGGCTGTTCTACGTGGCGATGACCCGCGCGCGCGACGAGCTGGTCCTCACCCACGCCGCCGACTATGGCGGGGCGCGGACGCGGCGCGTCAGCCCGTTCGTCCTCGAGGCGCTCGACCTCCCCGCGACGGCCGCGGTGGATGCCGGCCTCGCACCGTCTCCGATGGAGCGGATCTCGCGGGCTGCGGCCACCCCGGTCGCCCCCGCGGCGCCCGCCCCGGGCTCGGATCTCGGTCCGCTCTCGCTGAGCTTCTACCAGGTGGACGACTACCTGACCTGTCCGCTCAAGTACCGGTTCGTCCACGTCCTCCGGCTCCCCATCGCGCCGCACCATGCCGTCGTCTACGGGGCGGCCCTGCATCGAGCGGTGCAGGAGTTCCATCGGCGCCAGGCCGCTGGCGACACGATGTCCGAGGACGAGCTGCTCGACGCCTTCGACCGCGCGTGGACCAACGAGGGGTTCCTCACGCGAGAGCACGAGGAGGCGCGGCGAGCGGCCGGGCGGGTCGCGCTCTCGCGCTTCCGGGCCGGTGAGATCGCGTCGGGCACCGGGCCGCCGGCGTACGTGGAGAAGGAGTTCTCGTTCGTGCTCGGCGGCGATCGCGTGCGCGGCCGGTTCGACCGGGTGGACATCCTGCCGGCCGATGGTGCCGCCCTGCCGCGGCGCCCGGGCCGAGCGGCCGTCGAGGATACCGTGCCGACCGAGGGAGCGGCCGCGACCGCTGGTGCGGCAGCGGGCGACGGAGCGGTCCCGGTCGCGGCGTCGTCGGTCCGTGCATCCGCCGCGTCGTCAGCCGCAGACCCGTTCGGCGACCTGGAGCACCCCGCCGCGGGGCTCGACCTCGTGACGCCCATGCTCCCGCTCGGGACGGACGAGCGGGTGGTCATCACC
The DNA here is from genome assembly GCA_029778235.1 of Chloroflexota bacterium. GTDB lineage: Bacteria > Chloroflexota > Limnocylindria > Limnocylindrales > CSP1-4 > CAIYQJ01. Next base: position 17,131 of record JAKOQS010000101.1, on the reverse strand, counting down.
GACTACAAGTCGAGCGACGTCCGGGACCCGGCCCAGGCGCGCAAGCGCGCCCGCGACTCGCTCCAGCTGTCGATCTACGCGCTCGCGTGGCTCGCCGTGACCGGGCGCCCACCGGACGAGGTCGCGCTGCACTTCCTCGAGACCGGGCTCGTCGGGCGATCGGAGGTCGACGAGGCGCGGCTGGAGAAGGCACGTGGCCGGATCCGGGCAGCCGCGGACGGGATCCGGGCCGGCGATTTCACGCCGCGTCCGGACTACGTGACCTGCGGGTACTGCGCGTTCCGTGACGTCTGCCCGTCGAGCGCCGCGCGATGACGGACTTCGATGCGGGCGCGATCCGCGCCGTGACGTTCGATTTCGGGGACACGCTCGTGCCCGTCTCCGCCGCTGCGTTCCGCGCCGTCGTCCGGGAGGCCGCCGGCGACGTGGTCGAGCGGTTGCGGCTCGACGATCGCGAGGCATTCCTGGCGGCGTGGGCGGAGGAGCGGGACCGGCAGATGCGCGAGGACGTCCTCCAGGACGGGCGGGAGATGGACATGGGCCGGCGGTTCGCCCGCCTCATCGCGCGGTCACGGGGGATGGCGCCGCCGCCGGCCGACGTCCGCTGGGACGACGCCGCGGTCGATCGCGCCGTGGACCCGGCCGAGGTCGCCTGGGCGCTGGACGCCTACCGCGACCGCTGGGTGGCCGGGATCCCGGTCCCCGAGGGGGTGGACCGGGTCCTCGCCGGCGTGGCGTCGGCCCGGCGAGTGGGGATCCTCTCGAACTGGCCGCATACGGCGACGATCGAGGCGGTCGTGGATCGGGCCGGGTGGCGGCCGCACCTGGCTGCCGTCGTCGTCTCGGCCGACGTCGGGGCGATCAAGCCGGACCCGGCGATCTTCCGCGCGGCCGAACGCGCGCTCGCGCTCGAGGGCGCGCCTGCAGGGGCCATCCTCCACGTCGGCGATGACCCGCGGGCCGACGTCGCGGGTGCACGCAGGGCCGGATGGCGCGCGGCGTGGCTGCACGCCGACAACGCGGGCTCGCCGCTCCCCGGCGCCGGGCGCGACCCGGAACCCGGGGCGCCCGGGCCCGACGTCGAGATCGGTCGGCTCGAGGAGATCCTCGAGGTCCTGTCGGAGCCGCCGCGCGCATGAGCCGCCCGCTCGCCGGCGGCCCGACGAGACACGCGGCGATGACCGTGGCCGGCGCAGCACGGGATGCGCCGACGTTCGGCTCTTCCCCTCGTCCGGGCGCATCGCGACGATAGGGACAGCCGTGGGGCCAGGCCCACGGCGTCGCCCGCCCGTGGCGGTCGCTGTGCCGGTCCGGTCCGGCAGCCGGCGGGCAAGGGAGGTGCGCCGTGCACGACGCGGTCATCCGCACCCACGACCTGACCAAGATGTACGGCCGCTCGCGCGGGATCCTGCAGCTCGACCTGGAGGTCAGGGCGGGCGAGGTCTTCGGATACCTCGGCCCGAACGGCGCCGGGAAGACGACGACGATCCGCTGTCTCCTGGACCTGATCCGGCCCACGCACGGGCGCGCCGAGGTGTTCGGCCTCGACACCCACCGGGACGGCATCGCCATCCGGCAGCGCGTGGGCTACCTGCCCGGCGAGCTCAGGCTGTACGGCTCGCTCTCGGCGCGCGAGCTCTTCGGGTACTTCGGGCACCTTCGGGACCGCCCTGACGGCGACGACGCCGCGCGGATCGCCGAGGCGCTCGACCTGGACGTCACGCGCGAGATCCGCACCCTCTCGCACGGCAACCGCCAGAAGGTCGGGCTCGTCCAGGCCCTCATGGGACGGCCCGATCTGGTGATCCTGGACGAGCCCACGCAGGGCCTGGATCCCTTCGTCCAGCAGGCCTTCTACCGGCTGCTCGAGGAGACGCGCCAGGACGGTCGGACCGTCTTCATGTCGAGCCACGTCCTGCCGGAGATCGAGCGGACGTGCGACCGCGTCGGGATCGTCCGCGACGGGAGGCTGCTCGCGGTCGAGAGCGTCGCGGACCTCAAGACCCGGGAGCTGCGACGACTCGAGCTGCGCTTCGGTGCGCCCGTCCCGGCGGAGACCTTCACGTCGCTCCCGGGCGTCCGCGACCTCACAGTCGACGGGGCGCTCCTCGGATGCACGGTCGAGGGATCGGTGGACGCGCTCTTCAAGGCAGCGGCCGCCTTCGAGCTCATCGACGTCTCCACGACCGAGCCGACCCTCGAGGAGATCTTCCTCGCCTACTACGGGGAGGCGGGCGATGCAGCTGCGTAGCGTCTTCCTGAAGTGCATCCACGACCAGTGGCGTGCGGTCCTGGGCTGGTCGATCTTCGCCGCGTTGATGCCTGCCCTGTACGTCGCCCTCTACCCATCGCTGGGCGAGGCGAACGCGATGCAGGCGTTCATGGACCAGCTCCCGGAGGCGTACCGGGCGCTCTTCGCATCGACCGGGCTCGACATCTCCACCGCGGAGGGCTACCTCAACATCGAGCTGTTCAGCTTCGTCGGTCCGCTCCTGCTCCTGGCGGTGGGGATCGGCCTCGGGGCGAGCGCCACGGCCGGCGAGGAGGAGGGCGGCACGGCGGACCTGCTCCTGGCGAACCCGATCCACCGCTGGCGCGTGGTGCTCGAGAAGTCCGCCGCGATGGTCCTGTGGACGCTCATCGTCGCCGTCGCGATCTGGATCGGGGTCGTCGCCGCCGCGCTCGTCTACGGCGTGGAGCTCCCGTTCGACCGGATCGGCGCGGCGCTCCTCGACTGCGCGCTCCTGGGGATCGCGTACGGTGCTCTGGCGCTGCTCGTGGGCGCGCTGCTCGCGAGGCGTATGGCCGCGTTCGCGATCGCGTTGATCCTCTCGGTCGTCGCGTACTTCGTGAACGCGCTCGCGCCGCTCGTGGAGGGGATGGAGGACCTGCGCGTGCTCTCGCCCTTCTACTGGTACATCGGGAACGACCCTCTCCGCAATGGGCTCGAGCCGTCGCACGTGGCCGCCCTCGCCGCGGTCGCGGTCGCGTGCGTCGCGCTCGCGGCGATCGCGTGGGAGCGACGGGACATCCGCGGCTGAGCCCGGCGCCTGTCAGTGGCCGCGCTCGCCCCGTACGTACGGGATCCCGAGCGCCGCCGGAGCGCCGATCCGCTTGCGCATCGCCTCGCCCGAGACCGCGATCAGCACGAGGATGACCAGGATATACGGGAGCATCTGCAGGAAGAACGTGAGCGTGTGGTCGTGGTAGAAGGGGTTCGGGAACCCGAGGAGGTCCTGTGGCCCCTGGATGTCGAGGAGCATCCGCCGGATGGCCGCGAAGGCGAAGGCCCCGAAGGCAGCCCGCAGTGGGCTCCACTGGGCGAAGATGACGAGCGCCACCGCGATCCAGCCTTGGCCGCTGGTCGTGAGGTCGCCGAACCAGCCCGGTGAGATCGCGAGGGTGATCGTGGCGCCCGCGAGCCCTGCGAGCAGCCCACCCACGACGACGTAGGCGTACCGCAGGCGCACGACGTCCACCCCCAGCGTGTCGGCGGCCGCGGGGTTCTCGCCGACGGCGCGGAGGTGGAGCCCCGGGCGCGTCCGGCCGATCCAGTACCACGCGACCGGGACGACGATGAAGCCCACGTATACGAGCACGCTCTGGTCGGTGAAGAAGATGGGGCCGATCACCGGGATCGACGAGAGCACGGGAACGGTGAGCTTCGGCAGCAGCGAGATCGCCCCGGCCTTGGAGAGGTCCTCACCGAGCACGCGGGCGAGCCCCGTGCCAAGGAAGGTCAGGGCCAGGCCGGAGACGACCTGCTCGGCGCGGAAGCTGATGGTGACGATCGCGTGCAGCACCGACAGGAGACCGCCGGCGATCGTCCCGAGCACGAGTCCCAGCCAGGCGTCCCCCGTGGCGACCGCCGTGCCGAACGCGACGACCGCCCCGATCAGCATCATCCCCTCGACGCCGAGGTTGATCACGCCGGAGCGCTCGGCGAAGATCTCGCCGACCGACGCGAAGAGGAGCACGGTCCCGGACGCGACGCCCGCCGCGAGGATGACGGTGGGGTCCATCAGGCGGCCCGCCGCTCGACCCGGACGCGGTACCGGAGGACCACCTCGCTCGCGATGAGCGAGAAGAGGAGGATCCCCTGGATCATCGCCGGGATGCCGGAGGGCTGGATCTCGCGTCCCGCGAGGATGAGCGCGCCGAAGGCGATCGACGCGACGACGACGCCGTACGGGTTCAGCTTCGCGATGTAGGCGACGATGATCGCCGTGAAGCCGTAGCCCGGCGAGATGGCCAGCTGCAGGCGGTGGACCACGCCGGACACCTCGGCCATGCCGGCGAGGCCCGCGAGCGCGCCCGACAGGGCGAACACGATGACGACGGTCCGGGCGACGTCGATCCCCGCGTAGCGAGCCGCCCGCGGGCTGTCCCCGATCAGGCGGATCTCGTACCCGAGGCGGCTGCGGACCAGCAGGAAGCGGACGAGCACCGCGGCGACGAGGGCGATGGCGAACCCGAGGTGGACGGTGAGCCCCGAGAACGCCGGGATGGAGTCGGCGAGGTCCGACAGGCGCGGGAGCCAGGCCTCGCGGGGGAACTGGGCCGTCAGCTGGAACCCACCCTCGCTCCACGGCCCGAACACCCAGTAGGCGATCCACAGGGCCGCCACGTAGTTGAGCATGAGCGTGACGATGATCTCGTTCACGCCGCGGACCGCCTTGAGGATGCCGGGGATGGCGCCATAGGCCCCTCCCACGAGCATCCCGGCCGCCATCATCAACGGGATCGTGATGATCGACGGTGTGCCGGCCGGGACGATCGGGACCAGGACGACCGCCGAGGCGCCCCAGGCACCCATGAGGAACTGCCCCTCCGCGCCGATGTTCCAGAGGCGCATCCGGAAGGCGAGCGCACAGGCGAGGCCGGTCAGGATGAGCGGCGTCGCCTTCACGAGCGTGTCCGAGATGACCCCGAGGCTGCCGAACGACGCGCGGATGATGTGCAGGAAGGCGGGGATCGGCTCCCCGCCGGCGAGCGCGAGCACGACCCCGCTCACGACCAGGGCGAAGATGACGGCGCCGATGGTGGTCGCGGCCGGCAGCCAGCGGGGCGTCTCGAGTCGTCGCTCCAGCCGGACCGTCCACGGCGGCGCGAGCCGGGCCCGGCTCGGCTCGCGCGCCGGCGTCCGCGCGGTCACGAGACGAGCTCCGCCGGGCTGCCCGGCTCGCCGAGGGACGGCGCCGAGCCGCCGGTCATGAGCAGGCCGATCGCCGCGACGTCCGCCTCGGCCGCGTCGAAGAGGCCGACGATCCGACCCTCGTACATGACCGCGACCCTGTCGGAGAGGCCGAGCACCTCGTCGAGGTCCTCGCTGATCAGCAGCGTGGCCGATCCGGCCTCCCGCTGCGACAGGAGCAGGCGGTGGACGGTCGCGATCGCCCCCACGTCGAGGCCGCGCGTCGGCTGAACGGCGACCATGAGCGTCGGATCGCTCGTGATCTCCCGGGCGAGGATCAGGCGCTGCAGGTTGCCCCCCGACAGCAGCCGTGCGTCGATGTCGACCGACGGCGCGGCGATGTCGAACTTGCTCTTGAGCCCGTCGGCGAATCGGTGGACGGCGCCGGTGTCGATCGCCCAGCGCCGGGCGATCGGGGCGTCGTGGTACGACTTCATGATCAGGTTGTCGGCGATCGAGAGGTCCGGCGCAGAGCCGACCCCGGTGCGGTCCTCCGGGACGTGGGCCACGTGACGCCGGATCGCCTCGCGTGGCGGCCGGTTCGTGACGTCGTCGCCGTTGACCGTGATCGAGCCGGCCGTGGTCGGCCGCAGGCCGGTGACGACCTGGGCGAGCTCGGACTGTCCGTTACCGGCGACGCCGGCCACGCCCAGGATCTCCCCGGATCGGATGTCGAGCGAGACGCCGCGCAGGGCCGGGACACCGCGGTCGCCGGTCGCGTCGACCGCCCGGACGGAGAGCACGACCGGACCCGGCCGGAACGGCGGCCGCTCGATCGTCTCGAGGACCTCGCGCCCGACCATGAGCAGCGCCAGTCCCTCCGGCGTGGTCCCCGCGCTGGCGATGCCCGCGGCGGTCACACGGCCGCGGCGCATGACCGTGACCCGGTCCGCGATCCGGGAGACCTCCCCGAGCTTGTGGCTGATGAAGACCACGGACGCCCCGTCGTCGACCATCGAGCGCAGGGTTCGGAAGAGGTCGTCGGCCTCCTGGGGGGCGAGGACCGCGGTGGGCTCGTCGAGGATCAGGACGCGGGCGCCGCGGTAGAGGAACTTGAGGATCTCGACGCGCTGCTGCTCGCCGACCGAGAGCTGCCAGATGCGGGCCCTGGGGTCGAGCGTCAGCCCGTGCCGCCGGGCGAGGTCGGCGATCTCGTCGTCGAAGCGCGCGAGGTCGATCCGGAAGCGCGGCCGATCGAGGCCGATGAGGACGTTCTCCGTGACGGTCTGGGTCGGCACGAGGGCGAAGTGCTGGTGGACCATCCCGAGCCCGGCCCTGATCGCGTCGCGCGGGGAGTGGAAGTCGACGCGCTCACCGAAGACGGAGACCTCGCCGGCATCCGGCCGGTACAGGCCGCCGAGCACGTTCATCAGCGTGCTCTTGCCGGCGCCGTTCTCGCCGAGCAGGGCATGGACCTCGCCGACCCGCAGGTCGAAGTCGACCCCGTCGTTGGCGAGGACGCCGGGGAACCGCTTGACGATGCCGCGCATCGCGACGGCGAGCGGGGCCACGGACGTGGCGATGTCGTCACCCATGGTCGACGGCGGCTCCACCGGAGGAGGAAGCCCGCGACGTGCCGAGCATCGCGGGCTTCCCCGGCCTCAGGCCACTACTGCGGCAGCTCGCCGTTGATGCCCTCGGCGAACCACTTCATGCAGACCTTGCACTCGGATCCGGGTGCCCCGGGCGGGAACTGGTCGAGGTCGGACTGCTGGAGCTTCTCGCCGGCGGCGAGGATCTGCTTGCCGGTGTTGTCCGTGATGGGCCCGGCGAAGACGTCGAAGCGGTTGAACTCGCCCTTGAGCATCTTGGCGAGCGTGTCCTTGACGAGCTGGACGTCGGCCGCCGGCAGATCCTTGACGCCCGGCTGCGGGGTCTGGCCCTCCATGAAGCCGAACAGCCCCATGGCGCCTGCGTCGGCGTCGAAGTACTCGTAGCCGGCCTTGTACGACTTGGCCTGGACCTGCTTGGCGATCCGGGTGTACTCCGGGCCCCAGATCCAGTACGGCGCGGTCAGGCAGGCGTCGACCTTGCAGGACCCGGGGTGGTCGTACGTGACCCCCCACTTGCCCTTCTCCTGGGCGACGTCGGCCACAGCCGGCGTGTCGGCACCGGTGAAGACGACCTGGGCGCCTGCGTCGAACAGGGACGCGGCGGCCTCCTTCTCGATGACCGGATCGTGCCACGTGTTGATCCAGCGGACATCCATCGTGCACTCGGGGCACGTCTTCTTGACGCCCAGCATGATCGCGTTGCCGAGGCGGATCTCCTCGGGGATCGGGAAGGTCGCCATGTACCCGATCTTCGGGTTGCCGTCGAGCTTCGCACGCGACCCGGCGAGCATCCCGGCGAGGAACTTCATGTCCTCGACCGCCCCGAAGAAGTTGCCGAAGTTCTTGCCGTTCGACTTGTAGCCGGTCAGGTGGAGGAACGTCTGGTCCGGGAACTCCTCGGCGACCGTCGCCATCGGGTCCATGTAGCCGAAGCTGGTCCCGATGATGAAGTCGAAGCCCTTGCGCGCCAGGCTCCGGAACACCTGCTCCGAGTCCGTGCCCTCCGGGACGTTCTCGATGTACGCCACGTGCGCGTCGGGCATGTTCTCGCAGAGGTACACCAGGCCCTCGTAGTGGGCCTGGCTCCAGCCACCGTCGTTGTGCGGCCCGATGAGGACCATGGCGACGTTGAACTTCCCGTCCACGACGTCCGGGATCTGCGTCAGGCCCGCGGCGGCGCCCGCCTCGCAGGCGGCGGCCGCGGACGGCGCCGCGCTGCCAGCGCCCGTCGAGGGTGCGGTGCTCGCGCCCCCCGAGGAGCAGGCGCTCACCAGCAGCGCCGCAGCAGCGAGAAGCACGAGCGAGGTCAGCGGTCGGCTTGCCTTCATCCGTCCCCTCCTTGGGATGCGAGATCGCCTGCGTGGGCGCGAGACGTCGCGTCACGTGCGGGGGACGCGTCGCTGACGATACCCCGTCGCGACGCCCGCGATGCGCCTCCGGCGCGTCCACCGCACGGCGCCTCGCGTGCGTCGGCGGCGCCGGGCGGGGCCGTGCCCGGCCCCCTAGACTCGGCCGTGGATGGAACGCCGTGACCGCATCGCCAACGTCGGGCTGCTCGCCGCCGGGCTGGCGGCCTGGGTCGCCGTCGCGTTCATCGTCCTGACCCAGGATCCCATCGACGACCCCGTGGCCGGCCTTCGCGGTGCCGCGCTGATGGGCCTGGCGAGCGCCCTGACGGTCGCACCGCTCGCCTGGCTCGCTGTGTACGCTCGCCACCGCCGCATCGCGTATCGCGGCGACTGGGCGCGCGCGCTCCGCCGTGCGGGTTGGGTCGGCCTGGTGGTCGGGCTCGTGGTCGCCCTGCGCCTCCAGGGCGTCCTCAGCCCGCCGATCGTGCTCTTCATCGTGGCCATCGTGCTGTTCGCGGAGGTGACGCTGACCGTCGATCGATGACCCGCCCGGCCCGCCCGGCCGCGGCGCCCCTGCTCGAACGGGCCGCACCCGCGGCCCCGGAGGTCCACATGTCCCGCCTGCTCCAGACGACCCCGCCCGCCGCCCCGCACGCCGAGGGCAAGGCACGCATCGCCGCCGCGATCGATGCCGCGCGTGACGAGATCCTCGATCTCTCGCACCGGATCCACGCGGACCCGGAGCCGGCCTTCGAGGAGTCCCGGGCTGCCGCACGGGTCGCGGAGGCGATCGCCCGCCACGGGTACGTGGTGGAGCACCCGGTCGGCAGCCTCGCGACGGCGGTCCGCGGGGTCCTCGCGGGCGGTCGGGGCGGCGACCGGCCCCGGATCGGGATCCTCGCGGAGTACGACGCACTGCCGGGCCTGGGGCACGGCTGCGGCCACAACTCGATGGCCGCGTCCGGCGTGGGCGCGGCCATCGGGCTCGCGGCGGTCCGCGACGAGCTCGCTGGCGAGGTCGTCTTCCTGGGGACCCCCGCCGAGGAGCGGGGATCGGGCAAGCAGTACATGATCGACGACGGGCTGTTCTCGGGTCTCGATGCGGCCCTTCTCTACCATCCATCGGACAAGGACCACGTGCGCATCGGGCTCCTGGCCAGCGTGGACATCGACGTGACCTTCACCGGCAGAGCGTCGCACGCGGCATCCGATCCGTGGATGGGGTTGAACGCGCTCGATGCACTCGTGCTGCTCTTCTCCTCGATCGGGCTCTGGCGGCAGCAGCTCCGCCCCGACGCGCGCGTCCACGGGATCGTCCTGGAGGGCGGCACGGCTGCCAACATCATCCCCGAGCGGGCGGTCGGCCGGTTCATGATCCGGTCGACAGACCAGGCCTACTTCGACGAGATGCGCGACCGGTTCGTCGCGCTGGTGGAGGCGGCCGCGCTGGCGACCGGAACGCGCGGGGAGGCGGTCTTCACCGGCGGGTCGATGACGATGAACGACAACCCGGTGCTCGTCGACCTCTTCGACCGGAACCTGCGCGCCTACGGGGTGGAACCGGGCCCCCCGGACCCGAACCTCGGCAGCTCGGACATGGGCAACGTCAGCTGGGTCGTCCCGGCGATCCACCCGTGCCTCGCGATCTGCGACGCGGGTACGCCCGGGCACTCGATCCTCTTCCGGGACGCCGCGGCGACACCGCGCGCTGATGAGGTGACGCTCCTGGCGGCGACCGTGGTCGCGCAGACCGCGTATGACCTCTTCCGGGACCCCGCGTCGGTGGATGCGGCCTGGCGCGCGTTCGACGCCAGCAGGCGGTGACGGGACGCGACTGAGGGCTCGTCCGGGGGTCGGCCGGTCACTATGATGCGCACGTCCGGTCGGCAGGTCGCCGGCACGGGGCCACGGAGGGAGACGGATGAACCAGCGACCTACCGGCGTGACGATCCTCGCGTCGCTCGCGGCGATCGGCGGCGTTCTCGGCATCATCGGTGGCCTGGCGGTCGCCCTCGTCGGCGGCGTGGCGGGCGGTCTGGCGGGCCGTGCGGACCTCGGGTCGCTCGCGTTCATCGGTGGGGGGGTGGAGGTCGTCCTGGGCGCCATCTGGCTGGCGTCGGCGATCGGTGCGTGGGGCGGCCGGGCCTGGGCGTGGGCGACGGGCATCGTCATCGCGCTCGCGAACATCCTCCTTCCGATCATCGGCGTGGTCATCGGCTGGAGGTCGATCACGTATGCGGCGGTCACGGTCGTGATCGCCGGGATCATCCTCTACTACCTCAACCAGCCGAACGTGAAGCGGTTCTTCGGCCGCTGACGGCGGCGATCCGGCTCGGGGGCCGGCGCGGCCGGCCCCGGGCGTTCCTGGAGGTGAGCGCGTTGAGCGAGGTGCGACGGCCGCGGGGCGTGGGCCTCATCGCCGTCCTCCTCGTCGGGACCGCGGTGGTCTCCCTGGCTGGGGCCGCGGTGGCGACCGGGGTCGGCGGGCTCACGGTCCCGGACGTCGAGGCCGGCGAGCGGCCGGCGCTCGCGTTCGGGTACCTGCTCCTTGCGACGGCCCAGCTCGCGGCCGCATGGGGGTTCTGGTCGCTGCGCAGCTGGGCATGGACGCTCGCGATCACCCTCGGCGCCCTGACCGTCCTGGTCGGTGTCGTGCAGCTCCTCCTGGTCGGCGTCGCGGGGATCGGCGCACAGGGCCTCACCTCGGTGGTCGTGGCCGCGGTCCTCATCGCCTACCTCATGCGGCGCGAGGTGCTCGACGCGTTCGTGCTGCGGTCGCTCGAGCGGGACGACGAGCGGCACGAGGGGAGGGCCTGACGATGGCGAACCAGACCCGTCCCGACTATGCGCGGGCTGCCGGGTGGGATCGTGACTGGGAGGTCTTCAGCGACTACGAGCTCCCGACGTACGTGGGCCCCACGACGTTCTCCAACCTGCCGTGGGTGACCGACCCGGCCGAGATCGCACGTCGCGGGGTCGACGTCGCGATCGTCGGCGCGCCCTTCGACGACGCCACCTCCCATCGACCGGGCGCGCGGTTCGGCCCGCGGGCGATCCGCGAGGCCCAGAGCGCGTCCGGCGCGCTCAACTCGCTCCAGCTGGGGGTCGAGCCGCTCGGGGTCCTCACGGTCGTGGATGCCGGCGACGCGAACGTCGTCCCATCCTGGATGGAGCGCGGCCACGCGCTCATCCACCGGAAGGTGCGCGAGGTCGCTGCGACGGGCGCCATCCCGATCGTGCTCGGCGGCGACCACTCGATCACGTGGCCGTCGGCGAGCGCGGTCGCCGAGGTGCGCCACCCGGGGACGATCGGGATCGTCCACTTCGACGCGCACGCGGACACCGCACCGGACATCTTCGGCGTGCTCGGCAGCCACGGGACGCCCATGCGCCGCCTCGTCGAGTCGGGTGCGGTCGCCGGTCGGAACTTCGTCCAGGTGGGCCTGCGCGGCTACTGGCCTCCGCCGGACGTCTTCGACTGGATGCGCGGGCAGGGGATGCGCTGGCACCTGATGCGCGAGATCGAGGAGCGCGGCGCGGAGGCGGTCATCGACGACGCCATCGCGGAGGCGCTCGACGGGCCCGATTCCGTCTATCTCTCGATCGACATCGACGTGATCGACCCCGGGATGGCTCCGGGCACGGGGACGCCGGAGCCGGGCGGGATGCTCACCCGCGAGGTGCTCCGAGCCATCCGGCGCATCGTGGGCGCCGTCGACCTCGCCGGGATGGACGTGGTGGAGGTCTCGCCGCCGTACGACCACGCGGAGGTGACGGCGGGAGCCGCCAACCGCTGCGTGCTCGAGGCGATCAGCGCGCTCGCGGTGAAGCGGGCGGCGGGCGGCCGCGTCCGTCACGAGCCCGCCTGACGATGGCGCCGGGATCCGGCGGGGGGCGGAAGGGCGGCCGCGCCGGCGCTGGTCCGGCCGAGTCGGGTCCCGAGGCGCTCGCACGCCTGTACGACCTGGACGTCTCCGAGTCGGACGACGATCTCGGGCTCTACCGGGCGCTCGCCGACCGGGTGGCCGGCCCGGTCCTCGAGCTGATGGCCGGGTCGGGGCGGATCGCGGTCCCCCTCGCGGCGGCCGGCCACCGCGTGGTGGCCGTGGACAACGACCCCGCGATGTTGGCGCGCGCCCGGGCCGCCGCGCGGGCCGCCGGGCGCGGCGCCGATCGGCGGCTGACCACCGTCGAGGCGGACGTGGACGGCTTCCGCCACCCGCGGGCCGGGCGGTTCGGGCTCGCGTTCATCGCGCTCGGGTCGCTGCTCCTCCTCCCGGGACGCGCCGCGCAACGACGCGCGTTCCGCACGCTCGCGGAGCACCTCGCGCCCCATGGCGTCGCCGCCGTGGACGTCCCCCTGCTGGATGCGGACGACCTCTCCCGGTACGACGGCCGGCTGACGCTCGAGTGGGTCCGGCAGGGTCCCGGCGGGACCGTCGTCACGAAGACCGCGTCCGGTCGCCAGGACGCTTCGACGCGCACGGTCGCGCTGGTGACGATCTTCGAGGAGGCGACGCCCGGGCGGGCGGTGGTGCGCACCGTCCGAACGGATCGGCTCAGCCTGCTGGACGCCGTGGACCTCGCGGAGATGTCCGGCGAGGCCGGGCTTCGCGTGGAGGTCCTCGCGGGCGATGCGGACCTGGGACCGCTCGGGCCGGGATCCGAGCGGGCGATCATGGTCGCGACACGCGCCCCGCGAGGCGCCGTGGGCGGCGGCGCATCCGGGCCGAGCGCGCGCGGCGGCAGGACGTCCGGCGGTGGCAAGGGGACCTCCGGCCGATCCGGGCGCTCCGACGCTGCTTGATAGACTCCACGCGTATGCCGACCCAGATCCGGCTCCTGCTCGTCGAGGACGTCCCCCAGGTCGCCCAGTACGTGCGCCAGCTGCTGGACACGCAGTCCCAGATCAAGCTGGTGGACGCGCTGTCCGACGGATCGCACGTCCTCGCCGAGGCCGAGCGCATGCGCCCGGACGTGATCATGGTGGACATCCTCCTCCAGGGGAAGGTGCGGGCCCACCAGCTGATCGACCAGCTGCGCGGTTCGTCCCTGGGGATCCCGGTCGTGGTGCTGACGGTCCCGCAGCAGATCGTGGCGCGCGATCCCGGGCACGGCATCCACCAGGTGCTGTCGATGCCGTTCAGCGGCTTCGAGCTCGTCAACGTGGTACAGGCGGCGTACGCGGCTCGTGCCGAGGCGTCGGGCGAGGCGCGGACACGGATGATCGCCGTCTACGCGCCCAAGGGCGGGGTGGGGAAGACGACGCTCGCGTTCAACCTCGCCGTCTCGATCGCCCGGATGGGGCCGCGCACGGCGCTCGTGGACGGTTGCCTCCAGTTCGGGGACCTCCGGTCGCTCCTCAAGGTGCCGATGGACGCGCCGTCGATCGTGGACCTGCCGACCGATCGGATCGGATCGGACGATCTCGACGACGTCCTCTGGCGCGATCCGTCCGGGATCGACATCCTCCTTGCACCCGCACGCATCGAGATGGCGGAGATGGTGATGGTCCGCGACGTCGACAAGGCCATGTCGATGCTGCGGCGGACGTACCGCGTGGTGGTGGTGGACCTCCCCACGACGATCTCGGACGTCTCCCTCGCGTTCCTCGACGCGTCCGACACGATCCTCTCGGTGGTCACCTACGACTCGACGACGCTGCGCAACACCGCGGCCGTCGCCGACGCCTTCCGGGCGATCGGCTACCCGCCCACGAAGACCAGGTACGTGGTCAACCGCGCCGACTCCTCCGGCGGCCTGCCGTCCGAGCAGCTGGAGTCGGCGATCGGGCGGCGTGCCGACTTCGGCGTCGTGTCGGACGGCCGCCTCGTCGTGCAGTCGAACAACGACGGGGTCCCCTTCGTGCTCACGAACCCCGACGCCCAGGTGAGCCGGGACGTCGACGCGATCGCCGAGGCGCTCCTCGTGGACGAACGCGTCCTTCCCGCGACCGGGCGCCGGTGATCATGGCGGACGCGCGGCCGATCGGGGTCTTCGACTCCGGGGTCGGGGGACTGACGGTCCTCCGCGAGATCGTCCGGCGACTGCCTGCAGAGTCCACCATCTACCTGGGGGACAACGCGCGCACGCCGTACGGCCCGCGCCCGGACGACGAGGTGCGGCGGTTCGCGTTCGAGTGCCTGGACGTGCTCGCGGCGCGCGACGTCAAGGCCATCGTCGTCGCGTGCAACACGGCGTCCTCCGTGGCTTTGCCCGAGATCCGCCGCCGATACGACCTCCCCATCCTGGGCGTGGTGCGGCCAGGTGCGCATGCCGCGGCGCTCGCGTCGCGCAACCGCCGGGTCGGCGTCATCGCGACCCCGGCGACCGTCCGCTCGCACGCGTACTTCAACGCCATCAAGGAGGAGAACCCGGCGGTCGAGGTGTACGAGCACGCGACGCCGGCCCTCGTGCCCCTCGTGGAGGCGGGGCATCTCGCGGACGACCGCGCCCGCGCCGCGGTCGAGGACGCGGTGGCGCCGTTCGTCGGCCGCCGGTCGGCTGAGGGCGAGTTCATCCACCCGCTGCCGGCCGAGGCGCGGATCGACACGCTGCTGCTGGGCTGCACCCACTACCCGCTGCTCCGGCCCGTCATCCAGTCCGTCGTCGGCGATGCGATCGCGATCGTCGATTCCGCGACCTCCACCGCCTGGGCCCTCGAGGAGCTGCTGACGGTGAACGCGCTGGAGGCGCCGGGGACCACGCGCGGGACGGCGGCCGATGCCGGTCGGGCGGGTCACGACGCGCCGGGCGGACGGTTCGACCCCGGCGTGCATCTCCAGCTGACGACCGGGGACGTCGGGACCTTCCGAGACCTCGCCGCCCGTCTCTTCGGGGACGCGTTCCCCGACGTGGAGCGGGTGGAGGTCGGAGTGGCGGCATGAGCGGCCGCCGCGACGGGCGCCTCCTGCAGGCGGGCGTGCTTCTGGGCGTCGCCGCGGCGGGCGTCGCGATCTCGCTCGCCGGCCGCCGGGCGCAGCGGACCCCGCAGACCGGGCTCGTGGATTGGCCGACCGTCCTCTCGATCGCGGAGGCGCGCCTGCGCGCCGCCCCGGGCGCGCTCACGCCCGCGCAGCTCGCGGCTTCCGACGCCTCGTACGCGGCCGCGATGCGGACGGTCGCGCCGGCGCTGGAGGCGCACCTGGGCGCGCCCCTGCCGGGCCTCGTCGAGCGGGCGGGTGTCGTGGACCGCGCCGCGTGGGCCCGGACGAACGTCCGCACGCTGGAGCGCCTCTTCTCGCGGTTCGAGGGCGACGTCCTCGCGCGTATCCTCCCGCCCGGGGCCAGCCCGTCGAAGGCGGCCGTGGCCGCCGCCAACCGCTGGGTCACCACCAGGCAGATCGGGCTGATGCTCGCGTTCATGGGGCAGCGGGTCCTCGGTCAGTACGACGTGGCGCTGCTCGCCGCGGAGGAGGACGAGCCCGGACGTCTGCTCTTCGTCGAGGAGAACGTGCGCCGGGTGGCGCGGACCCTGGGCGTGGACGTCGAGGCGTTCCGCACCTGGATCGCGCTCCACGAGGCGACGCACGCATTCGAGTTCGAGGCGCACCCATGGCTGCGGCCGTACCTCGCGTCGCGCGTCGAAGCGCAGATCGACGGGTTCTCGCGGGAGATCCGGGGCCTCGGCCGCGATACCCTCCGCGACGTGCGTGCGGCGCTCCGGTCCGGCGGTCGCCGCCACTGGCTCGAGACGGTCCTGTCCGACGAGCAGCGCAGGCTCCTTCGCGAGACGCAGGCCGTCATGAGCCTGCTCGAGGGCTTCGGAGACCACGTGATGGACGAGGTCGGCCGCGAGATCGTCCCGGGCCACGCCACGATCTCCGCCCGGTTCCACGCCCGCCGCGAGCGGCGGAGCGCCGTCGAGCGGGCGGTCCTCCGCATCACCGGGCTCGATCTCAAGATGGAGCAGTACCGGTCGGGCGAGCGCTTCGTCGCGGCGATCGTCGAACGCGCAGGGCCGGAGGCGCGCCTGCGCCTCTGGGACGGACCCGAGTCGCTCCCGCGCGACGGTGAGATCGAGGACCCGGACCTCTGGATCGCCCGCGTCCTCGGAGCCCGGAGCTCCACGCCGGCCGCGGCCACCGATGCGGCCGGTGGAGCAACCGGTGGGAGTGCGCCCTCCACGACCCCGGCCGCGGCCACGAACGCGGCCGTCGCGGCCACGGCCGCCGATCCGGCCGCCGCCACGGGCGCGGCATCATGACCGACCGGATCCCGGCGGTCCCCCCGGGCGCCGTGGGCCTGCTCCCGATCCTGTCGGCCCGGTACCGGGCGCGCGACCTGGAGCGTATCGCCGCCGCCTGGCCCGACGGCCCGCTCGTGCTCATCGGCGCCGACGGACGGGCCGACGGTCCGCTCGATGCCGTGGAGGTCCTGCTCGCGGGCGCACTGCCCACGGAGCACCTGGAGCGCGTCGTGGCGCGCACCCCGCGCCTGCGATGGATCCACTCGGCTGCGGCGAGCGTGGACCGCGTCGTCGCCGCCGCCCGGTCACGTCCGCGACTGCAGATCACGAACGCCCGCGGCGTCTTCAGCCGGCCCGTCGCGGAGTACGTCGTGATGATGGCGCTCGCGGTGAGCCGGCGGCTCCCGCAGCTGCTCGAGCTCCAGCGCGAACGGACGTGGCAGCCGCTCGAGGGCCGTGAGCTCGGCTCCATGACGGTCGGCGTGGTCGGCCTCGGGAGCCTCGGGGGAGACGTCGCGCGCAGCCTCGCGGCCCTGGGCGCGCGCGTGGTGGCCGTGCGCCGTGATCCCGCCGCGGGCGACGTCCCGGCGGGCGTCGAGGTCCTCGGCGGTGCCGAGGCGCTCCCAGCCCTGCTGGCGGCGTCGGACATCGTCGTCCTGGCCGTCCCGCTCACCCCCACGACCGACGGCCTCGTCGGCACGGACGAGCTCGCGGCCATGCGGCCGGACGCCTGGCTGGTCAACGTGTCCCGGCCGCGGGTGATCGACGAGCCGGCGCTCCTGCGTGCGCTGCGCGAGGGCCGGATCGGGGGCGCGGTGCTCGACGCGTTCCGCGACGGGCCGCTCCC
>JAKOQS010000100.1 GCA_029778235.1 Chloroflexota bacterium | reverse complement strand
CCGCCTGCCGAGCCCGGACAGCCCGCCCGCCGCCCAAGTGGACGTGAGCGGCCGGAGCGTCCTCCGCCGGTACGCGTGGCTGGTCGGCCTCATCGCCGCCTTCTTCTTCATGCACATGGGCGCCGAGCTCGCCTTCGGCGGCTGGATCTACTCGTACGCGGACGCGGCCACCGACTCGGCGACGACCGCGCGCCTCATCAATTCGGCGTTCTGGGGCGGGATCGTCCTGGGCCGGCTTGCCGGGGTCCCGCTGGCCCTGCGGCTCACCCCGCGGGCGATGCTCCTGATCGACCTGCTCGGCGCCACCCTGAGCCTCGGCCTCCTCATCCTCCTCCCGGACTCCCAGCCTGCCCTCTGGGTCGGCACGATCGCCTTCGGGATGTCGGTCGCCACGATGATCCCGAGCTCCTTCAACCTCGCCGAGCGGCGCATGCCGATCTCGAGCCAGGTCAGCTCCACGTTCCTGATCGGCGGAAGCCTGGGCACGATGACGCTGCCGTGGGTCGTGGGCCAGCTCTTCGTGCCGGTCGGGCCGCTGTCGGTCATGTACGTGACGGGGGCAGCGATCCTCGCCGCCTGGGTCCTCTTCGCCGTCATCCTCCGGTGGCGGCAGCGCCCGGCCACGGCGACGACCGGCGGCGTGGCGTAGGCGCGATCGATGACCCACGCGGCGATCCGGATCGGGAGCGTCGAGGTGGTCCCCCTGTGCGACGGCTGGGCCGCGCTGCCGCTCACGCGGGAGCTGCCCGGCCGCGGGGTGGACTGGGAGCTCGAGCGCGCCACCTACCCGTGGGCGTTCGCGGATGACGACGCGGCCGCGTGGGCCTGGCACGTCCACGCGTTCCTCGTGCGGTCGGCGGGGGGCGCCATCCTCGTCGACACCGGGATCGGGCACTTCGGCGACCCGCCGTACGACGTCGCCGGGAGCATGGACGACGAGCTGGGATCGGCCGGCGTCGCCCCCGACGACGTGCGGCACGTGATCCACACGCACCTGCACTCGGATCACGCCGGCGGCGCGTGCAGGCCGGACGGCGTGCCGCGTTTCCCGAGCGCGATCCACCACGTCCACCCGGCGGACTGGGCCTTCTTCGCCCATGACGACGGGTCGGGCGAGGCCGGAGCACGCGAGGCGATGCGCCGGCTGGAGGCGCGCGGGACGCTCGACCTGGATCCGTGCGACCGCGAGATCGCCCCGGGCGTCCGCGTCGTCCACAGTCCCGGGCACACGCCGGGCCATCGCAGCGTGATCCTCGTGGATGGGGACGCGTGCCTCCTCCTGACGGGCGACCTTCTCCACCTGCCGGTCCAGGCCGCCCATCCCGCGTGGGAGTCCACGCACGACGAGGACCCCGCGCTCGGCGTGGCGTCACGGACGGCGTGGCTCGCGCGGGCGCGGGACGCCGGCTGGCGGGTCGCCGTCAGCCACTTCGGCCGGCCGTTCGGGCGCGTGGTCGCGTCCGGGAGCGGCCAGCGGTGGGATCCCGGCTGAGCGGCGAGGGCAGGGTCGGCCAGGGGCTGCGGGAGGGTCGGCCCCGGGGCCAGGCATCCTCGGGAGGTGCGGCCTGCCGGCCGCTATCCTTCGCGGAGCGGCCGCCCCTGAGCCGCGACATCCGAGGG
>JAKOQS010000099.1 GCA_029778235.1 Chloroflexota bacterium | reverse complement strand
CTCTTCGTGGCGCTGCCGGGTGAGCGCGTGGATGGGCACGCCTACGTGGCCGAGGCCGTCGCGGCGGGAGCGGCCGCCGTGCTGGTCGGCCGTCCCCTCGACGACCGGGCCGTCGAAGCCGTCGCGGCCTGCCCCGGCGGTGCGACGGTCGTGCTGGTCGGGGACCCGCTCGCCGGCCTCCAGCGCGTCGCGTCGTCCTGGCGCGCCCGGTTCTCACCGCTCACGGTCGGGATCACCGGCAGCGTCGGGAAGACCTCCGTCAAGGAGGCGGTGGCCGCCGTCCTGTCTGCGCGGTTCCGCACGCTCCGCACGCCCGGGAACGCCAACAACGAGGTGGGCCTCCCGCTGACGCTGCTCCGCCTGGACGCCGACGTGCAGGCGGCCGTGCTGGAGATGGGGATGTACACCGGCGGCGAGATCGCCGACCTGGCCCGGATGGGGCGCCCCTCGATCGGCGTGGTCACGGCAGTGGCCCCGGTGCACCTGGAGCGCGCCGGGAGCCTGGAGGCGATCGCGGACGCGAAGGCCGAGCTGGTGGAGGCTCTCCCCGCCGAGGGTGTGGCGGTCCTGAACGCCGACGACCCCGTCGTCCGGGCCTTCGACCGCCGCACCGCCGCCCGCACCGTGCGCTACGGGACGGACGAGGACGCCGACGTCCGCGTCGAGCGGATCCGCGCAGCGGGGCTCGCCGGCACCGCCTTCACACTCGTCGCGGACGGCGCGCGTCGGGAGGTGCTCACGCCCGCGCTCGGCCGCCACTCCGCGCTCAACGGCGCCGCGGCGGCCGCGGTCGGGCTCGTCGCGGGGCTGGGGATCGACGATGTCGCGGCCGCGCTCTCGCGTGGCTGGTCGGCCGACCACCGGATCCAGCTGGTGGACATGGGCCGCTGGCTCATCCTCGACGACACGTACAACGCCGCCCCCGCCTCGATGCTCGCGGCGCTCGAGGTGCTCTCCACGCTCCCCGGGCGTCGCATGGCGGTCCTCGGCGAGATGCTCGAGCTGGGCGACCTGTCGGACGCCGGGCACCGTGGGGTGGGGGAGGCGGCCGGGCGCACCGTGGACGTCCTGGTGACCGTGGGCGCCGGCGCCGACCGGATCGCGGTCGCCGCGGCGGCTGCCGGCCTGGCGAACGACCGCATCCATCGCGCGGTCGACCGGGCGGCGGCGGCCACCGTCGTGCGCGGGCTGGTGCGCGACGGCGACGTGGTCCTCGTCAAGGCATCGCGCGGCGCGGCGCTCGACCTCCTGGTGGCCGACCTGCGCGCCGCGGACGGTGCGCGATGACTGTCGCCGTCATCCAGGCGCTGCTCCTGTCGTTCGCGTTCGTCGTCATCCTCATGCCCACGTACCTGCGGCTGCTGCGCGCTGTCGGGTTCGGGAAGCACGTCCGCTCGGAGGAGCTCCCCGACGGCCATCAGGCCAAGGAGGGGACGCCCACGATGGGCGGGCTCCTGCTCATCGCGGTCGTGCTCCTCCTCGCGACGATCTTCGGCGCGTGGGAGCCGTCCACCGCGCCCACCCTGCTGGCGCTCCTGGGCGTCGGGATCCTGGGCGCCGCAGACGACGTCCTCAACGCCCTGACCGGCGTGGGAATCCGCGGGCGCCACAAGATCATCTGGCAGCTCGTGGTCGCCGTGCTCGCGGCCCTCTACCTCCAGAACCACTTCGGGTTCACGGGGTTCCGCGTCCCGCTGGTCGGCGACGTGTTCGTGGGGCCGATCCCGTGGATCCTCATCGCGGTGGTGGCGATCGTGGGGTCGAGCAACGGCGTGAACCTGACCGACGGGCTCGACGGGCTCGCGGGCGGCACGCTCGTCTTCGCGTTCCTGGCGTTCATGTTCATCGCGATCCTGAACGTCCCCAACCAGCCGAACCTGAGCCTCGTCTGCGCTCTCGCCGCCGGCGCGATGGTCGGGTTCCTCTGGTTCAACGTGCACCCGGCGAGCGTCTTCATGGGCGACGCGGGGTCGCTGTCGTTCGGCGCCGCGCTCGCGGTCACGGCACTGATGACCGGGCAGGTCCTCACCCTCCCGATCATCGGGATCATCTTCGTGGTCGAGACCGCGTCCGTGATGCTCCAGATCCCGTACTACAAGCTCACGCACGGGAAGCGGATCTTCCTCTCGAGCCCGCTGCACCACCACTTCGAGATCCTCGGGTGGGCCGAGACGAAGATCACCGGCCGCTTCTGGATCGTCGGCGCGCTGGGTGGCCTGCTCGGCGTGACCCTCTTCCTCTCGAGCATCCGGGCGATCTCGTGATGACCGCGCCGCGCGTCGTGCCGATCGACCCGGACGTGGACCTCACGCCCGGGGCGGTGGCGGACGGCTCCCTCGCCGGTCGGCCGGTGCTCGTGCTGGGCCTGGCGCGGACGGGGATCGCCCTGGCGCGCTTCCTGCACGACCACGGGGCGGTCGTGACCGTCCACGACCGCAAGCCGGCGGACGAGCTGGCGACGGGCCTCGCCGCGCTCGAGGGCCGGCCGGTCGCCCTCGCTCTCGGGCCGGAGGTGGACGTCGCCGCACTCGCCGCGGGCGCCTCGATGATCTGCTTCTCGCCGGCCGCCAACCCCGCGTTCCCGACGGCCGACGACGGGCTCCGCCGTGCGCTCGCGCCGGACCTGGGCGCCGACGAGCGGGCTGCCGGACGCGCGCCTCGGCCGGGGGCGCCGGCCCTGCCGGCGGGCGAGCCGGCCCGGCGGGCCGGGCGCCGGG
>JAKOQS010000098.1 GCA_029778235.1 Chloroflexota bacterium | reverse complement strand
CGGGCGCCCGCGCCCCGCGCCCCGCCTCCGGGCGCCCGCGCCCCGCCTTCGGGCGCGCCCGCCTCCCTGCTGCCTGCGCCCGCGCGGTCATCGGGACCCGTGGCACCGATGATCGGCAGGCGATCGCGCGTCGAGCCGTCGTCGAGCGCGGCCTGAGACAGTCCTCGTGGCCACCCCGCCGCCGCGCACCTGCCCCCGCGCGGCGGCGGAGGCCGATCCCCGCCGACGGTCGCGGGTCCCCTCGGACCCGCCGAGCAGTCCCGCCGGGGAGCGGTCATGGACGACGGTCGCGCCGCATGGCGCACGTTCGAGACACCCATCGAGACCCTGCCGGGCCCTGGAACGATCGAGGCCGGGGAGGCTCCGCTCCGCCCGTCCCAGGCCCACGAGCGCAACGTGGCTGATCGCCTCCGCGATGCCGCACCCGGGCTCGTGCCGCTCGCGCTCGCGGCCGCGACCGGGGCGGTCATCGCGGCCGCCTTCGCGCTCGTGCTGGGCGGCCCGGGATCCGGCGCCGTCGTCATCGACGCAGGGGCGTCGGGTGCGGCGGACGCGACGGGGACCGGACCGGGCCTATCGGGCTCGGTGATCGGCGCCTCTCCCGAGGCCGATCGCGGGACCACGGGGGCGATCGTCGTGGACGTGGAGGGCGGCGTCGCACGACCCGGGGTGGTCCGGCTCGCGGCGGGCGCGCGCGTCGGCGATGCGGTCGCGGCCGCCGGCGGGTACGGGCCCGGCATCGACGCGGCCCGCGCGGCGGTGGAGATCAACCTCGCTGCCCGCCTCCAGGACGGCGACAGGGTGCGCGTTCCCGCGGTCGGAGACCCGGCGGCGTCTCCGGGGGCGGGTGCAGCGGCCGGAGCCCCCGGGCTCACCGCCCCGCCCGCGGGCGGGGCGAGCGGCGATGCCGCCGGCGGCGCGACCGGGGGCGCGCTCGGGCCGGCGGGCGCCCCGGTGGACCTCAACCATGCGAGCGCCGCGGAGCTGGACACGCTGCCTGGGATCGGCCCGGCCACGGCCGCGCGGATCATCGAGGCCCGCGGCGCGACACCCTTCGCGAGAGTCTCCGACCTGCGTGACCGCAAGGTGGTCTCGGCGTCCACGTACGCGAAGATCGAGGCGCTCGTCACGGTCCTGCCGTGAGCCGCGCGGTCGCCGTCGCCGCCGGGGCGCTCGTCGCGGCGGCCGGCGCGGCATGGATGCCGGCGGGGCACACGACGCCGGGTCCCGCCACGTGGGTGGTGGCGGCATCCGCGGCCCTCGTGGCCGGGGCGGTGGCGTCCCGCGCCGCCCGCGGCCCGGGCCGGGCGGACACTGCCGGCCGCGCGGGACGCCTCGCACGCGGGGTCGCGCGGGTCCGACCGTCGGCCGTGGGCGTGGGCGCGGCCGTGATCCTGCTGCGCCTGGCGGCGACGGCCGGCGCGGTCCCTGAGACGCTCCCCGACGACCCGGCTGGGCGGGTGGTCGACGGCACGGGGCGTGTCGTCTCGGTCTCCGCCCCGCGCGACGGCCGGCAGCGGTTCGTCCTGGAGATCGGCGAGGGCGGCGCGCTCCTGGACGCGCGGGCGCCGCGCTACCCGGAGGTCGGTGCAGGCACGCGGGTCTCGTACGCCGGTCGCGCCCGTCCACCCGGCGATGACGCGTACGGGCGGTCGCTGGCGGCGCGCGGGCTGAGCGGTACCATCGACGTCCGGGCCCTCGCCCTGGCTCGTGCGGAGCCCGGCCCCGGCACGTGGCTCGCGGGCATCAGGGGCGCGGCCGACGGATGGCTCCGGGCGGCCATCCCGGAGCCCGCGGGCGGGCTCGCCGCCGGCGGGCTCCTCGGCCTGCGGGAGCGCGTCCCGCGGGACGTCTCGGCCGACTTCGTGACCACCGGCCTCAGCCACGTGGTCGCGATCTCCGGCTGGAACATCGCGATCGTCGTCGCGGCGCTCGCTGCGATCCTGCGCCGCGCCGGCCGTCGGCCGCGGCTCGTCGCGACGATCGTCGCGGTCGCGGCGTACGTCGCGCTCGTCGGCGCGTCGCCCCCCGTCCTGCGCGCTGCCCTGATGGCCGCCATCGTCCTCGGAGCGCGGGAGGCCGGCAGGCCGGCGGCCGCGGTGATCGCGCTCGCCTGGGCCGTGACGGCGATGCTCGTGGCCGACCCGGCCGCCGTCGACGACCAGGGCTTCCGCCTCTCGACGGCCGCGACGGCCGGGCTCATCGCGTGGGGCACGCCGCTGACGGCCGCCATCGGGCGGCTCCGTGGCGGGGTCGTGCCCGGGCCCGTCGCCGAGGCGCTCGGCGTCTCACTCGCGGCGCAGGCGGCCACCCTGCCGCTCGTCCTCGCAGGCTTCGGTCGCGTCTCGCTCGTCTCGCCGGCCGTCAACCTCGTGGTGGCGCCGATCGTCGCGCCGGCGATGGCGGCCGGCGCGGCCGCGCTCGTCGGCGGCGGGCTCGCGGCTGCCGTGGGACTGCCGTTCGTCGCGTCCCTGGCGGGGATGCCCGCGTGGGTCGCGTTCGGGGCCATCGTCGCCTCCGCCGGCGCCGGTGCCGCCGTGCCGTTCGCCAGCGCGGTCGTCGACCCGCCGTGGGACGCGGCCCTCGCGGGCATCGCGGCCGCCGCGCTGGCCGTGGCGGGGACGGAGCGCGGCCGGGAGATCGCGCGCGGGCTGCTGCGCCATGCAGGCGCGGGCCGCATCGGAACGGACCGCGTGGGGACGGACCCCGTCGGGACGGGCCTGCACGTCCGGCCGGGCGCGCCGGGTGGCCGTGCGTCGGCCGCTCGACCCGCGACGTCCCCCGGCGGGCGCCGGATCCGGGCCGTCGCCCTCGCGGTCGCCGTCGCGGCCTCGGGCCTCGCGATCGGTGCCACCCGCCTGCCCGACGGCCGCCCGCGCCTCGACGTCCTCGACGTCGGACAGGGCGATGCGATCCTCCTCACCGGGAGCCACGGCGGCCGGGTGCTCGTCGACGGCGGCCCGGACCCGGACCGGCTGGTCGCGGCGCTGGACGCACGCGTGCCCCCGTGGGACCGTCGACTGGACCTGGTCGTGGTGACCCACCCGCACGACGACCACGTCGGGGGCCTGCCTGGGCTCGCGGGTCGCTACTCCGTGCGGCGGGCCGTCGGCTCGGGACTCGAGGGCTCGAGCCCGGGGTGGGAGGCGTGGACGGACGCGCTGGCATCGGCGGGGCTCGTCGAGGAGACGACCGCAGCGGGAGACGTCATCCGCGTCGACGATCTGCGGCTCCGTGTCCTGTGGCCGGACCGGGGATCGGTCTCCGGAGCGGCCTCGGACGACGGACGGCAGGTGAACGACACGTCCGTCGTGATCCTGGGCGATGCGGCAGGCGTCCGGTTCCTGCTGCCGGGCGACGCGGAGGACGACGTCGACCCGGAGCTCGTCTCGCGCGGCCTCCCGCACGTGGCGGTGCTCAAGGTGGCACACCACGGCAGTCGGACCGCGTCGTCCGACCGCCTCCTCTCCGCGATCGACCCGACGGTGGCGCTCGTCTCGGTCGGCGCCGGCAACACGTACGGCCACCCCAGCCCCGCGACGATGCGCCGGCTCGCGGACCATGGGACGGTGACGTATCGCACCGATCTGGCGGGCACCATCGACGTCGCCTTCACAGCCGGACGCGCCACGATCAGCGCGGACCGGCCGGTGACCCGTGGCGCCCTCCGGTACCATCGCCCCGATGACGGTCCCCGGGCGCCGCGCGTCGGCGGCGCTCCTTCTCTCCCTCGACCCGCCCCGGTGGTTCCTGCGCCACGCGCGCGCCGTCGCCGAGATCGCGTCCTGGCTCGCGCGGCGGTCGGCGCAGGCCGGCGTGCCCGTGGACGTGCGTCTCGTCGAGGCGGCCGCGCTCCTCCACGACGTGGACAAGCTGGTCCGCGTCACGGGTCCGGACGGGACGATCCTCGACCACGGGGAGGGCTCCGCGGCCTGGCTGTCCGCCCGGGGCCTCGGCGAACTGGCCGCGGCGGCCGCCGCACACCCCGTGACCTTGCTTGCCGAGACCGGTGCGACCGCCGCCCTCCTCGCGGCGCCCGACGAGGTCCGCATCGTCGCGTACGCGGACAAGCGGGCAGGGCAGCGGCTCGAGCCGATGGACGCGCGCTTCGCGTCGTGGTCGCGGCGCTACCCGCTCGCGGCCGAAGACGGGGCCGGCGCGGAGCGCCTGGCGCGGATGCGGGCGGGCGCGGTCGCGCTGGAGGCGGCGGTCTGCGCGCGAGCCGGGATCGCGCCGACGGAGGTCCGGCGTCACCGGTGGACGGGCCGCGCCATCGGCGCCGCACGGG
This sequence comes from Chloroflexota bacterium, assembly GCA_029778235.1. GTDB lineage: Bacteria > Chloroflexota > Limnocylindria > Limnocylindrales > CSP1-4 > CAIYQJ01. The sequence continues at coordinate 6,245 of JAKOQS010000098.1, read as the reverse complement.
GAGCCCGCCGGTGACCGACGCCCGCGTCGCCGTCGCCGCCCCCGTCGTGCTCGTGACCGGCGACGACGTCCTTGGGCTGGAGCGCGAGGCGCGCCGCTTCGCAGCGGCGATCCCGGCGCCCGCCGAGCGGCGCGTCGTCCGCGTGGCGGGGGTCGCCCGGCCCGCATCCCTGGCCGAGGAGCGGGCGTCGGCGGCGCTGGAGGCAGCGACCACCGGCTCGCTCTTCGGCGACGGGGCGTTCGTCGTGGTGGCCGACGCCCCGGCCCTCGTGAGCGTCGACGCGGCGGCGAGCATCCTGCTCGACGCAGTCCGGCTCGTGGCCGACGGCAACGTCCTCGCGCTCCTGGCGCTCGCGGACGAGTCGGGCCGCCAGCCGGCCGCGACGCGGACCCTCGCCGACGCGGTCCGGGCGGCCGGCGGTGCCGTCCGCGAAACGCGGATCCCGACGGACCTCGTCCGGTGGATCGAGGACGTCGCCCCGGAGATGGGCGTGCGGCTGGGCCGCGGCGCCGCCCCGGAGCTGGCTCGCCGGGTTGGCGGCCTCGACCGGAGCCGGGACGTGGACCATCGGACCGTGGCGGCGGATGCCGCGGCCGAGCTCGCGAAGCTCGGCCTCTACCGCGACGGGGCCGAGGTGACCGCGGAGGACGTGCGCACCGTCGTTGCGGAGCGGCTGCCGACGTCGCTCTTCGAGCTCATCGACGCGATCGGCGCCCGGCAGGCGACGAAGAGCATCGCCCTGCTCGACCGCGCGTCGGCGACGGTGCCCGGCCCGGTGCTCGTCGCCCGGATCCACCGTCGCCTGCGCGAGATCGCGATCGCGGCCGACATGGCGCAGGCGGGCGAGCGCGCGCCCGCGATCGCGCGGGCCCTGGAGTTCCGGGGCGAGCCGGGGAAGGTGGGCTGGCGGGTGGACAACCTGCTCCGGCAGGCGCACCGCTGGGAGCCGGGCGAGATCGAGGCCGCGCTCGACAGCCTGCTCGCGGTCGACGCGGTGATGAAGGGCGATGGGGCGACCAGCGAGCGGGGGCAGAGGCTGGCGCTGACCCTCTGGGTCGTGGAGCGGGTCGCGTCCCGCTGAGCGGTCGCGACCGGGCCGGCGGCCCGGTCGCCTCAGTCGGCGAAGCGGGACGCGCGCCGCAACAGGACCGTGTCGCTCTCGATCGCGAAGATGCAGCGCCCGCGCCGCAGGTCGAGCAGGTCGACGAGATCCGGGTCAACGTACAGCTGGGTGCAGGCCTGGCAGAGGCCGCCCGCGAGGTCGAGGCAGATCCGCTCGGAACCATCGGCCAAGCGGAACGTCGTGTCGAAGTGCGACTCGTAGAGGGGGTGGCCGCACTCGGGACAGCGATCCTGGGGCACGGTCATGCCACCCACACCTCGCGCTCTGCGCCCACGTTTCGCGGGTCGTCGGGGCGATCGTAGGCGGCGGGGCCCGGCGGTCGAATGACCCGCAGGTACCTGCGCCGTGGTACGTCACGTCGGTGACAGTCGTCAACCCCGGCGCCGGGCGCCCGGCGCGTGCGGCGGGGCGGTCCGGCGTGTCGGCCCCGGGCCGGCGGCTGGCGCGCGGCGGAGCGCCCCCGCGGCGGGGCGCCCCCCTCGACTACTGGACGCGCAGGACGGTCTTGGCCTCCGCCCAGAGCCGCTCCAGCTGGTAGTAGTCGCGCTCCGGCGGGGCGAAGACGTGGACGATCACCGATCCGAGGTCCACCAGGAGCCAGTGAGAGAGGGCGGACCCCTCCCGCGCGTACGGCCGCACGCCGAGCGCCTCGACGCGCTCGGAGATCGCCTCCGCGATGGCCGCGAGCTGGCGCTCGCTCCCGCCCGAGCAGATGACGAAGTAGTCGGCGATCGAGGTGAGGCCCGTGACGTCCAGGAGGACGATGTCCGCCGCCTTCTTGTCCTCCGCGGCCTCCACGGCGGCCCGCGCGACCTCCAGCGGGGCGACTGCATCGGCCGGCTGGGCCGGCGCGAGGCGGCTCGGCAGTCCGTCGGTGCGGGGCGTGGAGGCGGCGACGGGCTCGGTCACGGTCTGCGATCCCTCGGTGCGGTGTCCTGGTAGAGGCGATGGCCGGCGATGTACGCCGCGACGGCGTCCGGGACGAGGTAGCGGATCGACCGGCCGGACGCGACCCGCTCCCGGATGAGCGACGAGGATACGCCGAGCTCGGGCCCGTCGACCACGGCGACGCGGTCGGCCGCACCCGGCAGGCACGATTCGATCCAGGCCGGGGTGGGGCGCTCGGCGCCGGCCCGCGGCACCACCGCCATCCGGCAGCCCGCGATCAGGCGCCGGGGGTCACGCCAGGTCGAGATCGCGGCGAACGCCTCGGCCGAGAGGATCCACCACAGGTCGGGGTCGCGCCCCGCGGCACGCTCCGCCTCGGAGAGGAGTGCGACCGTGTCGACCGCCCAGGAGGGGCCGGGTCGGTCCACCTCGACGCGGCTCAGGAGGAACGCCGGGTTGTCGGCGATCGCCGTCTCGACCATCGCGACGCGGTCGGCGGCCGGGGCGATCCGGCGTCCCGGCTTGTGCGGCGGGATCCCGGCGGGGACGAAGAGGACGCGCTCCATCCCGAGCGCCTCGCGAGCCTCCTCGGCGATCGCGAGATGGCCGAGGTGGATGGGGTCGAAGGTCCCCCCGAGGATGCCCGTCCGGCCGGCCACCGGACCCGTCACTCGTCCTCCTCCCAGGCATCGCCTCGCCATTCCAGCTCGACCGAGCCGATCCGGACCGTGTCGCCCGGCTCGATCCCCTCCCGTCGGAGGGCCGCATCGATCCCCAGGCGGTCGAGGTCACGCTGGAATCGCTGGGCGGACTCCTCGACCGTGAAGTCCGTCTGGACGGCGATCCGCTCGATCCGGCGACCCGCCACGCGGAACGCCCCGTCGGCCTCGCGCTCGACGGTGAACCCGTCGCCGAGCGCCTCGAGACGGTGCACCACCACCCCTGCAGGCTCCGGGGTCGTGTCCTCGCCCGCGGCAGGGAGCGCGGCCGCCAGGAGTCCGCGGAGGTCATCGAGGCCGGTCCGCCGGTCGGCGCTCACGGCGACGCACGCGATCCCCTCGGCCGCCCGCGCGTCTCGGAAATCGGGCCATCGGGCCGCGGCGCCCGGGAGGTCCATCTTGTTGAAGACGACGATGAACGGCTTCTCCAGCAGCGCAGGGTCGTGCGCGTCGAGCTCGTCGCGGATCACGTCGTGGTCCCACTCGGGGTCGGGGTCGCTCCCGTCCACGACCTGCACGAGCACCCGCGTCCGTTCCACGTGCCGCAGGAACGCGTGGCCCAGCCCGGCGCCGTCGGAGGCGCCCTCGATGAGCCCCGGCACGTCCGCGATCGTCGGGCGGCGCTCGTCGTCGGGACCGAGGTCCATGACGCCGAGGTTGGGCTCGAGGGTGGTGAACGGGTACGGCGCGATCTTCGGGGTCGCGGCGGTCAGCGCGGCGAGGAGCGTCGACTTGCCCGCGTTGGGCAGGCCCACGAGCCCGACGTCGGCGATGAGCCGCAGCTCGAGGCGCAGCCACCGCTCCACCCCCGGCTCCCCCTTCTGGGCATGGCGGGGCGTCCGGTGCGTGGAGGTCGCGAAGTGGACGTTGCCCAGGCCGCCGCGTCCGCCGCGCGCGACGACCGCCGTCTGCCCGGCCGCGACGAGGTCGGCCACGAGCTCGCCCGTCTCATCGTCGAAGACCGAAGTCCCCGGCGGGACGTCGATCTCGCGCGGTGTCCCGGCCTTCCCGTGGCGGCGCGCGCCCTCGCCCCGCCCGCCGTCCCCCGCCCGGAAGTGGTGGGCGTGGCGGAAGTCGCGCAGGGTCGTCTGGCCGGGGTCCACGCGGAGCACGACGGAGCCGCCCCGGCCGCCATCGCCCCCGTCCGGGCCGCCGCGCGGCACGTGCGCCTCCCGCCGGAAGGTCGCCGCGCCGTCGCCGCCGGCGCCGGCCTTCACCCAGATCTTGACGCGGTCGAGGAACACGCGGTCATTCTCGCATGCGGGTCGGCACGCTCCGGGCGGGATGCGCTCTCCGGACGCGACGTGCTCGCGGGGCGAGACGTGCTCTCAGGACGCGACGTGCGCATCGGGTGCGTCGCTCGGTCCGGGCGCAGGGGCGCGGGTGCTCGCCGGATCCCGTCAGCGCAGGTAGCCGAGCGGGTTGACGCGACTCCCGCCGCTCCACGGGTAGCCGAGCCAGACCTCGAAGTGGAGGTGCGGGCCGGTGGCCCAGCCCGACGCGCCGAGCGATCCGATCCTCTGCCCGGCCCCGACCGTCTGCCCCGCGCCGACGGAGACGCCCGCGAGATGGTTGTACGTGGTGTACAGGCCGTTCCCGTGGTCGATCCAGACTTGGTAGCCGCCGCCATTGGAGCGCCAGCCGGCGTAGATCACGCGGCCGCCGGCCGCGGCCACGACGGGAGAGCCGTAGTCGCCGGCGATGTCGACCGCCGGGTGCCCGTAGTGGAAGTACTGGCTCAGGTAGTTGCCGCCGCCGACCACGGGCCACACCAGGCGGCCCCCGCCGTAGCGGATCGGCCCGACGGGCTGCGCCTGGCCTCCGCCGTTGCTCACCGACCCGCCGCCGCGGCCGCTGTTGGCGACGACACGCGCGGTGGGCCGTGGCGTGGGCGTCGGAACGGACGCGATGGTGCCAGCGCTCTTGGGGATGAACAGGGTCTGGCCGATGAAGACCGTGTCGTCTCCGAGGCCGTTCGCCTCCTGGATCCGCGCGGGATCGACGTCGTAGGTGCGGGCGATGCGGTCGAGCGATTCGCCCTCCTTCACCTTGACCAGGAGGCCGTCGTCCGGGGGGATGCGGAGCTTCGTGCCCGGCTTGAGCCGGTCCTTGCTCTTGAGGTTGTTGGCCCACCAGATCGTCTTCATGCTCACGCCGAACTTGCGGGCGATCCCGGTCAGCGTGTCGCCGGGCTTGACGCGGTAGACCTGGACCGACCCGCTCGCGTCCGGCACCGTGGTGTCGACCGCGATGGGCTTGAGGAGCGTCCCATCGGAGAGGAACGCGCCCTGGTCGGTCGCCGCCGGCTCGGATTCGCCGACGGGAAGCTCGATCCCCACGGGCGCAGGGTCGGCACCCACAGCGAGCGAGCTCGCGCCGATCGCCGCGTCCTCCGGTCCGCCTTCCACGCCGGCCCCCGCCGGACCCGCGCCGTCGCCTGCCGCGAACGGCATCCCGACCGGGATGCGCGCCGACTCGCCGAAGCCCTCGGTGGCGCCCATCGGCGCGGCCGAGCCCGACGAGGGGATGGCCGCCGTGACCGCTGCGAGCAGCACGAGGCAGGCGACGATCACGGCGATCGACCGGTCCTGGCGCAGGAACGCCCGGCCGAGCCCGACGGCAGCCGCGCGGTATCCGGCGGGCTTCAGGTCGAAGAGCGAGAGCTGGCCGGGTGCGGCGCCGAGGCGGCGCCGCCCTGCGGGGCGCGCGCCGTCGCGGGGATGGCCGGGGCCCGGACCGGTGCGGTGGGCGCCGGCACGGCGGACCGCCGTCTCCGGGCGGGGATCGAGGCGGAGGGTGCGCGTGGTGGTCGCGAGCACGCGACGCACCCCGGTGGGTGAGGCGTCGCTGGGGCTCGGGGCGGGGCCGGGGCCCGCGTCGCCGGCCGTGCGACGCTCGTGCGCGTCGGACGGCCCGGCCGTGGGCTTATGCAATACGGTCTCCTGGTTCGGGCGGGCGCGGAACGAGAGATCGGCGCGGAAGCGCCGCCCTGGGACGCGGTATGTAAGTGGCCCTACAGACGCGTTGCCGTTGCCCGTCCGCGTGGGCGGCCGGGAGCGCCGGGATACGGTCGAAGCGTACCAGATGGTCGCGGCGGATGCCGTCGTCGAGGCGGTCGGCGCCAACGCCGCAGCGCGCCGGATCCGCCGCCCCTACGCGCCGCCGGCGTCGACGCTCTTGGTGAGGCTCATCAGGAACTGCGCATTGCTCTCGGTCTTGGCCAGACGGTTGATCAGGAGCTCGATCCCCTCGTTCGTCCCGACCGCGGAGAGCATCCGGCGCATCGTCCACACCATCTTGAGCGTCGGCTCCTCGAGGAGGAGCTCCTCCCGCCGGGTCCCCGAGCGCTGCACGTCGATCGACGGGAAGATCCGCTTCTCGGAGAGCTTCCGGTCGAGGATGAGCTCGCTGTTGCCGGTGCCCTTGAACTCCTCGTAGACGACGTCGTCCATCCGGGAGCCGGTGTCGATGAGGCAGGTGGCGATGATCGTCAGCGAGCCGCCCTCCTCGAGGTT
>JAKOQS010000097.1 GCA_029778235.1 Chloroflexota bacterium | reverse complement strand
GGGGCGTCACCTTCGGGCGAGCACCGTGCCGTCTACGGACAGCTGGACTTGGCGAGTTGTCGACGCGCCCCGGACCACGACCGAGACCGCGCCGCCGTCGGGCAGCCGCCTAATCACGACGGAGCCGCCGGGCTCGGCGTCGGCCAGTTCCCTCACGACGGCGGCCGCGAGAGGCCCGGCCATCGGCTCATGCGGCCCACCGTCGTCGGGAACCTCGCCGAGGAGGAGCACATGGACCCCGCCGCGGCGCAACCGCGCGAGCTCCGGCGTCAACGCGGGGTGCTGCAGCAGCGGCGAGCGGATCCTGTCGCGGATGGTCGCCTCTGCCACCTCGAGGTCGGCCCGCACGCCGTCGTCGATGGGCTCGCCCGCCGCGAGCCGCTCCAACAGCGGGCGCGCCTCGAGCTCGATCTGCGCCAGCTCCCTCCGCGACCTCGCCAGGGCCTCCTCATGCGCGCGCCGCGCGAGGCCCGACCGGGCGGCCTCGCCGCGGTGAGCCACCTCGCGGCCGACGGCGCGCCGGAACATCAGCTGCCACAGCACGCCGACGAGCAGCGCGGAGAGCGGGATCGCCACCACGTTCAGATAGCCCGGGAGCCCGCTGCCGACGCGCGCGGCCCAGCCCAGGCCGACGGCGAGCACCAGCACCCCGCCGACGACCCCCATCCGCACGTTGCCGCGCGCGATCAGCAGCGCGGGCAGGTACGCGGAGAAGTAGTAGATCCACATCATGGGGGTCATCTCGGGGAATCCCGTGATGGCCGTCGCCGTGGCGACGGCGCACACGACCACGCCGACGGCGCGCCACGGCCCCAGCCGGTCCCCACCCTCGCGCGTCAGCAACAGCGTGCCGACGAGCCCGGCCGCGAACGCCGCCCACAGGTGAGCCGGCGCCCCAGGCCCCAGCACCCCTGCCATGAGGCCGTGGATCAGGTTGAGCGCCCACACCGTGACGATGCCCCACCGCGTCGGGCGCGAGCCGAGGCCCGCTCCCCCGGTCGCCTGGGCCGTCAGGTCCGCCATGAGAGCACCACCTCGGTCCCCTCGCCCGGGGCAGACCGCACCGTCGCGGCCCCGCCCGGCAGGTCCGCCATCCGGCCGACGATGCTGCCGCTGATGCCCCGCCGCGCCGGGTCGACGGCGTCGGGATCGAAGCCGCGTCCGCGGTCGCGGATCGTCAACTCCACCCGCTCGCCCGATACCTCGCCCCGGATCGACGGCGCGGCCTCCGCGTGGCGCTCGCAGTTGCGCACCGCCTCCCGCGCGGCGCCCAGCACGGCGCCGGCGACATCTGCGCTCAGCAGCCCGCGACACACCTGGACCTCGACCGTGCCGCCCAGCGGCACCGCCAGCTCCTCGAGGGCCGCGACGACCCCGCCGCAGGTGGCCGCGTCGCCGATCGCCTCGTGAGCCAGGCGCACCCGGAGCGCGGGGATCGCGGAGAAGGGCACCGAGCCCTCGTCGCCGTCGAACACCGCCAGCGCCTGCCGCGCCTGGGTCTTCAGCGCGGCTGGGGGCGCGCCGTCGAACCTCAGGGCCGCCGACAGCGTCGCCAACACCTCGTCGTGCACGAGCCGCGCGACCCTGCCCTGCTGCGCCAGCTCCGCCGCGGAACGGACCCGCCGCTCCTCCTGGCTCTTCGCGTGGGCCTCCGCCTCGTGGAGCCGGGTCATGTGCGCGCGGATGGCGAGGAAGATGACGATGAACCCCGCGCTGGTGATCTGGATGGGCGTGAGGTCTGCCGCCCTCTCCGGGGCGCGGCCCTCTACCAGCACCCCTCCCAACACGGGGAGGAAGCCGAAGGCGACGCCCACCCCTATCGCGACGACGGGCCTGGCCCACAGCGCCAGGTAGCTGAGCGTGACCGAGCCCATGGACCACGTCCAGAGGTACAGCCCGTCGGGATCGTTCCCCTGATACGCGGCGAAGCTCCCGACCAGGACGACGGCGGTCAGCGCCGGGGTCGCGGCCCAGTGGAACCGGAGATAGCCGAGCGGGAGCACGGCGCCGAGCGCGGCGTTCACCACGACGAGGCCGATGACGAGCCACACCAGCGCGCTCCACCACAACGCCATCGGGTTCTTCGCGTCCAGCTCCTGCGCGTCCTGGAGGGCGAAGAGGAGGATGCCGCTCAGCGAGATGACCTGGCCGAGCACCCGCTCGACGGACCCGCCGGTGGCCTTCGGGGGCACGTCACTAGTCATCGCCGACGATGATGCCGTCCTCGACCGCGCGACGATACAGGTCCACCTTCGTGCGCGCGGGCCGGTCCATGGCCGCGTACTTCGCCCGGATCCGCCGCACGTGGTCGAGCACCGTCTCGCGGGAGATGTACAGCTGCTCGCCGACCCGCTCGGCGGTCTCGCCCGACGCGTACAGGGCGAGCACCTCCGCCTCGCGGTCGGACAGCGCGGTCCGCACGAAGGCCGTGTCCAGGTCGAGCGCCGCTGCCCACTCCGCGGAGGCGACGACCTCGCCGCGGGCGGCGGCGCGCACGGCGTCGACCATCACGGCGGCGGGCGCGGACTTGCGGATCATGCCGATGGCGCCGGCCCGGCTCGCCTCGCGCACCAGCTGCGGCCGGTCTCCGGTGGTGTAGACGAGCACGCGCGCCCCGGTGCCCGCGAGCGCGCGGAGGTTCTCGGCGGGCGTCGAGGCGTCGCCCAGGCTGAGGTCGAGCAGCACGACGTCGAAAGCGGTGTGCCGGGAGAGGAGCTCGGCGACGGTGGCGCCGGACGCCGCGACGACCAGCCCCGGCTGCACGCCGAGCAGCGTGGCGACGCCGAGAACGACCGCAGGATGGTCGTCGACGATCCCCACAACCGCCCTCATCGGCACGCCCCTCATTGGTCCAATTCCTGGGCCAGAGCCTACCGCTCGCCGCAAGGGGGAGCCGGCGTCGGCCACCCCTTGCGGCCGGGATACAGTTTCGCGCGGGAAACATGGGCGAGGAGGATCACCATGCATCAACGTTCTACCGGGCCACGGGAGGACCATGGGCGGCTCGAGCGGGGGCTGGGCAACCGGCATCTCCAGCTGATCGCGATCGGCGGCGCGATCGGCACGGGCCTGTTCATGGGGTCCGGCAAGACGATCTCGCTGGCAGGCCCCTCGGTGCTGCTCGTCTACGCGACGGTCGGCTTCATGCTCTTCTTCGTCATGCGCGCGATGGGCGAGTTGCTGCTGTCGAACCTCGGCTACAAGTCGTTCCGCGACGCCGTCTCCGACCTCATCGGC
>JAKOQS010000096.1 GCA_029778235.1 Chloroflexota bacterium | reverse complement strand
GGCGCGGGGCGAGACTCGCGCCCGGGCCCCCTCTATGCCGGCGCCGGCGCGGTCGCGGCGGGCCGGTCCGTCCCCCACGCGACCGCGAGCGTCACCAGCAGGGCGATCGCGAGCGACCCAGCGAGCGCCAGCACCCCGGTGGCGAGGCCGGCCGTCGTCCCGTCGATGCAGGCGCGGAACGCGTCCGCGGCCCATGTCACCGGCATCAGAGGGCGCAGGAACGCCAGTGGCCCCGGCAGCGCGTCGACGACGTACGGCGACGCGCACGCGGCCGCCTGGACGCCGGCGAAGAGCAGCCCCACGAGCCAGCCGCGGTCGCCCAGCGCGACCACGAGGGCCTGGATGATGGCGGCGAAGGCGGCGGCAGCGAGAGCCGCGACGGCGATGAGCGCCGGCAACCGCGCGACATCCATGCCGACGCCCAGGCGCAGCCCCGCGATCATCAGGACCGCGCCGATCGACCCGAGCACGGCGGCCGCGGCGAAGGCCCCGACCGGCCCGACCCACCAGCGTCGGCCGCGACCCCGTCGTCCCGCAGGCAGCACGAGGAACGCGACGAGCGCGCCCAGCCAGAGGGCGAGGGACATCACGTACGGTGCGATCCCCGCAGTCGATCCGCCGCCCGCGCTCGCGGCCGTGACGACGACCGGGTCAGCGACGCGCTCCGCGACCGCCGTGCGGGTCGCGTCCGTCACCATCCCGGCGGACCCGGGCACCCCGCCGAGCCCGTCGGCAACGTGCGCGGCATCCTGCGAGAGCGATGTCCCGTCGTCGGCGAGCAGGCCCGAGCGCGATTCGACGACGCGGGCGCCGTCCACGACCTGGCCCATCGCGTCGGTCAGCTGCGTGAGCCCCGAGGCGGCGGTCGCGGTCCCGTCCGCCAAGGTCGCCGCCCCGGACGCGGTCTTGTCGGCGCCGGACGCGAGCTCGCTCGATCCGGCCGCGAGCTTCTCCGTGCCGGACGCGAGCTGCGTTGCGCCCCCGGCCAGCTGGCCGGCGCCGCTCGCCGCGTCGGCGATGCCCGACGCGAGCGGGACCATCCCGTCCGCCAGCTGCTGCGTGCCGGACGCCAGCTGCGTGGCGCCGTCCGCGACCTGCTGCGTCCCGGTGGCGAGCTGGGCCCCGCCGTCAGCGGCCTGCGCGATGCCGGACTCGAGCTGCGGCGCTCCGTCGGCCAGCTTGGTCGTTCCCGCGTACAGCTCGGACGCTCCGGTGGCGAGCGCCTTCATCGCGTCGGCGAGCGCCTGCGCGCCCGCCGCCGCCTGTGCGATCCCCGCCTCCAGCTGCGGCATGCCGGCCGCGAGCTTCATCGTCCCATCGTGCAGCTGTGCCGCGCCCCCGGCGAGCGCCGCGAGGCCGCCGGCGAGCGCCTTCGCGCCGTCCGCGGCCGCGGCGATCGCCGCCTCGAGCTGCGGCGCCGACGCGGCGAAGCCCGCCGTGCCGGTGGCGAGGTCGGCCGCGCCCTGGCTGACGCCGGCGGCCCCGGTCGCCACCTGGGCGGCGCCGTCGGAGACCCCCTGCGTCCCGGTCGCGAGGTCGGCAGCTCCCGTCTGGATGGCCGGCCCCTGCGCCGCGATCGCGGCGAGCTGGCCGCACACGAGCGGGCCGCCTCCCTGGGCGATGCACGACTGCGCGAGCGCCGAGATGGCGCCCGTGTACCCCGCGACCGCCGTCGAGAACGTGGCCGCGCCGGCCGCGGTGGCTGCGGCTCCCGTGGCCGTCTGCGCGGCACCGGCCGAGACCCCGGCCGCCCCCGTCGCGAGGTCGGCGGCACCGGAGGCGAGCGCGCTCGCCTGCGCGCCCAGGCCGGTCGTCTGGGTCTTCATCGTGCCGAGGCCCGTCGCGAGGTCCACGGCGCCCGCCGCGGCGTCGGCGGTCCCGGTCGCAAGCTGCGCCGCCCCCGCGTCGAGGGCGGCCGTCTGCGCGCCCAGGCCGGTCGTCTGGGTCTTCATCGTGCCGAGGCCCGTCGCGAGGTCCGCCTCGCCGGCCGCTGCCTTGGTCATCCCGGCCGACAGCTGGCCGGCCCCGTCGTTCAGCTGCTGCATCTGGTCCCCGAACCCGGTCGTCTGCGTCTGCAGCGTGCCGAGGCCCGTCGCGAGGTCCGCGGCGCCCGTCGCCGCCTGCGTCGCGCCGGAGGCCAGGTCGGAGGCACCCGTCGCGAGCTGCTGCGTCTGCGCCGGCAGCCCGCTCGTGGACGCGTCGAGGGTCTGGAGGCCCGACGCCAGCTGGCCGACCCCGGTCGCGAGCGAGGTCGCCCCGGCGGAAGTCTGCGCCGCGCCCTCCGCCACGCCGGCAGCCCCGTCCGCGACGAGCGCGGTCCCGTCCGCGAGCGCGGCCGTGCCGTCGACGAGCTTCGTCGCGCCGTCCGCGGCGCTCGAGGCGCCCGACGCGAGCTCGTCGAGCCCGGCCACGAGCTCGCCGCTGACCGTGCGGATCCCGGACGCGTCGTCCGCGAGGCCGGTGGCGCGGTCGGCGACCGCCCGCGAGTCCGCGGACGCGGACCCCATCGCCCGGTCGGCGGCGGAGACGGCAAGGAGCACGTCGTCCACGTAGGACGCGGTGGCGTCCCGCGCGGCCGTCGCCGCGATCGCGGCGCGCACCTCGCGCGCGACCGCGCCGACACCCGAGCCCTCGCCGGGCCGCATCGCCAGGTCGAGGCCCGCCGCCGGCTGCCCGCCGGTGGCGTCGGCGCGGATCGCCGCGATCCGTCGCGAGAAGTCCGCCGGGACCGTGAGCACTGCCGCGTAGTCGCCCTGCGTGAGCCCGTCCGATGCCCGTGCCGCGTCCACGGCCTCCCATCGGAACGTGTCGGTCACGTCCCCGGCCACGAGCTGTGCCGCGAGGTCGTCGCCGAGGGTGAGCCTCGCGGTCGTGCCGTCGGCGCGGGCCACGGTCGCGCCCTCGTCGAGGACCACCACCGCGGCAGGCGTCGTGGGCGCGCCGCCCTGCGACTGCGACCAGACGACCAGGCCGGCGAATGTCACCGGGACCAGCGCGGCGAGCAGCAGCGCGACGGCGAGGCGGCCGCGCGAGCGTCGCCCCTGTGCCGCGGACGTCGCGAGCGCTCCGTCGGCGGCGCCGGCGAGCGGCACCAGGCCGCGCTCGCCGAGGCGCATGCCCGACGGCCACCAGGCGCGGTCGCCGACGAGCGTCGTGATCGCCGGGACCAGGATCGAGCGGACGAGGAACGTGTCGATGAGGACGCCGATGGCGACGGCGACGCCCACCTGGAAGAGGACGATGAGCGGCGCGGTGGCCATCGAGCCGAACGTGCCCGCCAGGATCAGGCCGGCGGAGGTGATCACGGCCCCGGTCTTCCCGGACGCGACGCGGATCCCCTCGCGGATCGGGCGCGTCTCGCTCTCCTCGCGGACGCGGCTCATCAGGAAGATGTTGTAGTCGGCCCCGAGCGCGACCAGGAGCACGAAGACCATCAGCGGCAGGTAGAAGCTGATGCCCGGGTGCCCGAGCACCTCCTGGAACAGGAACGCCGACAGCCCGAGGGCGCTGCCGTAGGACAGGAGGACCGTCGCGACGAGGTAGAGCGGCGCGACGAGCGCGCGCAGCAGGAGGATGAGGACGAGGAGGACGCCGAGCACCGTGACGATCCCGACCCGGAGGAAGTCGCTCGAGAGGACGTCCTGCACGTCCGCGAGCTGTGCGGTGGACCCGTACAGGTACGCGGAGGCGCCGGGGCCGAAGGACGACGCGTCGCCCACGAGGTCGTCGCGCACGGCGCGCACGGTCCGGAAGGCGTCGATCGAGTAGGGGTCGTCGGTCGTGGTGACGTAGAAGCGGGTCGTCGTCCGGTCGCCGGAGACGAACGCATCGACCGCACGGTCGAGGTCGGCCGCCTGGTCGCCGCCGAGCCCGACGGGGATGAAGATGTCGTCCGTCCGTCCCGCGAAGGCGGCGGCGAGCGAGCGGAAGGCGACCGGCAGGGCGTCGAACGTCTCGGTCGCCTTGCGGCGCGCCTCCTGCGCCGCCTCGGTGCCGGCGAGGCTGTCCGGGAAGAGCGTCGCGTCCGGCTTCGCGTCGAAGTGGGTCGCCAGGGCCAGGAGCGCGTTCGAGGCGGCGACCGCCGCGGCGAGGCTCGCCTCCCTCGCGAGGCTGTCGGCCGCCGCCACGGCGTCGCGATACGGCGGCAGGCTTCGCACCTCGGGGTAGGCGACCGCCAGCTCGGCCAGGTAGCGCGAGAGCAGGGTCCGGTCGGCGTCGCCGCCGGAGCTCGCCAGTGCGCTGGTGGACGTCATCGCCGACGCGAGCGTCCGCAGCTGGCTGGAGACGCGGGCCTGCGCGCGGGCCGACGTCACGACGTCCTGCGCATCCGCGATCGCCTGCGTCGTCGCCCGGTACTCGGCCCGGGCCGCGACATCCGGGAACGCTGCGCCGAGCGCGCTCACGTAGTCGAGCGCGGACGCCAGGCCATCCGAGACCTTCGTGTCGATGAGCGCGGAGGTGTCGGTCGACGATGTGGAGCTGTCCGCGGACATCTCGTCCGCGATCACGCCCAGCTGGATCGAGGGCCGGAACCCGTCGGGGACCGTGCCGTCGCCATCCGGGGTCACGATGCTCGTGACCGTGTCCACGCCCTTGGTCGCCTCCACGGCGAGGACGGTGTCGCGCAGCCGCGCCAGCATCGCCGGCGCGAGCATGTCGGCCGAGCCGCCCCCGTCCACGATCGCGGTGGACTGCGTGATCCGGCCCTTGCCGAGGTGCGCGGCCACCTGGTCGTAGCCGGCGCGCGCGTCGGAGGTGGCGGGCAGCTCCGCGAGCGTGTCGAAGTTGGTCTTCGCCTGCGGCACGTAGAGGACGGGGATGAAGAGGGCGACGGAGAGCGCCACGGTCACCAGCGCCGGATGCCGCGAGACGGCCGCGGCGAGGCGGGCGAAGAAGCCCTCCTTGTCGGTCTCGGAGGCCGTCTTCATGTGGAGCGGCCAGAAGAGGTAGTGCCCGAAGATCCCCAGCAGCGCGGGCGTGAGCGTCAGGCCCGCGATGAGCGTGATGAGGACCGCGACGCCCAGGGCGGGCCCCGTCGTCCGGATCATCCCGAAGTCGGCGAACGCCATCGCCGCCAGGCCCACGATGACCGTGGCGGCGCTCGCGCTGATGACCGCGCCGATGCGCTTCACCGTATCGCGGACGGCCTCGTGCCAGTCCTCGTGCCGGACCTCCTCGCGGTAGCGCGAGATCAGGAAGATCGCGTAGTCCGTTCCCACGCCGAAGACGAGCACGACGATGAACGTGTCGAGCAGGGAGGAGACCTCCCAGCCCGCCTGGGCGAGGAGCCCGAGAGCGCCCTTCGCGACGAGGAAGGCGGCCCCGATCGTCACGAGCGGGACGAGCGCCGCGAGCGGCGCGCGGTAGATGAGCAGCAGGATGATGACGACGAGCACGACCGTCACGAGCGTCGTGCTGTCCGTCCCCTTCTCGATCGCCCCGATGTAGTCGGTGGTGATGCCGGCGGCGCCGGTGACATGCGCGGCGAGCCCGTCTCGCGGGTTCTCCGCGAGGTGGTCGCGCAGCTGGGAGACGACCGTGTCGGCCTGCTCGCCCGCCGACCCGATCCCGAGGTTGACCACGAGGAGCTCGAGGACGCCGTCCGAGCTGCGGAGCATCGAGGCCAGCTCCGGGCGGGACTCGGCGGAGTCGACGCCGAGCTGGGCGGCGCGCAGCTCCGCCGGCGCATCGGGCCCGGTGATCCAGGCGGCGACCTCCTCGACGTAGGCGCGGTCGGCGTCCGTCAGCCCGCCGTCGCGGGAGAAGGCGAGCGTCGCCGAGCTGGCGGCGGCGGACCCGGGGAACGCCCTCTCCAGCGCGTCCTGCGCCTGGACGGACGGCGCATACGCGGGGAGGAACGACGCCTGGTCGGCGGCACCGGCGGAGGCGAGCGACGGCGCGAATCGGACGGACAGCACGGCGGCCACGACCCACGCGATGACGATGACGAACCGGAGCCTGTATGCGTACACGCCGAGTCGTTCGAACATCGCCAGCCTCCATGCCGGGCGCCGTCCTGCCCGGCCCGCGGATCGTGAGGAAGAGGGTTGCGCCGTGCTGCGGCACCGCCTACGATACGAAGGTGTATCCGATACGTCAACGTATCGAGTACGACCGTGTATCCGAATGGGGGATGGCCGTGACCGTCGAGGCGAGGGAGCCCATCCGCTCCGCGCGGCGCGACGCCACCCGCGAGCGGGTGCTCGACGCGGCCCGCGAGGTCTTCGCGGAGCGCGGCGTGATCGGCGCCACCGTCGAGGAGATCTGCGACCGCGCCGGGTTCACCCGTGGCGCGTTCTACTCGAACTTCGCGGACAAGGACGACGTGCTCGAGGCGCTCATCGAGCGGGAGCACGCCCGGCTGCTCGGTTACCTCGACGCGCACCTGGGCCCGGCCGGCGACGGCGCCGGGGCGCTCGGGGACGCCCTCGCCGAGGCGGCGGCGATGCCCGAGGGCGCCGACCAGGCGGCGCTGCTCGGCGCCATGGTGGAGCGGATCCTCGCGTCGGTGCCGGGCGACCGGCTCCTCTCCCTGGTCCAGACCGAGCTGGAGATCCACGCGGTCCGCCAGCCGGCCGCGTCGCGTGCGTTCCTCGAGGCGGATGCACGGTTCCGGGCCCGCATCTCCGCGTTCATCGAGCGCGGCATCGCCCTGCTCGAGCGCGAGCTGACCGTGGACGCCTCCGACGTGGCCGATGCGGCCGTCGCGATCGTGGAGCGCAGCGTCCGCCGCGCCCTCCTCTCCGGTGCCGACGACCCGGATGCCATGGCGCGGGAGGTCCTCCCCGCGCTCATCCTCGCGGTCTCGCGGCCCGTCGCCGCCGACTGAGGGCCGCGGTGGACGGGCCGGGCCGGTCGCCGGAGCCCACCGCCGCGCCGCCGGCCGGGGAACAGCCCCCGGGTGGGCCCGGGACGGGCGCCAACGGCGCGCGTGACGCCGGAATGCCCGGCGAGAGCCGGGCACTGGTCCGTTCGCTCACGTGGGCCCTCGCGGCCGCGCTCGTCTGCCTGCTCGCGATCGTCGCACTGCAGTGGCTCCCGCCGCTCGCGGCGAGCTACCCGGACGACCCGATCATGGCCGGACACAAGCTCGCCTACCCGTGCTTCGGGAACCTCTACGCACGCCATGGCGACCGCGTCGTGCTCGTGGCCGTGGCCCACTGCCGCAGCGCGGAGGGTGCCGCCGTCGCCGACGCGGAGGGCAGACATCTCGGCACGTGGGGCCCGCTCGCGACGATCGATCCATGCCCGGTGGAAGGGAAGCGGTGCCTCGCCTCGGACATGACCTACGTCGTCCTGGCGCCCGAGCGCATCCCCTGGGGGCGTCTCGACACCGTGCGGATGGGCCGCGCGGGGATCCGCGACCTCGCGGGGGCGCGGCCGCTCGCCTGCGGCGACATCGCCGCGGGGGATCCGATGGAGGCGACGGGCGTGCTCGGCTACCGGCAGGGCCGCGTGGTCGACGTGGCGCCGTACCTCGCGGACGGCGACGGCGACCACTTCCCGTGCATGGTCCTCACGGACACGCGGGCGCGCGTCGGCGATTCCGGCGGTCCTGTCTTCGTGGACGGGCAGCCGGCCGGCATCGTGAGCCGCAGCTTCGGCGGGCGCATGGCGTTCACGCCGCTCGCCGAGGGTCTCGAGGCGCTCGGGCTGGAGCTGTGCACCACGCCCGACTGCGGCCTGCAGCGACCCGCGACGACGACGGCGGCGGGCTCGCCGGCGCCGGCCCGCGCCCCCGACGCGGCCGTCCCGTGGATCCTGTTCTTCGACTACGACGAGCGCCAGGTCCGGCGCCTGCGGCCGGGCACGGACGAGGTCCAGCCCGCCCTCTCCGGCGGTCCGAAGGAGGTCTCCGGGGAGGTCGCCTGGGCCCCCGACGGGGCGCGCTTCGCGTTCGTCGGCGTCGATGCCGACGGCACGCGCGACCTCTGGATCACCGGCTGGGACGGGAACCACGCCGTGCGCGCCGTGGACTGCGCGGCGCCCTGCGTGGAGGCGGGCGGGCCCGACTGGTCGCCGGACGGCCGGTCCATCGCGTTCTGGCGCCTCGACGTCGCGGGCGACTCGGTGGCCGGAAGCAGCCTCCGCCTGGTCGATGTGGAGACCGGTGCCGTCTCGACCCTGCTCGAAAGCCGGCTGCCGACCATCCTCGCGCTCCCACGATGGTCGGGCGACGGCCGGCGCCTCGTCGTGACCGACGCCGTCGTCTCCTCGGGGACGGCGGCGGCGGCACAGGAGATCCGCGGCTCCTCGCTCGCGATCGTCGACCTCGGGTCGTCACCTCCGACGGTGCGCCGGCTCGTGGACCCGGAGATGTACGTCGGCAGCGCGGCGTGGCACCCGACCGAGGACCTCATCGTCTTCTCTGCCGGCGCGCTCGACCCGTTCGACGCGCGGCACCCGACGTCCGAGCTCTACACCATCCGCCCCGACGGCAGCGGGCTCACGCGCGTCACGGACCTCGAGAGCGTGGACGGAGAGGCTCTCTGGCCGGCCTGGTCGCCGGACGGGTCGACGATCCTGTTCAGCCTGGTGCATCGGGGCGGCGGCACGATCACGCTCGCGACGGTCCGGCCGGACGGGTCGCACCTCGAGGAGCTCGGCGCCGCGGAGCCGATCGTCGGCGCGTTCGCACGACAGCGCCCGGCGGGGACGCCGGCCCAGTAGCGGCGCCGCGGCGCCGCTCCAGATCGCCCGACCTAGCGCCCCGCGACGGGTACGTAGTCGCGCTCGACGACGCCCGTGTACAGCTGCCGGGGCCGCCCGATCTTCGTGTCCTTGTCGCGGATCATCTCCCGCCAGTGCGAGACCCAGCCGGGCGCCCGTCCGATCGCGAAGAGCACCGTGAACATCTCGACCGGGAAGCCGAGCGCGTGGTAGAT
Organism: Chloroflexota bacterium; assembly: GCA_029778235.1. Taxonomy (GTDB): domain Bacteria; phylum Chloroflexota; class Limnocylindria; order Limnocylindrales; family CSP1-4; genus CAIYQJ01. The sequence continues at coordinate 7,954 of JAKOQS010000096.1, read as the reverse complement.
GAGGCCGCTGTAGAAGTCGACGTTGGGGTAGAGCTTGCGGCTGATGAAGTAGTCGTCGGTGAGCGCCGCCTCTTCCAGCTGCATCGCGATGTCGAGCAGCGGATCGTGCCCGCCGGCCTTGTTGAGGATGGTGTCCGCGGCCCGCTTGATGATCCGCGCCCGCGGGTCGTAGTTCTTGTAGACGCGGTGTCCGAAGCCCATCAGGCGGAACGGGTCGTCCTTGTCCTTGGCGCGGTCCACGGCCTTCCCGACGTCGCCGCCGTCGGCCTGGATCGCGCGGAGCATCTCCAGGACCTCCTGGTTCGCGCCGCCGTGGAGCGGTCCCCACAGCGCCGAGACGCCGGCTGCCACCGATGCGTAGATGTTCGCGTGGCTGGAGCCGACGAACCGGACCGTGGACGTGGAGCAGTTCTGCTCGTGGTCGGCGTGGAGGATGAGGAGGACGCGCATCGCCGCGGCGACCTCGGGGTCCACGCGGTAGGGCTCCGTGGGGACCGCGAACATCATCCGGAGGAAGTTGCTCTCGTAGTCGAGCGCGTTGTCCGGGTACACGAACGGCTGGCCGATCGAGTGCTTGTACGCGGCGGCGGCGATCGTGGGGAGCTTGGCCAGCACGCGGATCGTGCTGATCTCCACGTCCTCCGGGTCGAAGGGGTCGATCGAGTCCGGGTAGAACGTGGAGAGCGCCATGACCGCCGAGCCGAGGACGCCCATCGGATGGGCCTTCCGCGGGAAGCCCTCGAAGAAGCGCCGGAAGTCCTCGTCGATCAGCGTGTGGTGCGTGATCGCGGACTCCCAGTCGGCCAGCTGGTCGGCGGTCGGGAGCTCGCCGTACACCAGGAGGTAGGCGGTCTCCAGGAAGGTCGACTGCTCCGCGAGCTGCTCGATGGGGTAGCCGCGGTAGCGCAGGATCCCGTTGTCGCCGTCGATGTACGTGATCGCGCTCCGCGTGGCGGCGGTGTTCGCGAACCCGTAGTCGAGCGTCGTCGCCCCACCCTTGGCCAGCAGCGTTCCGATGTTGAAGACGGGGTGGCCCACGCTGGCGTGCTCGAGCGGCAGCTCCAGCTCGGTCTCGCCGACGCGCAGCGTGGCGGTCCCTGCCACGGCCGCGGCCTCTGTCATGTCGTGCTCCCTTCACGCGATGACGGCATCCCGGATGACCGGATGCGCCAGCCTAGCGGCGCCGCGCGGATCGCGTCCCGGGCCGGGTGGACCATCGTGGACGGGCGGAGGTGCCCTCCCGACTGTACCGCGCCGGCGGAGCGGCCGGAGACCGGCCGGCCGGCCAGCGTCGTCGTCGCACCCCGCGTGCGCGCGGCGACGACCGTCAGGCTCCCAGGGTGTACCCACCCACCGTCCATCGCACGAGATCGACGACGTTGATGGCGAACATCAGCGCCATCAGGCCGACGAACCCGGCGCGGACTGCGCGCCGGACGGCCGCCTCCGGGATCCGGTCGCCCATCCGCGCCCGCGCGATCCCCAGGACGGCCTGGCCGCCGTCGAGGGGCGGCAACGGGATCAGGTTCATCAGCCCGATCGAGAGGTTGAGGAGCACGAACAGGAGCGTGACGAGGAACGGTCCGGAGCGGACGGCCTGGTCCATCGCACCGAACATCGACGGCAGCCCGCCGAAGGGCATGGCGGCCAGGTTCGACAGCATCGTCGGGATCCACTCGACGATCAGCCGGGCCGTGACCGCCAGGGCCGTCCACAGCACCGCAGCGACGGCCTGCGGGACCGCCGCGAGCGTGACGCCCTGCGAGATCGCCAGGACCGCCGCTGCGGCTGCGGCCGTCGCGAGGTTGGCGACCGGGCCGGCAAGGTAGACGAGCGCGATCCGGGTCGGACCTGCGGCCGCAAGGCCACCCTGAACGGCGGCGTCCGTCTCGCCGAGCAGCCGCACATAGCCGCCGAGCGGGATCGCACGCCAGCTCCAGCGGATGCCGCCGCGCGTGATGCCGACGAGCTCGGGCCCGAACCCGACCGAGAACGCGTCGGACCGTATGCCCAGGAGGCGCCCTACGACGAGGTGGGCGAGCTCGTGGACGACGACGATCGCGGAGAGCATCGCGAGGAGGGCCGCGGAGACGACGGCGCCGCGCACGAACCATGCGGGGTCGAGGCTGCTTCCGGCGGCCACCGCCCAGGCCGCGCCGACGATGACGATCGCGGCGAGGACGAGGTCCCGCCTGCGCGCCCGCGCCCGGCGGTCGGGGAGGCGCAGCCGGGCTCGCTCAAGGAGACCGCGGGACCCCTGCGTCGCGGTGTCTTCGGTCATGCAGGGAGCGTATCGCGCTCATCCGGAAGACGCTCGCGGGCTCATCGACGACCCGCGCGTGCGACGGCGAGTCGGGATCCGGCCACGTCCTCGGCGAGGTCGGCCGCGATGTCCGAAAACCGCCAGCGGTCGCGGGTGGTCGGGCATCATGCTCGCGACATGGATGCAGATCTCGCCTACCAGGCGGTCCGCAGCCGCGACGAGCGGTTCGACGGGATGTTCTACACGGCGGTCGCGACCACCGGGATCTACTGCCGGCCGAGCTGCCCGGCCATCACGCCGCGCCGGGAGAACGTCCGCTTCTTCTCGACGGCTGCGGCGGCCCAGGCCGCGGGCTTCCGCGCCTGCAAGCGGTGCGTCCCCGGCGCGGCGCCGGGGTCCCCCGAGTGGGACCTCCGCGGCGACCTGACCGCGCGGGCCCTCCGCCTGATCGCGGACGGGGTCGTCGAGCGGGCCGGCGTGCCCGGGCTCGCGGATCGCCTCGGGTACTCCGAGCGGCAGCTGCGCCGGCACCTGGTGTCGGAGCTCGGGGTCGGGCCCCTCGCGATCGCCCGGGCGCGACGCGCCCACGCGGCTCGTGTCCTGCTCGAGGTGACCGACCTGCCCGTCACGGAGGCGGCGTTCGCCTCCGGGTTCGACTCCATCAGGCAGTTCAACGTGACCATGCGCGAGGTCTTCGCCGCGACGCCGACCGAGCTTCGCGCGCGGCGTTCCCGGGGCCCGACCTCACCTCCGGGCACCCTCGAGATCAGGCTCGCGGCCCGCGAGCCGTTCGACGGCCCTGCGGCGCTGGACTTCCTCGCGGCGCGTGCCGTGCCCGGCGTGGAGGAATGGACCGGCGACGCGTATCGCCGCAGCCTGCGGCTGCCCCATGGGACCGGCCTCGTCGAGCTGCGCGCCGAAGCCGGCGGCGTCCGGGCGGCGCTCACGCTCGACGACCCACGCGACCTCGCGACGGCGGTGGCCCGCGTGCGACGCCTCCTGGATCTCGACGCCGACCCAGCCGCGGTCGCCGACGTCCTTGGCGCCGATCACCTGCTGGGGGCACTCGCTGCCCGATCTCCCGGCCTGCGCGTGCCCGGGTCGGCGGACCCGGCGGAGACGGCCATCCGTGCCGTCCTGGGCCAGCAGGTGTCGGTCGCCGCGGCCCGCACCATCGCCGGCCGGCTGGCGGCCCGCTTCGGAGCGCCGCTGCGTCACCCCGTCGGCGACGTGCGGCTCCTGTTCCCCACAACCGAGGCGCTGGCGGTCGCGGACCCCGCCGACCTGCCGATGCCCGCGTCGCGCGCTCGCGCGCTCGCCGCGCTGGCCCGGGCGGTCCTCCGCGGGGACGTCGTCCTCGACGTGGGGGCCGACCGCGACGACGTCGAGCGCAGGCTGCTCGCGCTTCCGGGGATCGGGCCGTGGACGGCCGCGTACATCCGCATGCGGGCGCTCGGGGACCCCGATGCGTTCCTCCCCACCGACCTCGGCGTGCGTCACGGCTGGACGCGGCTCGGCGGGGGATCGGACCCGGCCGCGCTCGTGGCGCACGCGGAGGCGTGGCGGCCCTGGCGTGCATACGCGGTGATGCACCTGTGGCGCGCCGAGGGCGCGAACCCGGTCGTCGCGGGCCAGCGCTCGGACCGCCGGTCGTCGCAGGGCGGCGGGATCCCCCGGGGCGTGCGGACGGATCCAGGCCGTGGCTGAGGCCGTCGGGCGAGCGCGCCTGCCGTGGCAGGTCGCGTTCGTCCTCCTTGCCCTGATCTGGGGTTGCTCGTTCTGGTGGATCAAGCTCGGCCTGACGTTCCTGACGCCGGGCCAGGTCGCGTTCGTGCGGACCGCACTCGGCGCGCTCGTCCTGCTGGCGATCCTGGCCGCCACGCGCGGTCGTCTGCCGCGGTCGCGGCGCACTTGGCTCGACCTCCTGGTCGTCGGGCTGCTGATGAACGCATTCCCCGCGACGCTCTTCGCCTATGGGGAGACGCAGGTCTCATCGGTGCTGGCGGGGATCATCAACGCCACCACCCCGCTCGCCACGCTCACTGTGGTCCTCCTGGCGTACCGGGAGGAGGAGGTCACCCGCGAAAGGATCGCCGGCCTGGGTGTGGGCTTCGCGGGGGTCCTCGTCGTGATCGGCGTCTGGGAGGGGCTCGGGACATCCGACATCATCGGGATCGGCGCCTGCATGGCCGCGGTCGCCTGCTACGGTCTCGGCTATCCATACACGCGACGGCACTTGGCGTCGCTGCCCGAGGGGCCTGTCTCGATGGCGACGGTACAGGTCGCCCTCGCGGCGCTCGTGCTCGTCCCCCTGGCCGTCGTCGCGCCGGCTCCGGGGACGGCTGCGGCGCCGGACGCGCTCCTCGGCATGCTCGGCCTCGGTGCGCTCGGCTCCGGCGTCGCGTACGTGCTGAGCTACCGGATCGTGGCGGCTGCCGGCAGCACAACCGCGAGCACGGTGACGTACCTGACGCCGATCGTGGCCGTGGCCGTCGGGTCGGCCTTCCTCTCCGAGCCGCTCTCGTTGCGCGAGCCGGTCGGTGCCGCGATCGTCCTGCTGGGAGTCGCGATCGCGCAGGGTCGGCTCACGCCGCAGGCGGTGCGCGGAGGCGCGGCCGTCGAGACGGGTGACGGCTGAGGCGGCTCACCGCCGGGATCCCGCTGCCCCGGGCGTCGAGGAGCGGCTCCGGGGCCGCCCGCGCTCTCGCGCCCCCGGTCGAGCGACGGGTCGCCGTCGGTACACTGGCCTGACCCGCCCCTCTCCGGCGCGCATCGACCGTGGCATGCAGGACCTCGCTGGCCTGCCGGCCCGGCCGTCGCGCCCTCCCCGGATCTTCGAGGTGCTCCGATGACCGACCGTCCGCCGCTCGCCCCGACGCCGTCGCTCGACACGGCAGGCGCCCGCACGCTCCCGGCGGCCGCGTACGTGGACCCGGTGGCACTCGAGGCCGAGAAGGACCGCATCTTCGGGCGGACCTGGCAGCTCGTCGCGCACGCGACCGACCTCCTCCGCCCGGGTGACTTCGTCCCCGTGACCGTCCTCGACCAGCCCGTCGTCGTCGTCCACGGGCTCGACGGGGAGCTGCGCGCCTTCTACAACGTCTGCCGCCACCGGGCCGGGCAGGTCGCGCTGACGAAGGGCAACCGCAAGAGCCTCCAGTGCCGCTACCACGGCTGGACGTACGGCCTGGACGGCACGCTCCGCACCTGCCCGGAGATGGACGGGACGCGCGACTTCGACAAGGCCGACTTCGGCCTCGTGCCGGTCCGCGTGGACCGCTTCGGGCCGTTCGTCTTCGTGAACCTCGACCCCGAGGCCCCGACGCTCGCCGAGGTGATGGGCGACATCCCGGGAGAGGTGGCGGCGGCCGGCTTCGACATCGACGCGATGTCCCGCGTCGAGCGCCGCGACTACGTCGTCGAGGCGAACTGGAAGGTCTACGTGGACAACTACCTGGAGGGGTACCACATCCCGATCGCCCACCCGGCGCTCTTCCGGGAGATCGACTACGACGCGTACCGGGTGGACACGTTCCGCTTCCACTCGAAGCAGTCCGCGCCGATCCGCGACCTGAAGCCCGGCGAGGAGATCGGCCGGGACCGCCGGTACATGCGCTCGCCCGAGGGCGAGACGGACGCCCTGTACTACTGGCTCTTCCCGAACACGATGCTCAACCTCTACCCGGACAACATGCAGACGAACGTCATCCTCCCGCTCGGGCCCGACCGGACGCTCACGATCTTCGAGTGGTACTACGCGGCGCCCGGGACCCCGGAGGGCTGGGAGTCGATGCAGCAGGCGATCGCGTTCTCCGACGAGGTCCAGCACGAGGACATCGTCATCTGCGAGCAGGTGCAGCGCGGGCTCCGCTCGAACGCGTACGACACGGGGCGGTTCAGCGCGGCCAGGGAGAATGGGGTCCATCACTTCCAGTCGCTCGTGCGCGAGTTCCTTGGCGAGGACTGACCCCGGCCGGCGCGGGCCGTGTGTCGGCGTGGCCGACGGCGGCGACGTCGGCGGCGGTCCGCCGCGACCATCGGCACTGGCCGGCACGGCGCCCGCGCCGCATCCTCGACGACGACAGGGGGTGAGGCATGACGAACGCATCGGCCGGTCCCGCCGCGCCCGCCACGGAGGGTGGTTCCCATCGGCGGCTCCGTCGCCGCTGGGTCGTGCTCGCGGGGATGGTGGCGATCGCGGGCATCGCCGCCGTGGCCGTCTGGGGGGTCGCCGGGTACCTGGCGTACGACAAGCTGTCGTCCGTGCACGCCCGGTGCGCCCTCCGCGAGTTCAGCGCTCAGACGCCCGCGGACTTCGAGGCGTACGACGGCGATCACAGCCTCGTGGTGGATGCCGCCCCGTACCGCTTCACCGACTACACGGACGTCTCGTTCCCGTCACGCGACCCGTCGTTGACGATCCGCGGCTGGTTCGCCCCCGGCACCGGCGGCATCTCGGCCCCGACGGTCATCGTCGTCCACGGCCGGGACAGCTGCCGGCGCGATCCGGTCGTCATGCTCCCCGCGGCGATGCTCCACCGCGCGGGGTTCGGCGTCCTGATGATCGACCTGCGCAACCACGGCGATTCTGACGCCGACAACGGCCGGTGGGCGGGCGGCGTGAAGGAGTACCGCGACGTCCTTGGCGCGTGGGACTGGCTCGTCGCGCAGGGCGCGGACCCGGCCCGGATCGGGCTGTACGGACCCTCGCTCGGTGGGGGCACCGTGACCATCGCGATGGGCGAGGAGCCGCGCGTCGCGGCGACGTTCGCCGACAGCAGCTACTACGCGTTCGACGTCGCGTCGCGCGAGTACACCGAGTCGGAGGGCTATCCGGCCTGGGTCGTGCCCGCGGGCATCTTCGTCGGGCGGATCCTCGGCGAGCCGGAGCTCGGTTCCCGCGACCCCGCGTCGGAGATCACCCGGCTCGCCGGCCGCCCCTTCGACATCGTGCACGGCCTGTCGGACACGACCGTCCTCCCGCACAACGCCGTCGAGCTCGCGGCGGCCGCGTACGCGGCGGGGACGGCGGTCGAGCCGTGGATGATCCCGGGCGCCGAGCACACGCAGGGGATGCTCCTTCGGCCGACGGACTACGAGGCACGGCTGCTGGCGTTCTTCAGGGGTGCCATCGGGGACCCGTCGGTGCGCTAGGCTGCGCGGCATGTCCGTGACGGGATCCGTGCCCGCGTCGTCGAGCCCCGCCCGCTCGTGGGTCGCCGTGGCGATCCTCGCCTCGGCCCAGTTCGTCATGGTGCTCGACAGCAGCGTGATGAACGTCTCCATCTCGCAGATCTGCGCGGACCTGGGGACGACCGTCCAGGGCGTCCAGGCCGCGATCACCCTCTACACGCTCGTCATGGCGGCCTTCATGCTCCTCGGCGCCAAGCTGGGCGACATCTGGGGACGCGACCGGACGTTCGCGGTCGGGCTCGCCGTCTACGCCGCGGGATCCTTCACGACCGCGATCAGCCCGAACCTCGCCGTCCTCCTGTTCGGCTGGTCGCTGGTCGAGGGGATCGGGGCGGTCATGGTCGTGCCGGCCATCGCCGCGCTCATCGCCGCCAACTACGAAGGACGGCAGCGCGCCCTCGCCTACGGGATCAGCGGCGGCGTCGCCGCTGCCGCCGTCGCCGCCGGGCCCCTCATCGGCGGCTGGGTCACCACCACGTTCACGTGGCGACTGGTCTT
>JAKOQS010000095.1 GCA_029778235.1 Chloroflexota bacterium | reverse complement strand
TCCCGACCGTCGCCTCGTGCGACATGGTGGTGTCGTCCTCGCCGATGTCGATGTACGGGTACGTGTCGCTCCGGCTGTGATCGTCGAGCAGCAGCGCGTCGCACCGGACGGACGCCGTGACGTTCGTGGCGCCGGGCGCCACGCGCACGGTGCCGCGGTACGTGGCACGGCCGCCGTCCTTGCTCACCGACTTGCTGACGATCCGGCTGCTGGTGTCGGGCGCCAGGTGGACGGCCTTGGCGCCGGTGTCCTGGTGCTGGTCGTGCCCGGCGAACGCGACGCTCACCACCTCGGCGGTCGCCTTCGGGCCCAGGAGGTAGATGCTCGGGTACTTCATCGTGAGGCGGGAACCGGTGTTCGCGTCCACCCACTCGACCGTCGCGCCCGCGTGGGCGTGCGCGCGCTTGGTCACGAGGTTGTAGACGTCGCGGCTCCAGTTCTGGATCGTCGTGTACCGGACCTTGGACCCGGGGAGCGCGACCACCTCGACGACCGCCGCGTGCAGCGAGTCGGTGGAGTAGATCGGCGCCGTGCAGCCCTCGATGTAGTGGACCTTGGCCCCCTCGTCCACGACGATCAGCGTCCGCTCGAACTGGCCGGTGTTCTCCCCGTTGATGCGGAAGTAGGCCTGGAGCGGGAGCGGGACCTCCACTCCCTTCGGGACGTACACGAACGACCCACCGGACCAGACCCCGGAGTTCAGGGCGGCGAACTTGTTGTCCTCCGGCGGCACGACGGTGCCGAAGTGGCGCCGGAAGATCTCCGGGTACTCGCGCAGGGCCTGGTCGGTCCCCATGAAGACCACGCCGATCTTCGCCAGCTCCTCGCGGACGGAGTGGTAGACGACCTCGCTGTCGTACTGGGCGCCCACGCCGGCGAGGAACTTGCGCTCCGCCTCGGGGATGCCGAGCTTCTCGAACGTCTGCTTGATCTGCTCCGGGACGTCGTCCCAGGACTTCTCCTCGCGCTCGGACGGCTTCCGGTAGTAGACGATCTTGTCGAAATCGATGTCGTCGAGCCTCCCGCCCCACTGCGGCATGGGCCGGGCGAGGAAGTGGTCGTACGCCCTCAGGCGGAACTCGAGCATCCACTCCGGCTCGCCCTTGATCGCGCTGATCTCCTCGACGGTCGCGCGCGTCAGCCCGCGCTTCGTCTCGGCGAGGTACGCGACCTCGTCGCGGAAGCCGTACTGGTACTCGGTCGAGACGATCTCGCGCTGGACGGTCATCGGTCCTCGGCTCCTGGGGTCCGGATGCGCGCCGGGGGCGGGCGCGGCCTAATTCCGAGTTGGATTATCGGATTTCCGGCGAGCGGCGTCAACGCGCGGCGGGGTGGGCGCGGCCCGCGGCCCGAGACCCACGCGGTCGGCGAGCGGGTCGCGGATGGGACGGGAGCGGTCACGTCAGCCATGCGGCGAGCCCAGCGAGTCGGAGGCCCTCGGACCCATGGGTCCGAGGGCCTCCTGCGTGATCCGTCGCGCGGCTCGGTCAGGCCCCGGCCGGAGCCGCCTCGGCCGTCGCGGGCTCCGGCTCCTGCGCGGGCTTCCGGCGGAAGCGCTGCGACAGGCCGGACTTGCCACCGTCCACGAGCGAGTACACGACCGGGACGACGATCAGGGTGAGGAAGGTGGAGCTCAGGAGTCCGCCGATCACGACGGTCGCGAGCTCGCTGGCGATGATCGACCCCTCGTTCAGGCCGAGGCCGAGCGGCATGAGCGCGAGGATCGTGGCGAGTGCGGTCATCAGGATCGGCCGCACGCGGGTCCGTCCGCCCTCGATGAGCGCCTCCGTGGTCGATTCCCCGCGCTCGCGGAGCCGTTCGACGAGGTCGAGCAGGACGATCGCGTTGGTGACGACGATGCCGATGAGCATGAGGAAGCCGATGAGGGCGCTGATGCCGATCGGGCGGCCCGTCACGTACAGCGCGACGAAGGCGCCGATGGTCGCGAGCGGGAGGCTGAACAGGATGATGAAGGGGGTGATGAGGCTGTTGAAGGTGACGACCAGGGCGAGGTAGACGAGCAGGATCGCGACCGCCATCGAGGCGAACAGGCCGCCGAACGCGGAGTTCTGCTGCTGCGTCACGCCCGCGAGGCGGACGTCCACGCCGGCGGGGAGGGAGCCTGCGTCCTTGAGCGCCGTGATCTTCTGCTGCACCGCGCGCGAGACGCCGCCCTGGTCCTTGCTGGTGATCTGGGCGGTGATCGACGAGGCCGGGGCGCCGTCGATGCGGGTGATGCTGCCCTGGGCCGAGACCTCGTTCACGTCGGCGACCGCCGAGAGCGGGACCTTGGTGAACGTGCCGACGGGCAGCGCCTTCAGTGCGTCGAGCGACGCGACGGCCTGCGGGTCGATGCGCATGTACAGGTCGAGCACGGGGCCGTCGGCCGTCTGGATGCGGCCCACCTGGGAGCCGGTCAGGACGCCGCGCACCTCGCCGGCGACCTGCGCGGTGGTGAGCCCCGCCGCGATGGCCTTGTTCGGGTCCACCAGGACCTCGACCGCCGGCGCACCCTTGGTGAGGTCGCTCTTGAGGTTCACGATGTCCGGCTGGTCCTTGATCGCGTCGAGGACCTGGCCGGTCGCGTCGGCGACGGTGGCGCTATCCGGGCCGCTCACGATGACGTTGAGGCCGCTGGAGCTGAAGCCGGTCTGCTCGCCGACCGTCACGTCCCAGCCGCCCTCCTTGATCGGGGCGAGGTCGGAGAGGAACTGCTCGGTCGTGTCGGAGAGGTTCGCGTCGTTCGCGAGGCGGACGGTGAGGACGGCGCTGTTGGCGGCGCGTCCGGTGAAGGCCGCGCTGACCGTCTGGAAGCCGGTGTCCCCCTCGGAGGGCACGGTCGTCTGGATCAGCGTGACCTTGGGGTCGGCCTTCATGATCTCCTCCGCCTTGATCGCGCGGTCGAGGACGGCGGAGGACGGAGTGCCGGACGGCGGTGCCACGTTGACGACGAGGACCTTCTCGGAGCCGGCGTTGATGAACTGCGTGGGGATGCCGGGGACCAGCGCGAGCGACCCGACGAACAGCGCGGACGCGATGGCGAGCACGCCCCACTTGGTCCAGCGGCTGCGGAGCGCGAGCTTGATGGTGGGGGTGTAGGCGCGGATCCAGATCGACTTGCGCGGCTCGCCGTCCTCGTCCACGTCCATCTTCACGCGGTCCACGAGGAAGTACGCGAGGACCGGGACCACCGTGAGCGCGACGACGAGGGACGCCAGCAGCGCGAAGGTCACCGTCAGCGCGAAGGGCAGGAAGAACTGGGAGACGAGCCCGCCGACGAAGCCGAGCGGCAGGAAGACGGCGACCGTCGTGATCGTGGAGCTCGTGATCGCGGACGCGACCTCGCTCGCGCCCGCGAGGACGGCGGTCCGCCTGTCGTCGCCGCGGGCCCTGTGCCGGTAGATGTTCTCCAGGACGACGATCGCGTCGTCCACGACGCGTCCGACGGCGACCGCCAGTCCGCCGAGGGTCATGATGTTGATCGAGATGCCCGCGACGAGCATCAGGGTGAGGGCGGCGAGGATGGACGTCGGGATGCTGACGGCGGCCACGAAGGTGGACCGGACCGACAGCAGGAACAGGAAGATGACGATGATCGCCATCGCCGCGCCGAGCAGCCCCTCCTTCACGAGGCCGTCGCGCGACTCCTTGATGAACGCGGAGAGGTCGCTGACCACCACGACGTTGAGGTCGGGGTTCGCGGCCTTGATCTCGTCGAGCTTGGCGGTGACCTCGTCGGCCACCGTGACGGTGTTGGCGTCCGCGTTCTTGCTCACCGCCAGCGTGAGCGACGGCTCGCCGTTGGTGCGCGCGTAGCCCGTCGTGGCGACGCTGACGGCCTCGACGGTGCCCAGGTCGCCGAGCCGGACGGGCGTGGGGACCGCGGCGGTGCCGCCGGCGCCCGGGGTCGAGCCGGTGCCGGCCCCGGTGCCCGCGCCCGGGATCGAGCCGGTGCCGGCCCCAGCGCCCGGGATCGAGCCGGCGCCCGTGCCGGTCGGGAGCCCCTTGACGCCGACGATGAGGTTCGCGATCTCGTCGGTGGAGTCGAACGAGTGGATCGTGGAGACCGGCACCGACTGGCCGTCGAGCGGGAGCGAGCCGGCCGGGAACGTGATGTTGTTGGCCTGCAGGACGCCCGTGATCTGCGAGGTGCTGATGCCCGACTCGGTGAGCTTCGCCGGGTCGAGCGTGATCTGGATCCGCCCCGTCTCGCCGCCCGTCGCCTCGGCGGAGTTGACCCCCTCGAGCGCCTGGACCTCGGGCACGACCTGCGTCTGCACGATGCGTGCGACGTCGTCCAGCGCGGCGCCGTCCTTCCCGGAGATCGACGCGACGATGACCGGCGTGGCGTTGATGTTGAGCGACGAGACCGTCGGCGAGACCGACTGCGGCAGGCCGGCCGACTGGAGGTTCTGCTCGATCGTCGCCCGGACGTCCTTCACGTTGGTGCCGTAGGAGAACTGAGCGACCACCAGGCCCAGGCTGTTCGCCGAGGTGGACTGGAGCCGCTCGAGCCGCGGGATGCCGGAGATCGCGCGCTCGATCGGACGCGTGACCTGCTCGGTCACGTCCGCGGCGCCGGCACCCGGATACGGCGCGACGACCGTGATGACCGGGAAGTCGATGTCCGGCAGCAGCTCCTGCTTGAGGCTGCCCCAGGAGTAGACGCCGGCGATCAGGATCGCGACGGTCATGAGGATCGTCACGCTCCGGTTCTTGACGGCGAGCTCGGTGATGCGGCTCACAGGGTTCCCTTTCCGTTGTGCATCGTGGCGGGGTGGTGGGGGTCGGCATGGCGTGCGGCGAGCGCCTCTGCCGTCTGCGCGGGCAGCGCGGCCGCCGCCTCGACGAGGAGCGCGTAGGCACGCTCGATCTGGGGGAGGTCCGCGGGGTCCACGCGGTCGAGGAGGTCGCGCAGCTGGCGCGCGTTCAGGTCGCGGAAGCGCTCGATGGCCGCCACCCCGTCGGGGGTCGGGCGAAGGATGACCTGCCGGCGGTCGGCGGGGTCCTCACGACGGTCCGCCAGCCCATGGTCCACCAGGCGGTCGACGAGGCCACTGACGGTGGACAGCGAGACGCCCAGGCGGGCAGGCAGCTCGGACATGTGGATCTCGCCGGCGGAAGCCACGAGGTACAGGACCTTGGCCTGGCTCATGGTCATGCCGACTTCCAGGAACTCCGCGGTGTGCGTCGCCGTGAGGAGGGTCATCAGCCGCTCGTGCGCGGCCTGGATCCTCCGGACGAGCGCATCGCGCTCGTCGGCCGCCCGTTCCGTTCCCGGTGCGTACGGTTCCTTGGTCTGGCTCAAATGCTTTGGTATCTCCCAACTATCGGGTAGTCCGAGACTATATCGCAGAACCCGACTGTCCGGATGTCACGATCCCAGACGGGCGGCGAGGTGCGCGCTACGCTGCCGCGGTGTCGACGCTCCATCTGTCCGGCCCGGTCGCCCGGCGCTTCCTCGTCCTCCGGCACCTGCTGGCGCCGCCGCGGGCCCTGCCCCCCGACCCGACGAGCGTCCTGACGGTGGTGGACCGCCTGGGCTCGCTGCAGTTCGACCCGCTCGAGGTCGCGGGCCGCAATCACGACCTCGTGCTCCACGCGCGGGTCGCCGGGTACACGCGCGACTGGACCGACCGGCTGCTGTACGAGGACCGGGTCCTGTTCGAGGCATACAACAAGGGCTTGAGCATCCTGCCCGTGGCCGAGCTGCCCCTCTACCGACTGGCGTGGGATCGCGCCCGGGCCGAGCACGAGGGCGGCGCGTTCGACGAGCACGCGCCACTCGTCGAGGAGCTCCTGGCCCGCATCCGGGACAGGGGGCCGCTGTCGCCGGGTGACGTCGGGCCGCGCGAGGCCATCGACTGGCACTGGCGGCCGACCAACCAGGTGCGGGCGATCCTGGAGGGCCTCGCCGAGGCCGGCATCATCGGGATCGCCAGGCGCGATGGGAACCGCAGGATCTACGACCTGATCGAGCGGCTCTACCCCATCGATCTCCTCGCCGAGCGACGGAGCGAGCGCGAGTCCATGCGCCATCGGCTGCTGAGCCGCCATCGCGCGCACGGGCTGCTCGGCGCGGGTGGGCAGGCCGAGCTCTTCTACGGCGCCGGGTACGTGGGACCGCACCCGGCCCACCCAGGCCGGCCGACACGGACCGAGCTGCGCGCGGAGCTGCTGGAGCGTGCGCTCATCGTCCCCGCCGTCGTGGACGGCGTGCGGGGTGATCGATTCGTCCTCACCTCGGAGCTGCCGCTCGTCGCACAGGCCGAGCGCGAGGTCGTCGAGGGCGTCCCGCCGGGGGGCGAACCCGCAGGCGTGACGTTCCTCGCGGCTCTCGACCCCCTCGCGTGGGACCGCGATCTCCTGCGGTCGCTCTTCGGCTTCGATTACCTGTGGGAGGTGTACGTCCCGGCGGCGAAGCGCCGGTGGGGCTACTACGTCCTCCCGCTCCTCTACGGCGACCGGTTCGTGGGTCGCATCGAGCCGCGCATCGATCGGCGCGACGGCGCGGTGCGCGTGCTGCGCCTGTGGTGGGAGGACGGCTTCGATCCGGTCGTCGAGCCGGGATTCGCGGCCGCCTTCGCCGCCGCCGCTGCGGCCTACCGCTCCTTCGCAGGGGCCGACCGGGTCCTGCTGCCTCGCGATCGTGCCTCGCGCGCGCTGGCTCGGGCGGTCGCCGCTGTCGACCGCGACGCGCTCGGGAAGGCGCGCGCGGCCCGGTCGGTCTCCGCGACCGTCGGTCCGCGGTCGGGAAGGCGCGTCACGGCCTGAACCGCACCACCGACCACCGGCCCGGCAGGAGCTGGGGCCGTGTCAGCGTGCCGCCATGACGACGCCGCCCGCTTGTGGGACGATCGGAGACGGATCGGACCGGCGCCCGCAGCGCCGCACTGTCATGGAGGGAGCACGATGGGCGTCACGCGTCGGGCAGAAGTCGGCTGGGACGGCGACCTCGTCTCCGGCAACGGCGTGATCCGGTATGTCTCGAGCGGTGCGATCTCGCGCCTGCCCGTGACGTGGGCGTCGCGCACCGAGGCCAGCGACGGTCGCACGAGTCCCGAGGAGCTGATCGCGGCGGCCCACGCGAGCTGCTACTCGATGGCCTTCTCGGCGGGCCTTGCCCGCAATGGCACGCCGGCGACCCACCTCGAGGTCTCGGCGGTCGTCACCTTCGACAAGACGGACGCGGGCTGGCGCGTCATCTCGTCTCAGCTGACCGTCGAGGGCACCGTCCCCGGCATCGACGAGACCAAGTTCGTCGAACTCGCGACGGCCGCCAAGGACGGCTGCCCGGTCTCGCAGGCGCTGAAGGGCAACGTGGAGCTGTCCGTGGTCGCCACGCTCAAGGCGTGACGGGCGAGACGCTCGCGATCGCATCCGGGACCCCGGCCGCCGGCTCGGCGGCCGGGGTTCGCCTTGTGCGAGCTGCGAGCCGGTCACCGAGCGCGCCGGCGTCGGGCTGCCCGTGCTGACCTCGCTCCTCCACGCGATCCCCCCGTGGCTGCTGCTCGCGTGGCTCGTGGCCGTCAACGTCGCGACGGCCGCCGCCTACGCGTACGACAAGGTCGCCGCCCGGCGCGGAGCGCGGAGGATCCGGGAGCGGACCCTGCTGCTCCTGGATCTCGCGGGGGGTGTCGTGGGCGCGTGGCTGGTCTTCTTCGGCATGCGACACAAGACGCAACACCGGCGCTTCTGGATCGTCCAGTCTCTCGCGACCGTGCTCTGGGCAGGGGTCGCGCTGCTCGTTCTCGTGGCCTGAGGCCAGCCGGTCCCGCAGCGGCTGGGGGATCTCGGCCCCCGCCTCGGGCCGCCCCGCCCGCCTCGGGACGCGCCGGCCGCGTCGGGACGCCGGGGCCGCCCGCGCCCGCCCGCGCGCCGCCGCGATCCTCGCCGGATGCACGCCCGGTGAGCACGTGACGGACGGGCGCGGGGACGCGACGCTCGCGGGCGGGGAGGTTCACGGCCACCTCCCGCTCACCGAGCCCAGGGTCGAGCGTGGGATCGTCCGAGGAGTGCCCACCGACGCCGCCAGGTGCACACCCGGTGTGCATCCGGCGGTGATGCCCGGGTCCGGCTCGGCCGCCCCGCTCGGGCCCGGGCCGCCTCCGGCGGTGATGCCCCGGTCCGGCTCGGCCGCCCCACTCGGGCCCGGGCGCGCGCCGCCTGCCCGGCCCCAGGCCACCCGTCTCGGGCCGCCCTGTGCCTGCGAGGCACATTCGACGGCGCTCCACCGTCGTCGCGATGGCCCCGGGGCATCACGGCGACCGGAACAGGGTCGTCGGTCGCCCCGGATCGGTCACCGGTGTGCGCCCCACGCATCGCGACGACACCCGGGCCCCGCCGTTGATGCGCGGGAGGCACAGCCGGCGCCCGGCCGGGCCCGGCCGGGCCCGGCCGGACCCGGCCGGGGCGCGGGCGGTCGGGGGCGGGGGCCGTCGGGGGCGGGGGCGGTCGAGTGCGTGGGCGGTCGGGGGCACTGGGCGGCCCCAGGCGCACGCCGCGGGTCAGGTCGTCACGCGGCGCCGGTCTCCACCATCCGGATCATCCCGTCGGCATCCAGGCCCGCCAGGCCGAGCGATGCGGCGGACCGGCCGGCCGCACGGAGGTCCTCGTCCGCGAGGAGGGAGGCCAGGTCCACGACGAGATCGATCGTGGGCGTCGGGATGCCCAGCTCGTGGGCGATCGAGGCGATCGGGACGAGGCCGAACGGGACGTCCTCGAGGAGATAGCGGGTCCGCAGCTCGCGGGGCGCCCGGATGTCGCGGTGCACCCAGCTGTCGCGGTTGAGCTCGTAGGTCGTCGCCCCGGTGAGCCCGTACATGCGGCGGTCCCACTCGGTCGCCGGCACCCGTGGCAGACCCAGCGCCGCGACGAGCTCCAGGCGGTCGTCGTCCAGGCGGTCCATCACGCGCGCGACGGCAGGGCTGACGCCGTCCGCGTAGAAGCGGAAGTCACCCGCGGTCGTCTCGATCCAGCCCGCGTTGAGCACGACGGGGACCGGGTGCGCGGTCGCGTTCATGTTGTTCAGGCTCGTCTCGAGGACGTTCGCGGCCGGCGCCACGCCGCCGGGGAACACCTCGGCCAGTCGCTCGGACGCCGCCCGGGTCCCCGTGGCCGGGAATGCGGCCACGGGGAGGTCGTGCTTGACGCCGGCCACGTGGACGGTGATCGGGTCCGACTTGCGACAGGCGAACGGGAGCGACATCGTCTCGGCGACCGTGACGCCGTCGAGGGCCCCGGCGCCCCGCAATGCCTCGGCGACGGCGAGGGCCCCGCCCGTGCTGCCCGGCGTCAGGACGACGACCTGGCCTGAGCTCAGGTGGGGAGCCATCGCGTCCGCGAAGGCGGCTTGCGCGAATGCAGGGACGGCCACGACGAGGATGTCCGCACCGTCGACCGCCTCGCCGATGTCGGTGGTGACCGACGGCGCAGCGACCGTCGTCTCGCCCAGGACGCCGGTCAGCCGGAGCGAGCCCGCCTCCCGGATGGGGGCCAGCGTCGCCGCGAAGGTGGGCATGTCGAACAGCGTGCAGGTGACGCCGCGTCGGAGCAGGTCGGCCGCGATGGCGCACCCGCCGTTGCCCGCCCCCAGCACCGAGACCCGCGCCGACATGGCCACCTCCCGCCGTGCGTCCGGGACGCGCATCGCCGTCGCCACTCTATCGCCCGCATCCGACGCGGTGGAGGCGACCGCGCAGGTGGCGGCCCGTGGACCGGGGCGACCGACGGCGCGACCGCCGCTGCCGCCGAAGCCGGCCGGCGGGCCCGTGGGCAGCGCGACCGCCGGTGGCGCCGAAGCCGGCCGGCTGGCCGCGCGGCCGCCGGTAGACTGGCCCCGAGGTCCGGGCAGTCCGGGCGACGGACGCACGACGGAGGTCGGTGGCGATGGTGACGTCGGACTACCTGCGCGACGCCCGGGTCGTCGTCGTGGGTGCCGGTGTCGTGGGCGCGGCGGTCGCGTACCGACTCGCGCAGGCCGGCGCCAGGGTGACCGTCGTCGAGCGGCGCCACCCCGGGTCGGGCACCTCGGGCGCATCGTTCGCCTACGTGAACGGGACCGACAAGCCGCCGCGGGCATACCACCGCATGAGCATGCTCGCGATCCGCGACCACGAGGATCTCGCGGACGAGCTCGGGGCCGACTGGATCCACGTCGCAGGCTCGCTCCACTGGGCGCCGGTGGACGACCGCGAGCGGGCACCGGCGCTGGACCGCACGATGCGCCAGCTCCTCGCCTGGGGCGCGCGCGTCGATCGGCTGACGCCGGACGAGGTCACGCGGGAGGCGGAGCCGGACCTGCGGATCGACCCGGCCGCGGTCGAGGTCGTCTGGCGCGTGGACCGGGCCGGCTGGCTGGAGGCGGTGGCGATGGCGCACGGCACCGTCTCGGCGGCGATCCGCCGGTACGGTGCCGGGATCGTGCGCGGCGACGTCCGCGGGCTGCCGCGCGAGGGAGACGTCATCACGGCCGTGGAGCTCGCGGACGGCCGCCGCCTGGAGGCGGACCTCGTCGTGAACGCAGCCGGCCCCGACGCGGCGGCCGTCGCGGCGCTGGCCGGCGTCCGACTGGCGGTGGAGCGGACCCCGGGGCTCATGGTCGTGACCGCTCCCGCGGCGGTGTCGCTGCGGCACGTGGCGTACGCGCCGGGCGTCAACCTGCGGCCCGACGGCGGCGCGCGGCTCATGGTCCAACGCGAGCGCCTCGACAGCGAGGTGATCGACGGCGAGGCGATCGTGCTCGGCGACCGGCGCGTGGACGAGGCGATGGACCATGCCCGCGCGGTGGTGCCCGCACTCGCGGACATCCCGGCCGAAGCCGTCCGCGAGGGCGTCCGCCCGATGCCCCGGGATGGATACCCGATCGTCGGCTTCGATCCGGCGGTCGCGAACCTGTACCACGTGGTGACGCACAGCGGCGTCACCCTCGCCGCCCGCCTGGGGCTCCTGGTGACCGAGGAGCTGACGGGCGGAGACACCGCTCCGCTCGAGCCGTACCGGCCATCCCGGTTCCCGGCGTCCGCCGCCGGCTGACCGGCGGCGGCCGGCCGGCCTCCCGTGCGCCCGGGCCAGCCCCGGCCCCCGGCCGGCCGACCCGCGCCCGGAGCACCCGGACGCGCGCCCTCCTTCCCCCCGGCTCTGCCTCGGCCCAGCCCGCGATTCAGCCCTCGATCGTCAGGATCCGCCGTGGGTTGTCCACGGTGAGCATCCGGATCTCGTCCTCGCTCACGCCGCGTTCCCTGAGGCGCGGGAGGAACTGCTCCGCGATGTACGCGTACCCGTTCCCTCCGTAGAAGACGAGCTGGCTGTTGTCGCAGACGTCCTGCGACAGGAGGATCCGGTCGCCGTGGCCGCGGGACAGCATCTCGCAGATCAGGTCGATGACCCGCGGCTCGCCCTTGCGCTCCATGGGCGTGAACGCCATCCCGAGGAAGTCGCACTCGAGGGAGGCGCCGCGCGCCACGACCTCGAGCCAGTGCGAGAGGATCGGGTACGAGTCCTGGTGCCCCAGGACGACGCGCGATGGGTCGGCTCCCGCCTCGATCAGGAGGTCCAGCTGGCGCAGGCCGATCGGCGACATGACGGCATGCGTCATCACGGCCATCCCGGTCGCGCGGGACGCGCGCCCGGCGGCCCGGAAGACCCGCTCCTCCTGTGCCGAGACCCACGGCTTGTGGACGCCGATCTCGCCGATGATCCCCGGACGGACGCGAGCGCCGTCCGGTCCCTCGCTCCCCGGCACGCCGTCGACGAACTCGCCGACGATGACGTCCGCCAGCTGCTCGACGCTCCGCCGGTCCACCAGGTCCTCCGGCGGGTAATACGGCTCGCGATACCAGCCGCAGCCCATGACGATGGCGAGGCCGGTCCGCTCGGAGAGCCGGCGAAGCCAGGCTGGGTCGCGGCCGATCCCGCCGAGCGTCACGTCCGCGAGGCACGTGCCACCCGCCGCCCGGAAGCGCTCCAGCTCGGCCGCGATGAGATCCTCGTCGGCCGTGAGCTCCCAGTAGTCGAACCGCTCCGGGATCCGCCACAGGTGGCACTGCGTGTGCTCGTGGGGCAGCGTGAACCCGAGCGTCCCGGGGTCCACGTCCTCCATGACCGTCCGAACGAAACCCATCTCTGGCTCCTTCCGCTCCGCACACAGCGTAGCCGCGTGCGCAGGGGGGATGCGCGGGGGCGCGGAAGGTGCGATAGTGCGGGCGCATCCAGTCAGCGGGGCGGCTGCGGATGACACCGGTCCGTCCGCGGGGAGTGTTGCGGACGTCGCCGGACCCGTCGCATGGGAGGACACCATGACCCGGAGTCTCCGACTTTCGGCGTTGGTCGCCGTCGCCGTGATCGCCGTCGCGGCCTGCAGCTCGGCAGCCACGCCCGCGCCCGCCACGCAGGCGCCCGCGACCGAGGCGCCCGCCACGCAGGCGCCGGCCACGCAGGCGCCGGCCACGCAGGCGCCCGCGACCGAGGCGCCCACACAGGCGCCCGCCTGGGCGAATCCCGACCCGAACAGCCTGCTGGGCAAGATCATCGCGGCGAAGAAGGTCCGCATCTCGACCGACCCGAACTACGCGCCGTTCTCGTACCTCAACCCGGACACCGGCAAGTACGAGGGCTTCGACACCTCCACCGCGGAGGAGGTCGTGAAGCGGATGAACGAGAAGCTCGGCATGCCGATCGAGCTCGAGTGGCAGACCCCCAGCTGGGATCTGATCACGGCCGGCAACTGGGGCGGGCGCTGGGACATGTCGATCGGCTCGATGAGCGTCACGACCGCGCGCGAGAAGGTCGTCGACTTCGCAGACCCGTACTACTACGACTTCGGCGCGGTCGCGATCCCGACAGACTCCACCATCGCCTCGCTCAAGGACCTCGACGGAAAGAGCATCTGCGTCGGCGCGGCAACGACCTACGAGTCCTGGCTCAACGGGACGCTCGAGGTGCCGGGCGACATCGCACCGGCCCCGGTCGGCGCCACGATCACCTCGCTGCCGACGGACAACGAGTGCGTCCAGGCGTTCGTCGCGGGCCGCAAGTTCGACGCCCTCGTGGCGAACGAGAACAGCCTCAGCAACGCCGTGAAGCAGAACACCGGCCTCAAGCTCCTCGAGGTGCCGCCGCCGTTCCTCGTGAAGGTCTCGTTCGCGCTCGACAAGGGCGGCCCGAACACGGCCGCGATGCTCGCGCTCCTCAACGAGATCGTCGCGGAGATGCACGCGGACGGCACGCTGACCAAGTTCTCCAACCAGTTCCTCGGCAAGGACGTCACACAGGCACCGCAGTCCTGACCAACGTGACGCGAGGCCCCGCAGCCGACCGGCAGCGGGGCCTCGTCGCATCGGGCGGCGCTGGAGGGAGCCACGTCGCCACAGGGAGGGTGGGGAGCGCCATGAGGACCTACCCATGACGGAGCTGGCGCAGACGGGTCAACCCGACCTCGGGTCGCGGATCATGGCCACGGACCGCCGGCGCGCGGCGGTCTGGCGGGCCGAGTTCATCGTCGTCTGGGTCATCATCCTCGTCGGGCTCGTCTCGTTCGTCCTGATCACGGTGAAGTTCGACACCGCCTTCCTGGCGAAGGCGATCCCGTTCATCGTCCAGGGCGCGGGGATGACGATCTTCGTGTCGTTCGTCTCGATCGCGCTGGCGATCCTGCTCGCGGCTCTCGGCGCGCTCGGGCGGCTCTCGCGGAACCCGATAGCCAACGGGATCGCGAGCTTCTACGTGTCGCTCGTGCGAGGCACCCCGCTCCTCCTGCAGATCCTGTTCATCTACCTCGCGCTCCCGCAGATCGGCCTGGTGCTCCCGGAGATCGTCTGCGGCATCATCGCCCTGGGCTTCAACTACGGCGCGTACATGACCGAGATCTTCCGCGCCGGCATCCAGGCCGTCCCCCACGGGCAGACGGAAGCCGCCGGGTCGCTCGGCATGAACGGCCGGACGACCTTCTTCCGGATCATCGCGCCGCAGGCGTTCCGCATCGTCATCCCGGCGATCGGCAACGACTTCATCGCGATGCTCAAGGACTCCTCGCTCGTCTCGGTCATCGGCGTCCAGGAGCTGCTCTGGCGCGCGCAGGTCATCGGACGGCCGACCTTCCAGTCGATGCAGACGCTCCTCATCGCCGCCCTCGTGTACTGGGCGATGACGATCGTCTTCTCCTACTTCCAGGGCCGTCTCGAGCGCCGCATGGCGACCGCGGACCGCAACCGGGGAGGCGTGTCGTGACCGCGACCCCGAATGCACTCGCCACCGGGCCGGCGGGGCCGGTGCACCGCATCCACCCAGCGGAGGTGCCGGGCGCCCTCGTGAAGCCCGGCGCGGCGCCCATCCTCAAGGCCACCGACGTCGAGAAGTGGTTCCAGATGAACCACGTCCTCAAGGGCTGCTCGATGACGGTCTACCCGGCCGAGACGATCACGATCCTCGGGCGCTCGGGCTCGGGCAAGAGCACGTTCCTGCGATGCCTCAACTTCCTCGAGGAGCCGTCCGCGGGCGTCGTGGACATCGACGGGATCCGCGTGGCAGGCGACCCGCTCCGGTCCCGCTCCCGCCAGACCAAGGAGCGGATCCGCCAGCTCCGGCTGGCGGCGGGGATGGTCTTCCAGGAGTTCAACCTCTTCCCGCATCTCTCGGTGATCGGCAACCTCATCGAGGCGCCCCTGCACGTGAAGAAGATGCACAAGGCTGAGGCGACCGAGCTCGCCGAGGGCTACCTGGAGAAGGTCGGCCTGATCGACAAGCGCGACGAGTACCCATCGCGCCTGTCGGGCGGCCAGCGCCAGCGCGTGGCGATCGCGCGGGCGCTCACCATGCAGCCGAAGATCCTCCTCTTCGACGAGCCCACGAGCGCGCTCGACCCCTCTCTCGTCGGCGAGGTGCTCAAGGTGATGGAGAGCCTCGCGCACGAGGGCCGGACGATGATCGTGGTCACGCACGAGATGTCGTTCGCGAAGGAAGCGGCCGACCGCGTCTACTACATGCACGAGGGCGAGTTCATCGAGATCGGCCCTCCGGACCAGGTGCTCGCGAACCCGCACGATGAGCGCACGCGGACCTTCCTCCGGCGGTTCCTCGACGTCTGAGCCCGACGCCGCGCCGCGCGCCACCGCGCGGAGGCGGCTCCGGGCCGCGCCGGCCGACCGCTGCGGCCCGGGCCGGTGCCCCGGCCTCCCGCGACCGGGCGCAGGGAGCCCACCATGACCGGTGACCGGGATCCGGACGTCCGGATCGTGCGCGGGGAGGTGGTGGAGCCCGGCGACCCGGCCGGCCCGGCTGGCACGGGCGCCGCGGGGGGCGGCCCCGGACCGCTGACGTCGACCGACCCGTGGGCCGACGGGAGCTTCGGGCGGATCGACGTCCGCACGTACGACCTGCGCGGCCCGGCCCTGCCGGGCGGCCCGGCCGTCTGGATCGGCGCGATCCTCGTTGGGCTCGGGGCCTACCTCGTCCTCTCGGCCACGTTCCCGGCCGTCGCCGCGGCCGGCTCGGCCGTCGTGGTCGCCATCGGCGCCGCGCTCCTCGTCCTCGGGCTGAGCCGCCGGCGCGGGGCGTGGGCCGTGTACGTCGGCGCCGTCGTCCTCGCCGGGGGCGTGGCCGGCCTGGGGCAGGCCCTCGGCGTCCTGCTCGGCGGTGGCTGGACGACGCTCGCGGTCGGCGTCGCCTTCGTCGCGCTCTCGGCGTGGCGCGCCGGCCGTGGCGCCGGCGGGCGATCGCTCGCCGTGGTCGGCGGGATCCTCGTCGTCGTCGGCGCGATCCAGGCGGCCGGCTCGGTGATCCCGGGCTTCCCGGGCCTGGGCCAGCTGCTCGTGCCCGCGGTCCTCGTGGGGATCGGCGTCCTCGTCCTCTGGCGCGCGGTGCGGCGCCGCTGAGGAGCGGCCGCCGTCGCGGCTGGGTCCGGTCCACAGGCGCGGCCCGGCCCCGTCCCTATCCCTCCGGCGCCACCTTCGCGATGGCCGCGTCGATCGCGGCGTGGAGCCCCGCGGCGATGCGGTCGAGCTCAGCCTCGGTGACGACGAACGGCGGTCCCAGCAGGACCATGTCACCGTTCGTGCCATCGGCGCAGCCGGTCCCCGAGTAGACGAGCACGCCGGCGTCGCGCGCGGCGGCCACGATCGCCTCGGTGAGCTTCCGCTCGCGCGGGAACGCTGCCTTCGACTCGCGGTCGGCGACCAGCTCCACCGCCACCATCAGGCCCCGGCCGCGCACGTCCCCGACGTGCCGGTGGGCGCCGAGCCGATCCTGGAGCGTCGCGCGGAGGAGCTGGCCCTTGCTGGCGCTCGCGGCCACCAGGTCCTCCTCGCGGATGATCCGCAGCACCTCGCGCGCGACCGTCGCCCCGCCGATCGAGTGGCTGTACGTGAACCCGTGGACGAACCCGGATCCCTCGACGACGGTCCGGTGCACGCGGGCGCTCGCGGCGACGAACCCGAACGGCCAGTAGCCGGACGTCGCGCCCTTGGCCGCGACGACCATGTCCGGCTTCACCCCCCAGTGGTCCATCCCGAACCACGTCCCGGTGCGGCCGAACCCGGTCATGACCTCGTCGGCGATGAGCAGCACGCCGTGGCGGCGGCAGACGTCGGCGATGGCGTGCCAGTACCCGTCGTCTGGCGCGACGGCACCGAGGGTGGCGCCCACGATCGGCTCGGCGACGAAGGCCGCCACGCTCTCCGGTCCGGCGGAGAGGATCGTCCGCTCCAGCTCGAGCGCCAGGGCGGCCGGGTCGGCGAGGGCGTTGGCGCCGGGCTCGTCCGCGCGGTACGGGTAGGCGGCCGACACGTGACGGAAGCGCCCCAGCCAGGCCTCGTACGGGCGCCGGAGCGGCCGACGGCCGGAGAGGTCGAGGGCGCCGAGCGTGTTCCCGTGGTAGCTCCCCCACCGGGCGATGACGGTCCAGCGATCCGGCTCGCCGCGGGCGATGTGGTAGGCGCGGGCGAGCTTGAGCGCCGTCTCGATCGCCTCGGAGCCGCCGCTCACCGGGTAGACGGCCGCAGGGCCTTCCAGGGGCAGAAGGGGGCCGACCTCCGCCGCGTACGCCTCCAGCGCCTCGGACGTGAAGGTGGTGCCGTGCGCGTAGGCGATCTCGCCCAGCTGACGGCCGACCGCCTCGGCGACGCTCCGCCGGCCATGCCCCACGTTCACGACGACCGCGCCCCCGGCCGCATCGAGGTACGCGCGACCGTCCGTGTCCCAGATCGTGGTTCCCTCCGCGCGGACGGCGACGGACAGTGTGCGCCCGGGGGCGCGGGAGAAGACGCGGCCCGCGACCGCGTGGGGCTCTGCGTCCTGGCTCATGCGCCGAGTCTACGTCGGCGCCCGGGGTCCCGACGGGCGCCGCCCGCGGGATCCTGCCGGATGCATACCCGCGGAGCACGAGACGGGGCAGAAGCACCCGAAGGGCCGAGTACCGGCGGACGCCCGGGTCCGATCGCACGGTCGCGCGTCGCTCATGCGTGGCTGCCCGCCGTCGGGCCCGAACCGGGGCCGCCCGATGGCCACGAGCTCCTCGGCCGCGGGGTCGACGGACGCCACGCGATCACGGGGTGTGCAGCTGACGAGGTCGGTGGCGGCCGGGGGCCCGCCGCTGCTGCTCGCGAGCTGAGACGGATCGGGTGCGAGGACGACGTTGTCACACCACGTGCTGGGACGTGACCCGCCTGCGCCGGCCGGACATCGGATCGGCGCCCCGGCCGGCTCGCGCCGAGCCGGCCGGGGCGGGCCTGGCCGAAGCCCCCGCCGCATGGCGGGCCGCCCCGGGGCGGGCCTGTCCGAAGCCTCGGCCGCGCGGCGGCGCGTGCCCCGGGGCGGGCCTGGCGTCAGCGGACAGGTGGTCGATCGCCCGGGCCGAGCACGGTGGCCGGGTCCAGCCGCCGTGGCCGGGCTCCAGCCGTGGTGGCCGCGCCCAGGCATCGCCCGGGGCGCTGGTATCCACGGGCGAGTCACCGCGGATCACGGGTGCCGGGCCGGGTCGAGCGTACCCGGCCGCAGGAATGGCCCCGGCGATCGTCGGGGACGATGATCGACGGGCACATTCGGAGGCCTGCGTGGACAGCCGCGTCCCGGGCGATAGGTGGGGCGGCAATGTCGTTCCGGCCGCCGTACCAGCGTCCGGGGCGATGGGTGGCGTGACCCCGAGACGGGCGCGCCGTTTCTTGGCTCCAGATATCGTCGACGGCGCTGATCGGCGGCCGGCCCGCCGCCGCGTGGCCGGCCCGCCGCCGCGCCGCGGCCGCTC
>JAKOQS010000094.1 GCA_029778235.1 Chloroflexota bacterium | reverse complement strand
GTGAAGGAGGGGCTGCGGTTCGCGCGGAGCAAGCGGGTCGTCCTCTCCACCTTCGTCATCGACCTCAACGCGATGGTCTTCGGCATGCCGAGCTCGCTCTTCCCGGCGCTCGCGCTCGATGTCTTCGGCGTGGGTGCCGCAGGCCTCGGCTTCCTGACCGCCGCGCCGGCTGCCGGTGCGCTCGTGGGCGCGGTCCTCACCGGGTGGGTCTCGCGCGTCCGCTTCCCCGGCCGTGCCGTGGTCTGGTCGGTCGCCGGCTGGGGGCTCGCGATCACCGCGTTCGGGCTCGCGACGTTCAGCTTCCCGCTCGCCTTGTTCTTCCTCGCGCTCGCGGGCGCCGCCGACGTCATCAGCGCCGTCTTCCGGAGCGGGATCCTCCAGTTCGAGACGCCCGACGAGCTGCGCGGTCGACTCTCGTCGATCCACATCCTCGTCGTGACGAGCGGGCCCCGGATCGGGGACGCGGAGGCAGCGCTGGTGGCGGCCATCGCCGGCCCGCAGTTCTCGGTGGTCTCCGGCGGCCTGCTCTGCCTGGGCGGGCTGGGACTCGTGGTGCGGCGGTTCCCGGAGCTGCTCCGCTACCGGTCGCCGGTGGTGGGGGCCGGGGCGGGGGAGGGCGCGGTGGCGGCGGTGGCGGCCGGAGCGCGGCCGTCGGCCGAAGGCGTCCAGACTCAGGCCGGCCCTGCGCTTGCCGGCCCGGCGGCGCCCATGGCGGCGGCGGGGCTCGCGTCGGAGCAGGGCACGACGCCCGAGATCGTCCGGCTCCCCTTCGAGCTCGACTCGATGGAGACGGAGATCGATCCGCCGATGCCGGAGGACGCGCCCAGCAGATGAACACCGATCGAACCCGCATCGGGCGATGAGGGGTCGACGGTCAGGACGCCGGGGCCGCCGCGCCCCTGGGCTTTCACCTGGTGAAAGGAACGGACTCTTCGCGGCTCGTGGCGCCGTGGGCCGTGCACGTTCCTTGCGCGTGGTGAAGATCGCCGACGGGGAGGAGTTCCGCGGAGGCCCCCTGAAGGCCTCGGTGGTGTCACTTGGCAGGTGTCGGGGTGTCCGGAACGCCCGCTGGTGGCCCGGGGGAGGTCCGGACGGCGGCTCACGGCCCGCCGAGGACGCCGGGACCGGCCGTTGCTTTCACGAGGTGAAAGCGCCCCGCGCCGTTCTTCACCCCATGAAGGGATCCTGCACATGTGCCGGCGCCGAGCCCCTCTGGCCGCCGCCGAGGGCCGCCGCCGCGCCGAGCCGAGCCCCCGTGCCCGGCTCCGGCCCTCGGCACGACGGGCCCAGCCGCGCGTCCCGCCCCGCGTCCCGCGTCAGGCCGGGGCCGCCTCCGTGGCTCGTGCACAGCCGCAGTGGATCCGCTCGGCCACCGTCTGCTCGTGCGCGCCGATGAACGCGCCGAGGAGCCGGTCCATCGCCGCGCTCGCGCCCTCGAGGAGCTGCGTGGTCTCCGTCGCGTCCAGGTCGCGTGCCCGGGCGGCGTCGCAGAGCTCGTGGAGGAAGACGCCTCGGAAACCGAGGAACGCGCTCACGGCCGCGCCCGTCGCGAGGCCGTGCCCGCACGCGATCCGCCCGTGCTCGGCGGCGAGATCCTCGGCAGTGGCGAGCGCCGCGGCCGCCTCGGTCGGGTCGGCCGCCTCGAGGTGCGCCAAGAGGGCGGTCGTGATCCGCCGGCCCAGCTCGCGCATCCGCTCGCTCTCGCCCGGCCGCGCCTCCGCCCAGCCGGCCCCGGCAGCGACCTCCGGGGCGCTCCGACGGTAGACGTCGCCCACCATCCGGTCGGCCGATTCGCCGAGGCTCTGGAGGCTGGGCCGCGTCCGCCTGCCGGCCGGCACCAGGCCCAGCACGGCAGCGCGCGAGAAGCGGCGATGGCCCCCCGGCGTGGTGAACGCCTTGACCTCGCCCTGGTCGCACCAGCGGCGCAGGGTCGCCGGCGAGACGCCGATCAGGGCGCTCGCCTCGTGGATCGTCATCCACGGGCTCGGGGTCCGGGTGCGGGGCGGCGAGGATTCCATCGTCCGACCCTCCCTACGGCGTCGCCACGGCGGCGGCATGCCGCAGTGGCCTGAGGGCGAGGAAGGGCGCGGATCGCCCCGTGGGAGCCACCACGGCCCCGGCCTGCGCGACTGCGCCGGCCCCGGCCACGGATCCGGCGCCCCCGCTCGCCGCGACTCCGGCCTGCGCGGTCCCTCCCGGGGCCGACCCCTGGGGATCGCCGGCCGGCACCGATCCGTCGCCGCCCGGGCTTCCGCCCGTCTCGGGCTTCGGCGTCGAGAGATCCTGCGGGTAGGGGTTCGGCAGCACGTCGTCCGAGTGGCACTGGGTGCAGTACGCCGGCTGGTGGCAGAAGGCGCACGTCTGCGTGCCCACCTCGCGCGCGATGTTCCCGTGGTTGAAGACCATGTCGCTGTGCGGGACCTGGACCGCCTTTGTGTTGTGGCAGTTCTGGCAGTACGTCGTCGTGTGGCACTGGCCGCACTCCGTCTTGGACGCGTCCACCGTGCTCACGCTGTCGCGGTGGTTGAAGACCCAGAGGCGGTCGGTGTGCGATTCGGGACGCTGCCCGATGAGGACGCCCGAGTTGATCGACCCGATCTGCGGGAAGGTGTGACAGGTGGCGCAGCCCGACGGGATCGTCTCGTCCGTGACGGCGCCCTCCACGACCTTGTAGTGCGCTCCGTCGTGGCAGCGGAAGCACCCGGGCGCCGTCTGGTGGCCCAGGTTGTTCGGGTAGGTGTCCGCCGTCACGCGCATCTCGGGCGTGGCCACGAGGTCGTACGTCGCCTGCAGACGCCGGACCGCCCGGTCGATGAGGTCGGCGTTGTTCTGCGCGACGAGCGGGTAGTTGGTGTCGTAGTACGCCGTCAGCCCGTCGCGGATCGCGCGGTTCGCATCCTCGACGCTGGCGTACTCCTGGTTCAGCAGGTCGCTCGACTGGCTCTTGACCCACGGGAGCCTCTGGCTGATCGCGCCGGCGGTGATCCCGCTGTCGATCGACTGGTCCACCCCGGGGATGGCGTGGCCGGCCCGGTTGTGGCACGTGATGCAGTCCATCCGGCGCTGGCTCTGGGTCTCCTTCACGTGGTCGATGTCCGGCTGGACGTCGGTCGAGACCTCCACCGCGCGCCGCGCGATGTACTCCTCGGAGGTGCCGTCGGGGTTCTTGACCTCGACCAGGTCGATCGTCTGCGCCTGCGGGTCCTCGTGCCAGAACTCGACGTCCGAGATGATGTGCCAGTGGACGCCCTTGCGCGCGTTCGCGTCGGGCGTGTCGCCGAACCCGTTGGGGCGGACGACGAGCGCGACCGACTGGGCCGTGTTCGGCTCGTCCTTGGCGTACCGCGTGTTGAGGATCAGGTTCACGGGCCCGCCGTTGGCCACCAGCGACGTCATCGTGTGGCACTTGAGGCAGGTGTCCTGGGTGGACGGGAGCATCCCGTGCTCGGGCGCAGGGATCGGCTGCGGGAACGTCCCCAGGATGACCTCGACGAGCTGGCGGGTGCCGTTGAGCTTGGCCTTCACCCAGCCCGTGATCCCGGGCTCCACGTGGCATTCGGCACAGGTCACGTCGCGATGCACCGAGAGCTCGTAGGCCTTGAGCTCCGGCGCCATCGTGTGGCAGCGCCCGCAGAAGTCGGCCGTCTCCGTCCACTGGACGGCGACGACGCCGCCGACCGTCATGGCGACGGCCATCGCGCCGCCCATGAAGGCGACGAGGAAGAGGCCGCGCCTGCTGCGCAGCGGCGGGTGCGGGATGCGCGAGAGCGTCCGCCCCATCGCGCCGCGCAGGCCGCGGTGCTGGCGGGGGGTCTCGGCCGAGGCGGCCGCGACGCCGGCGGGCGCCGCCTCGGCCGCACCCACGCCGGCGGCTTCGCCCGCCGCGGCGACCCGACCGTCCGGCACGCCCTCGGGCGCCGCCGGAGCGGCCTCGACGGCCGACTCGCCGCCGGCTGCCACCTCCGCCCCGGGGACCTCCCCGGGGTCGGAAGGGGCCGTCGCGTCCGGCGCCGTGCCCTGCGCCGGCTGCGACGTGGGCTCCGACGGGTCGGCGGGAAGGGGCCCGCCTGTCCCGGTCGGAGCGCCGGTGTCACTCATCCACCGATCTCCGCGAGCGCAGCCTCGATCTTCGCGGGGTCGAGGCTGCCGACCTTCATCGCCTGGAGTGTGCCGTCCGCGGCGATGAAGAAGTGCGAGGGGATCCCCAGGATCCGGTACTGAGACGCGATCGCGGTGTTCGGGTCCGGGACCTTGACGTACGTGATGCCCACGCGGTCCGCATAGTCCTTGACGGCCGCCGCGTCCTCGGACAGGAAGACCTGGACGATCTCGCCGCCCTTGGCCTTGAAGTCCGCGTAGGCGGCCTGGATGTCGGGAGCCTCCGCCCGGCACGGCTGGCACCAGCTGGCGCCGAAGGTCAGCCAGACCGGGTGGCCCTTGAGGGAGCTCAGGGCGAGGGTCTCGCCGCCCGTGGTGGCCGCGGTGAAGTCGGGCGCGGGCTTGCCCACCTCCGGCGCGGCACCGAGCGCGCCGGTCAGGTTCACCGCGGTCAGGCCGTCCGAGGTGGCCGTCTGCTGCGGCTGGTTCGCGAGGACCGCCACCGCCAGGACGATCGCGCCCGTGATGCCCAGGAGGCCGAACGAGATCAGCCGGCTGCGGAGCGGCCGCCTGGGTCGCTCGCCGAGGGACGCGGCGGCCTCGTCGTGCGCGGCGGGTGCCGCCGCGACGACCGGGGCCGTCGACTGCGCTTCCAGAGTGGTCATGCCCGGATCACCTTCCGTGTGCCCGCCTGCGTCCGTCATGTTCGCTCCCGTCGCCCCGGATCAGCCGAGGCCCGAGTAGCTGTGCAGGCCGCCGAAGAAGAGGTTGCCGAAGTACGTGAAGAGCGTGGCCGCGAAGCCGATGACGAGGAGCCAGGCGGCGCGGTTGCCGCGCCAGCCGCGGACGACCCGCGCGTGCAGGTAGGCGCCGTAGATGAGCCACGTCACGAGCGAGGCGGTCTCCTTGGGATCCCAGCCCCAGTAGCGGCCCCAGGCCACGTTCGCCCAGACCGCGCCGAGCACGATCACGAGGGTCATGAACGGGAAGCCGATGACGACCGCGCGGTAGCCGATCTCGTCGAGGAGCTCGGCCTTGGGCAGGCGCGGGACGCCGTGCGACTGGAGGAGGTAGAGGACGGCGGCCGCGAAGCTGACCGCGAAGGTGCCGTAGGCCACGATCGCGACGGCCACGTGGACGGACAGCAGGAGGTTGTTCTGGAGCGCGGGGACGAGCGGGTCGGCGGTGGCCGGGATCGTCCACGCGTACAGGAGCATGAGCAGCGCGATCGGCAGGACGATGAGCCCGAGGATCTGCTGGTGGTAGCGGCGCTCGAAGAACAGGTAGACGCCGATCACGCCGGTGGCGAACGCGATCGAGAACTCGTACATGTTCGAGAACGGGCCGTGCCCGGTCACGATCGCCCGGAAGATCATGCTCGCCACGAGGAAGATGAACGACAGCCAGGCGACGAGCGTGCCGTACGAGGCGAAGATCGACGGCCCTGCGACGACCTGCATGGTCGTGCCCGCGTCCATGGTGGCGGCGCCCCCGGCGACCGCCGTGCGACGGCTGGCGACGCGCACCGACGCGTACGCGATCACGTAGAACGCGATCGACAACGCGACGGAGAGCATCCCCGCGATGTACGAGTACTCCGACATCTTGAGCATCTGACGGCCCCTTCCGCTAGATCCCGTTCGTCCCGACCAGGGACGACCTCATCTCGCCGACGATCTTCTGGAAGTCCGGTCCGAACGTGGCGTCGTGGCGAGAGGTGGCGCCCACGCGGACCTCGCTGCCGGCCTTGCCCGGGACGATCCGGGTCCAGATCCGGCGGCTGGGGAAGAAGAAGACGAGGAACAGCCCCACGATGAGGAGGATGGCCCCGCCGAACACGAACGGGACGCCCGGGTCCTTGGCCACGATGAGGCCCGTGAACTGGCGCTCCCGGTCGAAGGTCATGGTGAGCCCGGCCACCTGGGCCGGCTTGCCCTGCTCGACCACCTTCATGTCGAGCGGCTGCGCGGCGTCGCCGGTCTTGTAGACCTCGAGCTGGACCATGCCCGGCTTGAGGGTCGGGTCGACCTCGCCGGAGGCGGCGGCGACCACGAGGACCGTGAGCCCCTGCTCCGGAAGGAGGAACTGCCCGATGCGGCGGGCACCGCCGTCGCTCGTGTAGAGGAGCGGGACGCCCTGTGAGAACAGCGAGGTGCCGCCTGCGTCCTTGACGGTCACGTCCGTGGCGGCGCCGAAGAACGACTGGTAGATGTTGACGTCGCCGTAGCCCAGCGGCTGGTTCACCCGGACCGTCTGCGCCGCGACCTGCTGCCCGTCCTTGTACAGGACGAGGTCGGCGGCGTAGTCGGAGGGAGCGCCGTTCTCGTAGTAGGAGTCGTTGAACGAGAGGGCCTTCACCGAGAGGCCCGTGCCGTTGCCCACCGGGACGGTGGAGCCCACCGGGACGGCGAACTCGCCGTTGTTGAAGCCCCATGTGCCGCCCACGAGCGCGCCGACGAGGATCATGACCAGGCTGATGTGGGCCATGAGCGTGCCGAACGGGGCCCACCGGAACCGGTCCGCGTACACCGCGATCTCGTCGCCGTCGCGCTCCACGACCGTGCGGTAGTGGTGCGACTTGAAGGTCTTCGTCACGTCGGCGAGGGCAGCGTCCGTGGCCACCGCCGCGTCGATCGTCTCCGAATGAGGCGCCCGGTCGTAGAAGACCGGCGTCATCTTCGTGCGCGGGTGGACCGCCGTCTTCCAGAGGCCCTTGAAGCGGTTCACCGAGCACGCGAGGATGCTCGTGGTCAGGAGGACGATGATCCCCTTGAACCAGACCGACGAGAAGATGCTGAAGATGCCCAGGGCGTTCATCGGGCCCGTCCAGCCGCCGTACTTGGGCGTGATCTGGTCGAGCCAGGCCTGGTAGGCCTGCGAGTCGGCCGTGATGCCCGCGGGCGCCTGGACGACGAGCGTCCCGACGAGCGCGAGGACGGCGAGGATCAGCATGAGGATCAGCGCCGTCCGCATGGACGTGAAGATCCGCCACAGCCTCTCGCCGATGTCCGACGGGCTGATCGTCAGCCCGCCCCCCGTGCCCTCCTGGGGCTCCGGGGCGACCTGGCGCTTCTGCGCCGCGGTCGAGGTGGGGACGGACAGCTCGCTCATGGGCACGCTCCTCAGAGACCGAACGCCGGCAGCAGGGCGGACAGCCTGGCGAATGTGTTCGTGATCATCAGGAAGCCCACGATGACGAGCATCCCGCCGGTCACGAGGTTCACGGCGCGCTGGTGCT
>JAKOQS010000013.1 GCA_029778235.1 Chloroflexota bacterium | reverse complement strand
GGGCTCGGGTGCGCATCGACGTTCGCGACCGTGGGCGCCGCGGCGGCGACGGCCGGCGTGCGGCTCATCGCGAGCATCCGCCGGCCCAGCCAGAGCGAGCCGAGAGCGGTCATCCCCAGCCAGGCGAGGTAGATGCCCACCAGGATGATCCCGAAGCCGATGAAGGTCGGCAGGTCGTCCAGCCGGTCGGCCGCCGCGAGCTCGTCCTTGGCCGCCTGCGCCTGGCCCTGGATCTTCTGCAGGGCGGGCACCGCGGCCTGCAGGTCGCCGCTGAGGTCGCTGAGCGACCCACCGATCTTCTCGATCTGCGAGGCCACCTGGGCGGACTGGTCCGCGACGTTGCCGAAGGCGTCCGCCACGCCCGCGAGCGGCTGCTGGCCGAAGATCGTGAAGCCGGCGAACCCCTTGACCGCGTTCGCGGCGTCCGCGGCGCTGTTCGCGAGCCCCTGGGCCTGGTCGAGCGTCGCCGCGGTGTTGTCCAGGGCGACCTGGATGTTGCCGGACGCGGTGGTGACCGTCCCCAGCAGGAGCGTCGTGCTGTCCAGCGTGGAGATGATCGCCTGGCGCTGGGCCGCGACCGCGTCTCGCAGTCGCGAGACCTGGACGCCGACAACGATCGAGCCGACGAGGACGGCGACCGCGGCGACGACCCCGATCAGGCCGTAGACCGTGAGGAGCCAGCCGAGCCGGCGGCTGGGCGGGATGAGCGTCACCACGGGCCTCCTTACCGTGCGCGACCGACGTGGTCACGCCGGCAGCCGGGGGCATGGCTGCCGGCGCGACGGGCCGGGGTCGAGGCCCGAGGGCGCCGACCGGCCCGCACGTACGGTACGACATCGGCAGTCCCATGTCCCGGCGAGCGGGTGGCCCGCGGCCGCCGGCCATCGCCTCGCGGGGCGATAGCCGTTTCGCGGGGCCGATCGGCCGGCCGTAGACTGGCGGCCATGACGACGCTGCTGCTGGTACGCCACGGCCTGACCGCGGCGACCGGCCACAGCCTGACCGGACGGACGCCCGGTGTCGGGCTCGACGACCGCGGGCGCGCGCAGGCGGAGGCGCTGGCAGCTCGCCTGCGCGCCGTGCCGCTCACGGCGATCGTCAGCTCACCGATCCAGCGATGCGTGGAGACGGCGGCGGCGATCGCCGCCGGCCGTGGCCCCGACGGGACCACGTTCGAGGTCGCCCTGGACCCGAGACTCGCCGAGGTGGACTACGGCGCGTGGACCGGCCGCGGGCTCCGAGAGCTCGCGAAGGAGCCGCTCTGGCGCGTCGTGCAGGCCACGCCGTCGGCCGCGATGTTCCCCGAGGGCGAGTCGCTCCGGGCGATGGCGGCGCGGGCGGTGGACGCGATCCACGCCGGCAACGCCGCGGCGGGGCCGGACGGGACGTGGCTCGCCTGCACGCATGGCGACCTCGCCAGGGCGATCGTCGCCGACGCGCTCTCGCTCCACCTCGACGCGTTCCAGCGGATCGCCATCGACCCGTGCTCGCTCACGGTCATCCGGTACGGGACCGGACGCCCGGTCGTCGTGCGCGTGAACGACACGGGCGGCGGGGTGGACGACCTCATCGGGCGCGGAGCCCGGCCGCGAGGACGCCGCCCCTCGCGGGCCGGGCGCGGGACGCACTGAGGCCGGACGGCATCCGCGCCCGAACGGTGTACAGTCGGGGACCCGGCGGCCGCCAGCGATCCGCCGCGCCCACGGAGGCTCCATGACCCGTCGCGCCTACCTCTTCGACTCGCCCGACCGCTTCGTCGCGGGGACCGTGGGGATGCCGGGGAACCGGACCTTCTTCCTCCAGGCGCGGGAAGGCAGCCGGATCGCCTCGGTCGTGCTCGAGAAGGTCCAGGTCGCGGCCCTCGCCCAGCGCCTCGGCGAGCTGCTCGAGGAGCTGCGGCGACGCGGGGTGGAGGCGCCCACGACCATCGCGCCGTCCGACGTTGACGAGAGCCCGCTCGACGAGCCGCTCGTGGAGGCCTTCCGGGCCGGCACGCTGACGATCGGGTGGGACCCGCAGAACGAGCGCATCGTGCTCGAGGCGCTCGCGATGACGGACGAGGACGACGTCGAGGCCGACGACGACGAAGAGGACGACGAAGGCGAGGAGGACGAAGAGGAGCCGGACGCCTTCGACGCCTTCGCGCTCGCGGACAGCGACACCGAGGGGCCGGACTTCGTGCGGGTGCGGCTGACCACCGCGGAGACCGCCGCGTTCGTGGAGCGGTCGCTCCGGGTCGTGGCCGCCGGCCGGCCCCCCTGCCCCATCTGCGGGCGGCCGCTCGACCCGCAGGGCCACCTGTGCCCGCGGAAGAACGGCTACCTCAACTAGGGTCGGTCGCGCCCGGGGTCGCGGCGCGCCTGATCGCCGAGGGGGATCTCGACGCCATCGGGCGCCTCGTCGCCGCGTCCAACGTGACCCTTCTCTGCCGCGTCACGCTGCCCGCGGCGGGGCCCGACGGCGCGGACCTCGAAGGCGGCGCCATCTACAAGCCGGTCCAGGGCGAGCGGCCCCTGTGGGACTTCCCGGACGGGACCCTCGCGGGCCGCGAGGTCGCCGCCTTCCTCGTGTCGGAGGCGTCCGGCTGGGGGATCGTCCCGCCCACGGTGCTGCGCGACGGCCCGTTCGGCCCCGGCATGGTCCAGCTGTGGATGGACGTGGACGAGGACGTGGACCGCGTGGCGCTCGTCAACGACGACGACCCGCGGCTCCGGCGCATCGCGGTCTTCGACGCGGTGGTGAACAACGCCGACCGCAAGGTGGGCCACCTCCTGCCGATGGCCGACGGGTCGATCCTGGGCGTGGACCACGGCGTGTGCTTCCACGTGGAGCCCAAGCTGCGGACGGTGCTCTGGGCGTGGCGCGGGAAGCGGCTGCGCGCCGCCGAGCGGGCGGTCGTCGAGCGCCTGGAGGCCGACCTGTCGGGGGCGCTCGGGACGGCCCTGGCCCCGCACCTGACGCCGGCCGAGGTGGAGGCGACCCGGAGGCGGGCCCAGCGCCTGCTGCGGACCGGGCGCTTCCCACAGCCGAGCCCGGACTGGCCGGCGATCCCCTGGCCGCCGTACTAGCCGCGGCCCGAACAGGCGCGGGTCCATACGGCGCGGTCCGCCGCGTGACGCGGCGGTGGTCCCCCTGCCGCGATGCCGGGCGCGGCGCAGCCCGGCGCGTCAGTCGTCGGCGATCACGCTCTCGGTCGCGAGGCCCGGGCCACCGCCGCCCGTGGCCTGGCCCTTGGGTCTCCGGAACCAGACGATGGCGCTCAGGATGAACCGGACGAGCAGCGTCACGAAGTAGGCAGCGCACCAGACGCAGATCGCGTCGATGACGAAGAGCTCGAGGTACGTGAAGTACGTCTCGAAGATCACGCCGACGAGCGAGCCCACGTAGTGCGACGCGAGGAGCCATGTCGCGCCGGTCCGCCACCACGCGAGCGCCGCGGTCATGAGGAACAGGGACAGGAAGACGCCGAAGACGGCGACGGGGATCCCCGCGATGCGGGAGTACGGGCTCGACGCGACGGTCTCGCACCCGTGGAGCGGTCCACAGACGGGGAGGTTGCCCTGCAGCTCGACGATCGCGAGGTAGCTCGCGATCAGGAGGCCGAGGAAGTCGAGGGCGGCCAGGACGAGGCCCGGGTGGACGTGGCGGATCCGTTGCGCGAGCGTCATGCGGCCATCATGCCCGACCTCGCGCGAGCGCGCACAGGAGGGGCCGCCGGAAGGGCGCCACGGCCGTCGCGGGCGTCGCGGTGGCGGCGCCCGCCTCCCGACGGGCGCACCGCGATCAGCGGACGGTGACGACGATGCGCGGCGCGGTGGCGGGTGCGTTGGCGGGGCCCTTCCCCGTCTCGATCGCCACGGCCCAGCGTCCCGGGATCCAGAACCGGCGCGCGTACGTGACGACGCCCGAGGACGGGGTCCGCTTCACGACCGTCGAGTAGAGCTTCCACTTCCCCGCCGTCCACTGGTACAGCCGGAAGCTGACCGCGACGTTCGTGGTGCGGGGCTGGACCTTGACGGTCCACGACAGCGTGGTCCCCCAGGTCACGGTCCGCGTGGTGAGCGACGGTGAGACACGCAGTCCGAAGCGGACCGTGGCAGTGACGGGGCGGCTCGTGGCAGCCGGGAGGTCGGCGGCGCCCGGCCAGACCGCACGGTAGTCGGCGGTGCGCCCGGGCACCACCGAGAGCGTGGCGCGGCCGTCCACGTCGGTGGTGACCTCGCCGATCGACGTCCAGGCGTCCGCGTCGGCGTTGCGCCGTTCGATCGTCAGCGTGCGCCCGGCCCCGACCCCGGGGAACGCAAGAGCGAGCGTGACGGGCGCAGGGTAGGTCACCGTGGCGGGGGTCCGGGTCAGCCGCGGGGTCCCGACGTCCGGCGGGATCGACGGCGACGGACCCGGCGGCCCGGTCGGGCCCGGGGTGGCGGTGGAGGTGGGCGAGGGCGACGGGCCGGGGGTGGCCGACGGCCCGGGCGTGGCGCTGGGCCCCGGCGTCGCCGTGGGGAACGGCGTGGGCGACGGGAGCGGCGTCGGCGATGGGGTGGGCGATCCGCCGGGCTTGGGCGGGCCGGTGGCCGGGTAGGAGACGATGAAGTAGTCGGTCCGGGCCGAGGTGACGCCGACCGCGTCCGCCCGGATCCGGTAGCCGTTGGCGGCTCGGCCGATGGTGCATCCCGCCCATGTGGCCGTCCCGGCGATCGCCCTGCGCTGGATGCCGTCTGCGCAGGTGAACAGGGCGCCGGCGCCCTCGGGCGGCGTCTCCAGGCTCAGGGTGATCGTCGCGGTCGAGTCGGTGACGTTGCCGAACTCGTCGCGGACGCGGACGACGGGCTGCGGCGAGAACGGCACGCCGACGACCGGATCCCTCGGGATCGAATCCAACGTGAGGTGGTGGGGATCGGCCGGAACAACCTCGACAGGGTCCCCGGTCCCGGACATCTTCACGGGGGACTTGGACGTCACGGTGACCGTCTGCGGGCCTGCGGTCCGGAAGACAACGGTGAAGTAGTGCTCGCCCTGGTCGCCGCCGGGTCCGCCGCCGGTGAAGGTGTACGGCTCGGGGAGGACGGCCTTCGGGTCGGAGCTGGCGAACGTCACGGTGCCCGTGAACGTCGTCCACGGGACGCCCGCGATGGAGTCGTTGGGGACGACGAGGTAGGTCACCTCGGTGCCGGCGGGCGGCGACGCAGGGCAGAGGAGGCAGAAGCGGGTGACGGTGAGCCACGACGTGGCGAGCGCGGCCTGGACGTGGCCGCCGGACGGGGCCGCGCCGGCCGGCCCGGCCATCTGCGGCACGGGGACGGCGCCGACGATCGCGGCCGCGACGAGCGCGGCCGCGGCCCGGCGCAGGGGTCGGGCGCCGGTCAGACGACGCAGGAGCAAGGTCGAAGGCACGGCGACATGGTAGGCGGGACGGCAAGAACAGTCGCGCGCGCCGCCGCCACGTGTGCTGCGGGTGCCGGCGTCACGCCCCTGGATCCCCGCGGGCGAACGCCCGGGTGGTCTCCGCGAGCGCGCGGAGTCGCGCCTCGACGGCCGCGTTCACGGAGCCGCGGGTCCACGCTCCCGACCGTCCGCGCCGGCCGGCGCGCACGCCCGTCAGCGCTTCGAGGGCCTCGTCCACGGTCGACACCGGCCAGACGTGGAAGCGCCCG
Organism: Chloroflexota bacterium; assembly: GCA_029778235.1. Classification (GTDB taxonomy): domain Bacteria; phylum Chloroflexota; class Limnocylindria; order Limnocylindrales; family CSP1-4; genus CAIYQJ01. The sequence goes on along the minus strand of JAKOQS010000013.1, from coordinate 10,854 downwards.
GCCGCGACGGCGTCCACGACGTCGCGCCGGAGCATGAGGTCACGGCCGTTCACCGCCGGGATCACGACGCCCTGGTCGCCCCGGAGGTGATGCAGGGCGCACGCGTCGAAGAACCCCTCCACCTTCTCGTTGACGCCGCCCACCGGCTGGACGTCGCCCCGCTGGTCCACCGACCCCGTCACGCCGATCGACTGGCGGACCGGCACGTCGCCGAGCGCGGAGAGGAGCGCCACGAGCTCGGCCAGTGAGGCGCTGTCCCCCTCGACGCCGCCGTAGGTCTGCTCGAAGACGAGGCTCGCGTGCAGCGACAGCGGAAGGTCGCGGGCGTAGCGCCCGCCGAGGAAGCCCGAGAGGATGAGGACGCCCTTCGAGTGGATCGGCCCGCCCAGCTCCACCTCGCGCTCGATGTCGACGACATCGCCGGCCCCGAGCCTCACGGTCGCGGAGATCCGGCTGGGCATCCCGAACGCCTGATCGCCCGTGAAGACGACGGAGAGCCCGTTGGCCTGTCCCACGGCGGCCCCTGTCGTCTGGACGAGCAGCAGACCCCGTTCCACGGCGTCGAGCAGTCGCTCGCGGGCCCGGCCGGCCCGCCTCCTCCGTCCCTCGATGGCCGACTCCACGTCGGCCGCCGTGGCGACGGCGCGGCCGGCCTCCCCCGCCAGGCTGTCGGTCTCGTGGATGAGATCGGAGAACGTGCGCATGTGCGCCGAGATGCGGTCCTGGTCGGACGCCAGTCGCGCCCCCTCCTCGATGAGCCGCGCCACCGCGCCCGCGTCGAGCGGTCGCAGGCCCTCACGACGGGCCAGCGTGGCCACCAGGCGCGCATACACCCCGCAGGTCTCGGGCGTGCGCGGCACGTCCTCCTCGAAGTCGGCGGCGATCTTGAAGAGCTCCAGGAAGTCCGGGTCCGCGGCCGCGAGGAGCGTGTAGATGCGGCGGTCGCCCACGAGCGCGACCTTGACGTCCAGCGGGATGGGCTCGGGCTCCAGGCTGACCGTGGTCACGAGGCCGAGCGCCTGCGCCGGCGACCCGATCCGGATCTGCCGGGAGCGGAGCGCGCGCTTGAGGCCCTCCCACGCGAGGGGCTGCTGCAGCACCTTGAGCGCCTCGAGGATCAGGTACCCGCCGTTCGCCCGGTGGAGCGCCCCTGCCCGGATGAGGTGGAAGTCGGTGGTGAGCGCACCGAGCGTCGCCGTGTACTCGACGCGCCCCACCAGGTCGGCGTAGCCCGGGTCGTCCTCGATCACGACGGGCGCGTGCCCGGTCCCGGCGTTGTCGACGATGAGGTTGACCTCGTACCGGCGCGCGGGCGCGGGCTCGACGGCCGTCGACCGCAGGGCGGGCGCCAGATCGCCGTCCGGCGCCGCGGACGCGGCGGCGAGGCCGCTCGCATGCTCGACGACGTCCGCCTGCACGCGGTCCAGGTGCGCGAGGACCTCCGGCTGTCCTGCCATCGACCTGCGAGGGTCCTCCAGCAGGTGCTCCACGGTGCGCAGGGCGGTCTCCCGCTCCAGCTCCTGGACCCGTCGTCTCTGCTCTCGCTCCCAGCGCGGGAACTTGCGGACGGTCTCCTCGACCTTCTCCTCGAACGCCTCCATCCGCTCCCGCAGTCGCGCCTGGTCCGCCTCCGGCAGCTTGTGGAATGCGTCCGGGTCCATCGGTCGGCCGTCCACGATCGGCAGGCACCCGACGCCGACCGGCGTCCGCACGACGGCGATCCCCTCGGCCCGGGCCAGGGCGTCCACCGCCTCGAGAGCGTTCTCCCGTCGCTCCTTGAGCTCCTCGTCGAGACGCTCGCGGCGGGCGCGGAAGCCCTCGTCCTCGAATGCCGCACCGAGCGCGCCGCGCAGGTCCGCGGCGAACCGCGCCATCTCGTCACGGAAGGTCGCACCGAGCCCTGGGGGCAGCCGCAGCGCATGTGGCCGCTGTGGGGCACCGGGCTCGAAGACGTAGCACCAGTCCGACGGGGCCGGTCGCTCGGCGGCGAGCCGCCCGATGTACGTCCGCAGGGTGGTGAGCTTCCCGGTCCCGGTCGGGCCGAGCGCGAAGACGTTGTAGCCGTCGGCCTCGAGCCCGATCGCGAAGACGATCGCCTCGACCGCGCGATCCTGGCCGACGATGTCGTCGAGGTCGGGCAGGTCGGCGGTGGTGCTGAAGCCCAGCCCCGCGGGGTCGGTCGCACGGTAGAGCGCCGCAGCGGGCAGCTCGCGGACGGACGGGGCTCCGACCATCTGGCCACCTCCCGCGCCAGCGTAGGCGAGGCCGGGCCGCTGCTCCAGTGGCGAACGTCCCGTTCGCCGGGGCAGGGCGCCACCAGGCGCGGTCAGCCGCCGGCGGCCTCCCGGAGCGCGTCGAGCCGGTAGCCGGCGTCGGCGGCCGCGACGACGAGCGCCGCGGCGATGGCCGTCGCGGACCCGAACGCGGCGCGGCCGCCGTCGATGTCCGCCTCCCCCGGGCGCGCCGCCGCCCGGATCGCATCGACGACCGCGGACCAGCCGAGCAGCTCCTCGAACGCCTCCTGCTCGAACCAGGCCACGCCCTCCCAGCGGTTGACGCGGATGAACCGCCGGAGGTCGTCGTCGGCGAGCCAGGCGGCGAGCAGGCCGCGGGCGGCCGCGGGGAGCGGCGCCGCGGCAGGATCCGCGGCGGGCGCGGTGGGCGGGCGATCCCCGGTGTCCGCGTCCGGTCCGTGGCCGCTGCCACCGAGGGACGGCGCGTCGGGGCTCGCCTCCGACCGCACCCCGGCGGCCGTCGGGAGGCGGACGAGCAGGCGGGCGAGATCGACGGCCCGCCACGCCTCGCTCTCGTCCAGCCCCACCTCGCGGAGCACCCCGGCGAGCGCGCCGCCCAGGCGCAGCTCGTCGAACCAGGCGCGGCTCGTGAGCGCGGGGTCGTCGCCGGGCGCGAGCTCGCCGATCCGGTGGACGGCAAGGTAGCCGAGGATCGCACCCCAGGCGGGTCGGTCTCCCGCCGCGAGGCGCTCCGCGACGCCGGGGCGGCCGGCTCCGGCCGCCTCCCCCGCGGCCGCGACGGGCTCAGCGGCCCCGCCGGCCCCTGCGGTCGCACCGTCCTCGGCATCCGCGCCGGGCGCTGACTGCACGGACGCGCCCGCAGCCGGGGGTGCGGGCGGGACGGACGCGCCGGTGATCGCCCTCAGACGGAACACCGCGCCGATCTCGTCGCCGACGCGCCCGGCGACCGCGGCCGGGTCGCCGTCGACGCCCGCCGCGGCCCCGACCGCCGCGAGGAAGCCGGCGAGCCGATCGGCCGCCTCGCTGCGGAGGTCGGTCGCATCGGGCAGGACGGCGGGGGCCTGCGCCTCGGCCCCGCCCGCCTCGCTCGGCTCGGGCGCCCCGGCCGCGCCGGGGGTCGGTGCCTTTGCCGCTCCCGTCGCGGCGGCCACGATCCGGCTGAGCAGATCGCCCGCCGCCATCGCCCGGAACGCATCGTGCACCGGCTGCAGCTGCAGCTCGCGCAGCGCGTCCTCCACGCTGGGCACCCCGGCCCCGCCGAGCCGAGCCGCCAGGCGCCCGTACTGGCCTGCCGGGCCGTCGGCCACCTCGCGCAGGTCGATGAAGACGTGCCGCCCGTATGCGCCCAGGCGGACCTCGAGGCCGTGGTCCGCGAGCTCCCGGTTCGGCCGGATGTGCTCCAGGCCCGTCACGACGTCGCGCATCACCGTGTACCAGCCGTCCTCGCGCCGGATCCCGAGCCCGTCGGCCAGGTCGCGCCGGACGATCGACTTCGACCCGTCGGCCCGCTTCTCCGCGTAGCCGACGCTCATCCGGACGCGTCCGTGCGCCTCGGCGTACCGGTTGTTGTAGACGACCAGCGCCCGGTCCCGGCCCGCGCGGTTGGAGTAGGCGAACACGTCCTCGTTCACGTGGCCGTCCGAGGTCGTCACGTCGTACAGGAGGAAGTCGTCCACGCCGGCGAACAGCCGCCGCCGGTGGAGCAGCGGGAAGATCTCGCGCTCGTGGCGGTCCACCAGCCACCCGTCGGGCGTCTCGTCGTGGTAGGCGCGGCGGTACTCCATCCCGTACTTCTCGGCGTACCCCTCCACCTGCCCGTGGCCGAACATCGGCAGCCCGGGCAGCGTGGCCATGAGCGTCGCCACGCCGAAGTACTTGTCGCCCTTCCCGAACTGCTCGACCGCGGTCTTCTCGTCCGGGTTGTTCATGAAGTTCACGTACCGCCGGAGGATCTCCGGGTCGAATTCGAGCGTGTTCTTCATGACGAGCCGGTAGCCGCCGTTGTCCTCGTCGCGGAGCATGTGCATGAACGCGCTGTTGTACACGCGGTGCATGCCCAGGGTCCGGACGAAGTAGCCCTCCATGAGCCAGAACGCCTCGGCCAGGAGGAGCGTGTCCGGGACCTCCGCGGCGACGCGGTCCACGACCTCCCGCCAGAACTCCTCCGGCATCGCCGCGTCGAACGCGGCGCGCGTCATCGCGTGCTCGGCACGCGAGGCGATCGCGCCGCCGTGCCCCGGCTCGGGGAACCAGAGTCGCTGGACGTGCTTCTTCGCGAGCGTCATCGCGGCATCGAACCGGATGACCGGGAACCGGCGCGCGACGTCGAGGATCGTCGCGATGACCGCCTCGCGGACCTCGGCCCTGAGGTAGTCGAGCTGGGCCGTGTCGTTCCACGGCATGCTCGTCCCGTCGTTGCCGTGGTAGATGTAGCGGGTCTCGCCGGTCCAGCGGTCGCGGCGCTGGAAGACCACGGCGGCGTCGCTGCGCTCCCAGTAGTGATCCTCGATGCGGATCTCCACGCGGTCGTCGGGCGAGAGGTCGGCACCGGTGAACGAGTACGCCGGGTAGGGCGGCTCCGGGAGCGAGAGGAATCGGTCCGGGTGCTCGATCACCCAGGTCGAGTCGATGCCCATGTGGTTGGGGACCATGTCGGACGCCAGGCGGATCCCCTTCGCCCACGCCCGGTCGCGCAGGTTCGCGTACGCGCCCTCACCGCCCAGGTCGTCCGCGATCCGGTAGTCGCGCAGGCTGTAGGCCGAGGCGACCGCCTCCGGGTTGCCCATCATCCGCTTGATCCGCGCCGACGCCTCGCTCCGCTCCCACAGGCCGATGAGCCAGAGGCCGGTGATGCCCCGGCGGGCGAGCGTCTCGAGCTCCTCGTCGGGGATCTGGTCGAGCGTCCGGATGTCCCGGCCGTACGCCCGCGAGAGCTGGTCGAGCCAGACGTACGTGCTCTTGGCCATGAGGACCAGGCGCGGCATCCAGTCCTTGTCGGCGCTGAACCGCTCGGGCTCGTCGGCCGCGCCTCCCGCCCCGAAGCCACGCAGTGCTGCCGAGTCCGCCCCTCCCCCGCCGTCGCCGTGGGCGGACATCCAGCGCAGCCACGCGGCGCGCTCCTCTTCCGAGAGGACGTCGAGCGTGACCACCAGCCGGTCGAGATACCGGCCCAGCAGCATGCCCCAGCGGTCGCGGATGAACCGGAGCTGGCCGGCGAGCGAGTCCGGCGACGCGATCGCGGGCGCGCGGAGCATGTCGACGAGGGGCTGTCCGTCCGGCCCGAACGGTGGCTGGGCGCGGAAGTGGTCGGCGACGGCGTCGACGACCTCGACATACGCGGTGGAGGCTGCGAGGGACCGGTCGTCGAACAGCTCGCGGAACGGCCCGAACGCGGGATTGCGGTTCGCCAGCCGCAGGAGGGACATCTCCTCGAGGACGACGGCGCGGTTCGGGATGCCGTCGGTGGACCCGTCGAGGTAGGCGACGGCGTCGACCTCCCCGCGGTGGACGGCGAGCGCCGGGAAGTCGGCCGAGAAGGCGCGCAGGGCGGCCTCGACCTTCTCCTCTCCGACCTCCTCGCTCGCGGTCGCCAGGGCGCCCACCATCGCCTCGCGATCGCGGGTCTCGCGATACATCCCGACGACGACGTGGAGGATCTCGTCCACCAGGCCCATCGCGTTGAGGTCGCCGGCCTGGACCGGGGGCGCTCCGGGGTCCCGCGCGGCGTTCATCGCCGCGGCGAGCCGCCGGGTGGCCGGGAAGCCGGGCAGCAGGACGTTGCCGGTCACGGAGAAGAGCGGCTCGTCGACGCGGTAACGCTCGCGGGCGGCACGCGAGACGTGGAACTCCATGGGCATGCGGCGAGGATAGCGCGTGGCGGGTCGCATCCCGCGGCCGGCGCGCGGGGCGGCGGCGGGCGGTCAGGCGCCGGGGGCGCGGAGGACGACGCCGATCGCGTATCCCGCAAGGGCCGAGAGGAGGCCGATGATCGCCATCTGGGCAGCGGCCCGGTACGGTCGGGCGCCGGAGACCCGCGCCCGGTAGAGGCCGACGGCCACGAGGACGACCGTCGCGAGCACGAGGGCCGCCCACGCCGCGGTCCCGACCGGCAGGAGAAGGAACGGGACGAGCGGGATCGCCGAGCCCGACAGCGTCGAGACCCCCACGACCGCGGCAGCCGCCACCGGGTGGTACTGGCTCATCGGCGCGAGGTCGCGACGTACCGCGGCGACCTCGCGCTCCCACGCAGCGGCCTCGTCGGTCAGCGCCTCGCGGACGATGGACGGATCCGTCGTGCCCGCCGCCTCTGCCTCGGCGACCACCTCGCGGTGCCGGACCTCGGCGCGGCGGCGGATCCCGGCGAAGACGGTGGCGGCCACCAGCTGGGTGCGCTCGCGTTCCGCCCCGGCGGACGTGTATGCGACGCCGGCCATCGCGATCGATTCCGCGACCATCGCGGCGAGCCCGGCCGTGATCACCACCCGTGTGTCCCCGGTGGCCGCAGACATACCCAGCACGAGGCCCAGGACATTCACGAGGCCGTCCTGGCCGCCGAGGATGATGTCGCGGAGCGGGACGGACGAGAGCGGTCGAGCCGGCGTGGCGGACATCGTTCCCGAGTATGGGGCAGCCCGAACGCCGAGCGTGCGGGTCTGCCGTGTCCACGGCCATCTTCACGTGGCGTGACCGGTCGGCCGCCTCCTGTGCCGGTTGACCAGTCGCCGTCGCCCTCGAACCCGTCCATCTGCTCGTCTCACGTGAACCCCACGCTTCCGGTGGCCGGATCGGCCGATCGGGGCTCGCGTCACGGGTGCCACGCGGTCGCACCATGTGAATACGGCCATGGGCCGCGCGCTGGGACGGGTGCAGCGGCCCAGGTTGACCGGAGCACGGGTCGGCAGGTCCGGCGCCGACCGGGCGGGCGTGCCGCCCCCGCCGCGGCGCCTTGCGGCCGCCCCGCCGCCCCGCGACACTGTCGAGGGGCAGGCCCGCACGGGAGGACGGCGCGGGCGCCCAGGGAGGACCACGTGACCGATCGACCCACGCCTGTGCTCGATCGCGGGCGCCTGGCCCGCCTCATGGCGCGCGAGCGGGCGCGCTTCGCCGTGACGCACGCGAAATCAGGCGAGCTCGCCGGCCGCGCCCGCGGACCCCTCCTCGACGGCGTCCCCATGAACTGGATGGTCAAGTGGGCCGGCCCGTGGCCGGTCTTCGTCGAGTGGGCCGAGGGCGCCAGCTTCGTCGACGTCGACGGCAACGCGTACGCCGACTTCTGCCTGGGCGACACGGGCGCGATGGCGGGCCACTCCCCCGCCCCGACGGTCGAGGCCGTCCGGCGCCAGGTCGCACGCGGGATCACGACGATGCTCCCGACCGAGGACGCCATCGCGGTCGGTGAGGAGCTCCAGCGTCGCTTCGGCCTCCGGTACTGGCAGTTCACGCTGACGGCCACCGACGCCAACCGGTTCGCCCTGCGCCTGGCCCGGATGCTCACCGGCCGCCCGAAGGTCCTCGTCCACGACCACTGCTACCACGGGTCGGTGGACGAGTCGCTCGCTGGTCTCCGGATCGATGGCTCTGTCGGGCCGCGTCACGGGAACATCGGGCCCCAGGTGGATCCCGCGGTCACCACGAAGGTGGTCGAGTTCAACGACGTCGATGCCCTGGAGCGCGCCCTCGCCCCCGGCGACGTGGCGGCCGTCCTCATCGAGCCCGCGCTCACCAACGTCGGGATCATCCTTCCCGACCCCGGCTATCACGACGCGGTCCGCGAGATCACGCGGCGGACGGGGACGATCCTCATCATCGACGAGACCCACACGATCAGCGCCGGCCCGGGCGGGATGACGCGGGCGTACGGCCTCCAGCCCGACATGCTCACGATCGGGAAGTCGATCGGCGGTGGGATCCCCGTCGGGACGTACGGGATGAGCGGGGAGCTGGGTGCGCGCGTCTCCGCATCGATCCCGGTCGAGGACTCGGACGTCGGCGGGATCGGCGGGACGCTCGCGGGGTACGCGCTCTCGCTCGCGGCCGTGCGTGCGACCCTGACCGAGGTGCTGACGGAGGAGGCGTACGCGCGGACGATCCCCCTCGCCGAGCGCTGGGAGGCCGGCGTCCGCGACGCGATCGAGGCGCGCGGGATCCCCTGGTACGTCACGCGCCTGGGCTGCCGGGCCGAGTACCACTTCCTGCCGACCCGGGCACGCACCGGGCGAGAGCACTCGGAGGCGAACGACTTCGAGCTGGAGCGCTTCCTCCACCTCCACGCGCTCAACAGGGGGATCCTCCTGACCCCGTTCCACAACATGGCGCTCATGAGCCCGGCGACGACGGCCGACGACGTGGACCTCCACACCCGCGCGTTCGAGGAGGCGGTCGAGGACCTGTTCGGGGAGGGTTAGAGGGGAAGGCCCACGCGGAGCAGAGGGCATCACCGCCGGGGCGCAGCGGGCGACGTTCGGCCCTACACGCGGCGATCCGTCGGCGCGACAGTCGAGAGTGGCGAGTCGCGTGCCGGCGGGTCAGGGGTGCCCCGGCAGCCGAGCCGGACGAGACACCGTCGCAGCGCCGCTCATCCGGCGCGGGGGTGGTCGATGCGCTCACTGCTCACCCGGCCCGCAGCGTTCCTCGCAGCGGTCGTGCTCGTCGCGGCGTGCGGATCGACAGGATCGGCACCGACCGCCTCGCCCGCCACGTCGCCGGCGGCCGTCGCGCCGGCCCAGCCTCAGTCGCCCGTCGTTGCGGCCACGCCGGCACCACCCACCGCTCCGCCCCCGGCCGCCACCGTCGCGCCGTCACCCACCACCACACCGACCCCGGCCGACACGCCGCTCGCACCCGGCGAGAGGGTCGTCACCACGGTGCCGGACGCCTTCATGCGGGCCGAGCCGCGGATCGCCGCCGACTCGGCGGCGTACGCACCGCTCCTGCCGGTGGGGACGGAGCTGGAGATCATGGAGGGCCCAGCGACGGCGGACGGCTACGTCTGGTACCGCGCGAGACCCACGAACGTCACGATGCTCGAGGGACCCGGTTCGGGCTGGGTTGCTGTCGGCCGGCCGGACGGACTGTGGATCACCTCGGCGACCGCGCAGATCAGCGGCATCGAGCTGGCGCGCGCGACCGCCCCGCGCGGTCCGGTGGACCCCGCCGCCGCACGCGATGCGGCTCAGTCCATCAACGCGTTCGGCGTGGATCTCTATCGCAACGCATTGGCGAACGGAACGCTCGATCCAGCGAAGGGGGCCGTCATCTCGCCGGCCAGCATCGTCCTCGCGCTCGCCATGGCACGAGCAGGGGCGAAGGGCGAGACCGCCGCACAGATGGATCGTGTCCTGCACACCGCCGGGTGGGACGCGCTCGCCGCCGGCCTCGACAGCCTGGACCAGCTTCTCGCCTCACGGAACGCGACGTTCGTGGACGAGACGGGCACGCCTCACGAGCTGACGCTGCGCATCGCGAACGCCGCATTCGGCCAGCAGGGCTGGGCGATCGAACAGGGCTACCTCGATGCGGTCGCGGCCGCGTTCGGGTCGGGCCTCCAGTTGGTCGACTTCGAGCGCGCGACCGAACAGGCCAGGCAGGCGATCAACGCCTGGGTCTCGGCGCGGACGCGAGGACGGATCCCCGAGCTGCTCGGCCCCGGGACGGTCAACGACCTGACTCGCCTCGTCCTCGTGAACGCCATCTACCTGAAGGCCCCATGGCTCCGGGATTTCCGGCAGGACGCCACAGGTCCGGCACCCTTCACTCGGCTGGACGGTTCGACCATCGACGTGCCGACGATGAACCAGTTCGGCGGGATGGAGATCCCGTACGCCCGCGGGACGGGCTGGCAGGCGACCGAGCTCGACCTCAACGGGGGGACCGACACCGCGCCTCTCGCGATGACGTTCGTCCTCCCGGATGACCTCGCGGCGTTCGAGAGCCGGCTCTCCGCCGCCCAGATCGGCCGGATCACCGGTGCGCTGACGACGGAACGCAAGCGACTCAGGAACGTGACGTACACGGGCCTGAGCTGGGAGGAGACGGGAGAGCTCGACTGTGGCACGTATCCCTATGCGGTCGACCTCTTCCTCCCGCGGTTCGGCGTCGCGACCGGCCCGAGGGACGTCGCTGACTCGCTCAAGGCGCTCGGCATGGCCGACGCGTTCGATGGGAGCACCGCGGACTTGAGCGGCATCAACGCGGTCGAAGAGCTGTTCATCTCGTTCGTGATGCACCAGGCGAACATCGACGTGGACGAGAAGGGCGTCGAGGCGGCCGCGGCCACGGCCGTCGGAGTCTCGACGACCGGCGGCTGCGGCGGGCCCGCGCCGCTGAAGACGATCACGCTCCGGTTCGACCGGCCGTTCCTGTTCTTCGTCCGCGACGTGGAGACGGGTGCGATCCTCTTCATGGGCCGGGTCGCCGACCCGAGCGCACGGAGCTGACGGGGTGCGCCGCCCGACGGAGCCGTCCACGCGATCCGACCGTCGCCTGTGCGCCGGCGCGTCCCTTGTCGCCATCACCCTCCTCATCGCGGCCTGCGGCGGCACGTCGGGCACGCCGCCCGCCACCGGCGGCTCGCCCGAGTCCGCTTCGGCCGGTGCACATG
>JAKOQS010000093.1 GCA_029778235.1 Chloroflexota bacterium | reverse complement strand
CCGTCGCCGTCGCGGGTCGCACCGCCCCCGCGGGCTCGCGGGGTGCGCGGACCTCGCCCGAGATGTCGCGGATCGGGCCGCTCACGCGCCCGCCTCCCCGCCGTCGTGATCTGCGGCCCGGGCAGCCGGCGGGCGTCCGCCCCCCGACGGCGCGCCCGGCGCGCCGGTCGGCCCTCCCCCGCCGGCAGGCCCGGCTCCCGGCCCGGCCGACCCTCCGTCCGCCCGTCGAGCCCCCTCGCCGGCCTCCTCTGCGGTCGGACCGACGGGCCCCGGACCGACCGGACGTCCCGGGCTCGCCCCGGCGCTCTCACCAGGCCCGCCCTCGCCCGCCGCCCGCTCCCGGTCGGGCCAGATCCCCACGTGGTCCGACTCGAGCCGCAATCGGACCCGGCGCGACAGCTCCAGTGCCTCGATGTGCGCCTTCGGCAGCTGCAGCCGCCCCGCCCGGTCGAGCACCGCGAACTCCTCCGAGATGGCCCGGTGGCCCTCCTCGGTCAGCTCGGTCCGGCGCACCGTCTCCGTGCTCGTCCGGCCGTCGCGGATCCGGACGGTCCGCCCGACCTGCTCCGAGATCGCCGCGTCGTGCGTGACCACGACGATCGTCGTGCCCAGCTCTGCGTTCACCCGCCGCAGCAGCGCGAAGACGTCCGCGGAGGTCGTCGAATCGAGCTCGCCCGTCGGCTCGTCCGCGAGCATGACCGCCGGCCTGTTCGCGAGCGCGACCGCGATCGCCACGCGCTGCTGCTCCCCGCCCGAGAGGCGCTCCGGCCGATGGTCCGCGCGGTCCGCCAGGCCCACGAGCTCGAGCAGCTCGGCCGCCCGTGCGCGCCTGTCGCCACGGCCCTCGAGCACCATCGGCAGCTCCACGTTCTCCGCCGCGGTGAGGTACGGCAACAGGTTCTGCGACGTCTGCTGCCAGACGATCCCCACCACCTCCCGCCGATACCGGGTGCGCTCGCTGCGGGTCAGCTGGCCCAGGTCGTGGTTCGCCACGATCGCCCGGCCCGCGGACGGGACGTCGAGGCCGCCGAGGATCGACAGGAGCGTGGACTTCCCGCTGCCGGACGCCCCCACGATCGCCACCAGCTCGCCCGGGTCGACCAGCAGGTCGAGGCCCTGGAGGGCGACGACCTCCAGGTCGGCCACCTTGAAGATCCGCACGAGGTTGTCGCAGACGATCGCGGCGCCCTCGCCGTACAGGGCGCGGTGGTGGCGAGGGGCGTCGCTCGTCCGCTCCGTCATCCCATCCTCCGTCGCACCGCGAGTGCCGGGACCGCCCGTCGCTGGATGACCGCCGCCACGGCCATCCCGACCGCGACGATGAAGACGACCACCGCGAGGATCGCGGCCAGGTGCGCCGGCTCCACCGCGAGCGGGACCGCCACGGCCGACCCGACGATCGCGTCCGTGCCGAGCGCCGGGCCGACGGCAGCGTACAGGCCGATGCCGAGCAGCGCACCCACCACGAAGGCCACGGCCACCGTGGGCCCGTGCTCCGCCACGATCATCTGCACCGACTGCGCGCGGGAGAGGCCCAGGGTGCGGAGGTGCGCGACCTCGACCGCCCGGGCGGAAGCGGACAGCGCCAGCGCGCAGGAGACGGCCAGCGCGGCATAGAGGGCGGCGACCAGCGCCGCCAACGTCAGCCCGGCGACCACGGCCTCCATCAGCGGGGAGGTGCGGATCCCCGCCGCGACCTCCGCGCGGGACGCGACGACGAGGTCCGGCGAGACGGCCGCGGTCGCGGCGCGGATCGGGGCAGCGGCCGCGTCGGGCGCCCGGACGAAGGCCATCGTGGGGCGCATCGCGTCCGCCGAGGCCGCCTCCCGGAGCAGCCCGAGGTCCACGATCGCCCACCGGCCGCCCACCGGCAGCGTCGGGAAGTCGTCCCGGACCTCGACCACACGGAGCGTCATCGGCCCCCCGCCCACGATCGCCTGGAAGACCCGGCCGGGCGCGAGCGCCTCCTGGCCCTCCGCGAGCGCGGTGCTCACGATGGCAGGGAGCGGGGCGGCAGTGGTGCCGAGGCGCGCGGCGCGGGCCGCCGGGGCGGGAGCCGCGGTCGCGCCGGATGTGCCGCCGGCGACGGATGTGCCCGGCGCCGTGGTCGTGCCCGGTAGAGCGCTCAACTCCGCGGGGAAGGCCGGCGCCACCGGCGTCTCCTCCACGAGCGCCGCGTACGCGGCCGTGTCCAGGGCGAGCAGGTCCAGCCGGGCGCCGCGCGGGAAGAACGGCGTGGACGCGACCGAGCCCTCCGCCGCGGCCTCGACCCCCGGCAGGGCCGCGGGATCGAGGTCGGCCGGGAGCGGCACCGGGACGCCCGCCTTCGTGCCCGTCGAGCCGCTCGCCATCGCCGTGATGCGGAAGGGCGCGCCAACGTCGTGCCAGGCGGACGCGTCGGCCGCGCGATCGAGCGTGACGAGGACCACGGAGCAGAACGTGGCGATCGTGGCCGTGGCCATCAGGACCGCGAGGATGAGCCCGCTCGACGATTCCCGCGCCAGCCGCCGCAGCGCGTACGCGGGCACCAGGCCCCGGCGCCCGGCCGCGACCGCCGCGAGGGCGCGGACCGGGAGCGGGAAGAGCCGGACCACGACGATGCCCGCCGCGATCCCGACGAGCGCGGGCACGAGCGCCACGAACGGGTCCACCGCCGGCAGGCCGCCGACGGCCGTCGCGCCCTGCGTCCCGCGCGAGCGCAGCGCCCACGCCCCCGCGAGCGCGACGACCACGACGACGGCCTCGACCATGAGGCGCCGCGCGCCCGAGCGCCGGACGACGCTCGTCTCGCGCGTCGGGTCGGGCGGCGGCCCGGCCGGCGACGGGACGAGCGCTGCGACCAGGAGGGCGGTCGCCACGGCCGCGACGCCGCCGGCGAGCGCCGCGGCGGTGGCCACGGACCCGGCCGGCACCAGGAGCGCGGCCGCGGCGCCGCCGAGGACGGCCGCCGGGACGGTGAGGACCAGGCCCTCCGCCATGACCGAGGCGAACGCCTGGCTCGTGGAGGCGCCGCGGCCACGCGCGAGGTCGAGCGACGGCCGGCGGCGCCGTGCCGCCAGCAGTGCCACGAGCGCGAGCGCGAGCAGGGCGATCGACATCGTCCCAAGGACGACGATCGACAGGACGGCCTCCGCCGATCGCCACCGCGCCGCGTGGGCCTCCACGAGCGCGAGCAGGTCGCTGCGGTTCGTCGTCCCGCCATTGGCGGCGACGACGTCGGTAGTCGGGTAGACGGTGTCCAGGCGGCGGAGATCGGACACCAGCGCGTCGAGCCGCGAGGCGTCGAGACGGGCCGGGTCGGTCGCCAGCCGGAAGGTGTAGCGCAGCGGGATGCCCGTGCCGGCGGCGCCACCCGCCACGCCTCCGGCAGTCGCGTCGGTCCGCGTGGCCTGCAGGAGGGCCGGGTAGGCCTCGGGGGCGATCAGGGCGGTGGCGTCCTGGAAGACGACGTTGGACGTGAGCGCCCGCGGCGACGGCCGGTCGAGCGCGGTGTCGCCCGACCAGTACGGCGCCCCGAGGTCCGTCACCTCGAAGACGCCCACCACGTCGGCCGCCAGCCGGTTCGTGGGCCGCGACGTGCGGACGTCGGCGGGCTCGGGCGCGAGGTCGATCCTGTCCCCGGCCCCGACGCCGAAGACCCGCGCGGTCTCGGTCGAGATCGCCACCTCGAACGCCGTGGCAGCAAGCGTCCCCTCGGCGGCGTCCGGCGCGGGCGGGATCGTCCGCGTCTCGCCGGTGGGCCGACGTCCGTCGACGAGGCGCAGGTGGTCCCATGCACGGGACTGCTCGCGGAGCCGCAGTGTGAAGTCGGGCGACGGATCGCGCACGACCGTCCATCGCTGGCTGTCCACGATGTCCACGCGCTCCGTGACCAGTCGGGCGACCTCGGCCGGGACCCGCTCCTCCAGGTCGGCACCGGTCCGCTCGACGGTCGCGAGCGGGGCGTCCGTCCCCGCCGCGATCCGGCCCTGCTGGACCAGGGTGACCGGGCGCTGGTCGGGTCGCGCCTGCTCCACCGTCGTCCGCAGCAGGTCGGTGCCCAGCGTGTCGCGCAGCCGCGGCACCGCGGCGAACGCGCATGCCGTCACGGCCACGATGAGGGCGAGGCCCACCGCGGGGGCCACGCCGTCGCGCAGGCGCCGGAGCGAGAGGAGGATCCAGTCCATCGCTCAGGCGTCCCGCGCCCGGAGGACGCCCGCGACCGACGCGGCGAGGACCCGGCGGCGGACGACGGCCACGGTGACGGCGAGGAGCCCGAGGCCGATGGCCAGAAGGACGGCCAGGGCCTCCGGCGGGACGATCACGGCCGGGGCCGGGACCGCACGCTCGCCGGTCGGCGTGAGCACGGAGTACGGCAGGACGAGCCAGGCGAGGATCGCCCCGAGCAGCGCGCCGCCGACGAAGCCGAAGGCCAGGAGGAAGGCGCTCTCGGCGGAGACCCAGCCGGCCAGCTGGCGCGGCGAGAGGCCCAGTGCGCGCAGGAGCGCGAACTCGCCGAGGCGCTCGGCGGTGGAGATCGACGCGCTCACGAGGAAGCCGATCGCGGCGAAGAGGACGGCGGCGATCGAGCCGAGCCCGAATGCCCCGATGATGCCCAGCGGCACGGGGTCCGACGTGAGCGAACGGACGAGGGCGTCGCGGGCCACCACCCCGGCCGCGGAGAACGGCGGGCCGGCGACCGCGTCCGCGACGGCTCCGGACGCGCCGTCCTCGGTCGTCAGCCACCACTCCTGCGGAGCATTGACCTGGCCGGTGGCCGCGAAGCGCATGCGCGCCGCCGTGGAGGCATCCACCACTGCGAACGGGACCGCCGGGTCCACGGGCGGGAACGCGGCGGCGCTGCCGACGATCTCGAGCGTGACCGGGAGGCCGGCGGCCGTGGCCGCCACCGTCTCGCCGATGCGCGCCCCGGTCGCGGCCAGGAACGCGTCGCCGGCGATCGCGGGCAGCGACGCCCCGGTCGCCGCCGGCAACCTGCTCAGCCGGAAGACGGGGCCCGGCGCCGCCTGGAACGTGTCGCCGAAGATCGCGGGCGTGGAGCCCGGGGCATCGCCGATGGAGATGCGACCGGGCGCGGACGCCGGGGCCGTGTAGACGTCCCTGGACCGGACCTCCGAACGGACCCAGGACCAGCCCGTCGCCCCGGGGTCGAGCGGGACCCGCGCCCAGGAGCCGGCGGCCGGGTCGTCGGCGACCTCCACCCCACCCAGCTCCACGGTGCCGCGGGTGAGCGCGCCCGACGGCGAGGTGACCCCGTACTCGAGCGCGACCAGCTCCAGCGGCCAGGCGGGGGTGTCGGTCGCGCCGCCGGCCGTCGCGCCCACGGCCGCGGCGCTCGTGGCGCCGGCGGCGACCGCCGCCGGGCCGGCGATCGGGAGCACCACCGACTGGCCGTCGCGGTCGGGGTCGGGCACCGGGGCGGTCACGCGCCGCAGGTTCCCGTCGGCATCCGAGATCACCGCCGAGACGGTGACGGTCAACGGGACGTCCGGCAGGAACGGGTCCGAGGGGTCCGCGACCATCTCGGTCGTGAGGTGGACGTCCGTCGTCACCGCGATCGCCGCGGGACGGCCCGGGAGCGGGACCGTCGCATCGGCTGCACGCGCGTCGTCCAGGCGGTCGAGCCCCGCGCGAAGCGCATCGCCGGCCGTGCCCGCGGGCAACGTCGTGATCCGCTGGACCGCGGCCGGGTCGAGCGCGAGCAGCGTCCCACCGCGCACCGATTTCCCCGCATCGAGCGGCCGGGTCTCCACCGGCATCGCGCCGGTCACGCCCGGGAGCGCGCGATACGCGGCCCCGGCCGCCCACGACTGCAGCGGTGCGAAGCCGGATGCCGTGACCCGGACGTCCGCCGCCGACCGGTACGCTGCCTGGTCCGCCTGGGACCGCGTCCAGGTGGCGGCGTACGACGCCGCGATGACGAAGAGCGCCGCGGCCAGCAGGACCAGCAGCGTCGATCGGGTGGCGCGGAGCGGGCGCCGGGCGATCTGCCGGGCGCCGAGCGGCGCAACCGCGCCGCGGCGCCCGCGGAGGAGCCGCTCCCCGATCTCCGCCGTCCGCGGGAGGAACCGGACCGCCAGGACCCCGCCCGCGACGAGCCCGATCGCCGGCGCGAGGACGAGCAGCGGATCCACGCCCAGCGCGCCGCGCGCATCGCGCGCGAGCGGCGAGCCGTACATGCCCAGCTGCCAGATCGCCAGCGCCGCGAGCGCGACGAGGATCAGGTCCAGGCCCAGCCGCTGCGGGAGGGTCCGCGCAAGGCCGCGCCCCCATGCCGCCCGGACCCGGCCGGGGTCGGCGGCGGAGACGACCGACGGCACGGCGAACGCCACGATCGCGACGAGGGCGGAGGCCGCCGAGATCGCCAGGGCCGCCGGGGTGATGGTCACGTCGGCGACGATGCCGGCGTCTGCGAGCGGGCCGATCGCGCCGAGGAGCCGGACGATCCCGACGCCCAGGATCGGCGCGAGGACGATCGACGGAAGCGCCAGGACCAGTGCCTCGAGGAAGGCCATGCCGGCGAGGTGGGCCGAGGACGCGCCCCGCGAGCGCAGGAGCGCGACGTCCAGCCTCCGCCGGTCCACGAGCATCCCCGCGACCAGCAGGATCGCGTAGAGGGCGAGCACGCCGAACTGCAGCGTCAGCAGGGCGATCCCCGCGCGACTCACGACGACCGACCGGGCGACCGCGGTGAGCACCTCGGGCAACCCGGTCGTCACGGCGATCTCCCGCGTGGGGACCACGACCGCGCGCAGGCGCTCGCGGAGCGCTGCCAGATCGGCCGCCATCCGGTCGAGGTCGCCCACCTGGAGGGCGTCCACGGCCGGCACCGCGCGCCACTCGACGTCCGTCGTCGCCACCGCGCCGGGGAGCCGCGGCAGGTCCGAGGCGTCCGCGACGAACGGTCCCCGCGTGGTGAAGCTGCCCGTCGCCTGGATCCCGTCCAGCTCGAGCGGCGAGCCCATCCAGTACGCGTCCGCCGGATCGGGGCGCCAGACGCCGGCGACCAGGACGTCCACGACCCTCGACCCACCCGTGCGGCCGACCAGCCCGACCCGGTCGCCCACCGACAGGCCCAGGGCACGGGCTGCGTTCTCGCTGAGCGTGACCTCCAGGGGATCCGCGCCGGCGCGCGGCCAGCGGCCGTCCACGAGGACGGCGTGTGCGCCGAGGGCATCGTGGGCCGCCACGTACGTCAGGTCGGACGCCGAGGCGCCGGATCCCCCGGCGCCCGCACCCGCGATCGACAGCGGCGCGGACCGGGTCACCCGCGCGATCGAGTCGCCGGCCGCGCCAAGCGCCGAGCGGATCTCGCCGGCGATCGTCGCCTCCACTGCCGCGGCCTCGTCGCGCGAGACGGTCGTCCGGACGGCCACGGCGCGCGCAGCCGGCGGCGCCGCCTCGATGGCGCGTCGCAGGCTCCCGCTCGCGACCGTCTCCCCGTACATGACGGCGGAGACGACAAGCGTCGTCGCCGCGAGCAGCAGCAGGGCAGCCGCGAGCGAGACCGCGAGGTCGGCGCGATCGCGCCGCAGGACGGGACGCCAGAGACCGAACGAACCCACGACTCCTCCGGGCGGACACGTCGCGCCACGCGCCGCTGAAGCGTACGCCGGACCGCCGAACAGGTCATGCGGACCGGTCCGCACGGGCTACGATGACCACGCACTCATTGATGGGCGCGCAGTCTCGGCCGCGCCCGAGGGAGGGATCGATGAAGACTCGGATCGGCTCGAGGCGGCTGCTGCGTGCCCGCCTCCTCATCCCACTCGCCGCCGGGGCCCTGGTCGTCGGCCTGCTGCCGACGCCGGTCGCCGCCGTGGGCGGGATCGTGTTCGACGGGAGCCCGGGTACCAACCCACCACCGGCCACGCTCGGCGGCTACCCGATGACGCCGTTCGGGCCCGATGGGTACGCAGGGGTCCAGTACATCAGCTCGGTCCCGGCACCCGGCGGCGGTTCGGTCGCCTTCAGCCCGGGCGTCTACACCTACCCTGCGACAAGCCTGGTCGGCCAGTGGACGGCGGGCTACACGGGCAACGTCTACTTCAACGACGGGGTCGCCGGCTTCACGATGACGCTCCCCCCGGGGACGAAGGCCTTCTACTTCTACGGCGAGCCGAACGCGTGCGGGGCGTGGAATGTCACGGCCACGACGGACAACGGGACGACGACCGGCCCCGTGTACGTCAGCGGCGTGTGCGGGCCGGCCCCGTCACCGCGCTACTTCGGCTTCTACTCCACCGGCGCGGCGACCATCTCGTCCATCGCGTTCTCGACCGACGCACCATACGCCGGCGTCATCGTGGGCCAGTTCGGCATCAACGCCGGGGCCCCGGCCCCCAAGCCGACCGACCCGCCCAAGGTCATGTCGCTGAGCCCGGGCTCCGGGAAGGTCGGGTCGACGGTGACGATCACGGGCACGAGCTTCAGCTACGCGGGCATGGTCACGTTCAACGGCGTCCCCGCCTCGTTCACGGTGAAGACCCCGACGAAGATCGTCGCCACGGTCCCGGCCGGCGCGACCACCGGTCCCGTCCGCGTCACCACGCCGTTCGGGAGCGCCCAGAGCGCGAACAAGTTCTACGTCCTGCCCTGAGACCGCGTGTCGGCCCCGCCGCCTGACGCACCCGAACGTCCCGGCCCCGGCGGACCGGCGCCGGGACGTTCAGTCTCGGTGGTGCCGCGATGCAACGGCCCGATCGCGACCCGCCCCGCCACTCGGACCGATACGACATCTGGCCCCTACGAAACACCCATCGTGCATGGTACCTTCGGCCTTCGACGCAGGCGCCGGAACTGGACTTCGCCTCCACAGACGTGAGGGAAGGAGCATCTGATGAACCACCCGACGGCAGCGCGGCTGGCACTGCGAGGCCGCGCCAGCGTGGCCGCGGTGTCGGCCCTCCTCGTGCTCTCCGCGATCCCGATGTCCGTCGCGGCAGTCGGGATCGTCTTCGACGGCAGCCCCGGGACCAACCCGCCGCCGGCGACACTGGGCGGGTACCCGATGACGCCGTTCGGCCCGGATGGCTACGTGGACACCCAGGTCGTCGCGGGGGTTCCGACCCCGGGTGGCGGAACCGTGGGCTTCACGCCTTCGGCGAAGGTCTTCGCCCCTGCCTCGAGCTTGCTCGGCGGATGGACGGCCGGATACACGGGCAACGCGTACATCGTGGATCCGGCGACGACGACGCCCGCGCTGACCATGACGATGCCCGCGAACACGAAGGCCTTCTACTTCTACGCGGAGCCGAACTGGTGCGGCTCGTACACCTTCACCGCGACCGCCGACGACGGGACGACCTCGGGCCCCATCCCGATCCCCGGCACGTGCTCCGGGCCCGCCGCGAAGTACTTCGGGTTCTACACGACAGGCTCGACGACCCTCGTCTCGATCGGCGTCACCGGCGGCGGTCCTGACACCTCGGTCGTCGTCGGCCAGTTCGCCATCTTCGTCGCCACGAAGCCCTCGCCCCCGACGGGCGTCGCCGGGACCCCGGGCAACGGGCAGGCGTCGGTCGCCTTCACGCCCGGCGGTGACGGCGGGAGCCCGATCCTCGGGTACGACGCCACGTGCACCTCCTCGAACGGCGGTGCGACCGGCACGGCCAGCGGCGCCGGCTCGCCGATCCTCGTGACCGGACTGACCAACGGCAAGACGTACACGTGCACCGTCACCGCGACGAACGCGCTCGGCACGAGCGACCCGTCGGCGCCCTCGGCGAGCTTCACGCTCGCCTCGTCGGTCCCGAGTCCGGCCGCCACTCCGCAGGTCGTGGGCTTCAGCCCGGGCGCGGGCAAGGTCGGCTCCCTCGTCACGATCCTGGGCACCAGCTTCAGCTACGCGAACAAGGTCACCTTCAACGGCATCCCGGCCCTCTTCGTCGTCAAGACCCCGGGCACCATCGTGGCGACCGTTCCGCGTGGTGCGACCACGGGGCCGATCCGCGTCACAACGCCGTTCGGGAGCGGGGTGAGCGCGCGCAGCTTCTTCGTCCTGCCCTGACCCTGGAAAGCCGAGCCGGCCGTCGGCCGGCCCCGCCACCCGAACGCCCCGGCGCCGGCTTCCGGCGCCGGGGCGTTCGATCATCAGGGTCCGCCACCGCCCGGAGGTGCACCGTGATCGTCGAGGAGAGGCTCCGCGCCATGGGCCTCCAGCTGCCGCCGCCGCTCGCCGTCCCGCCCGGGGTCAGGCTGCCGTTCACGCCGGTCCGGGTCGTCGGCGACCGGGCGATCGTGTCCGGGCACGGGCCGCAGAACGCGGACGGCTCGAGCGCCGGGCCGTACGGCAAGGTCGGCGCGGAGGTCTCTGTCGGCGAGGCCTACGAGGCTGCACGCGGGACGGCCCTCTCGATCCTGGGCGACCTGTCGCGCGCACTGGGGGACCTGGACCGGATCGCCGCGTGGGTGCGCGTCTTCGGGATGGTCGCGTCGGCGCCGGGCTTCGACCGCCAGCCTGCCGTCATCAACGGGTTCTCCGACCTGGTCCTCGAGGTCTTCGGGCCGGAGGTCGGGGCCCACGCCCGGTCGGCTGTCGGGATGGCCGAGCTGCCGTTCGGCCTGCCGGTCGAGATCGAGGCGGAGGTCACGTTCCGGGCCTGACGCCAAAGTGGCGCACGGACGCGCCGGATTCGCTTGCGGGGCCTCTCGGCGGGGCGATAATAGGTACCTCCGGCCGCGCCCCCCAGTACTTACGGCGCGGCCTTGACGCACCCCCGGGAGGGCCGGCATCGCCCGTGGACCTGCGCAGGATGCGGAAGAAGAGCAAGGGGAAGAAGGCCGCACGCGAGGCCGGGCCGACCCACGTCGCGGAGGCCCGCGAACCGAGCGATCTCGCCCCGGCCGCCGGGCCCGCGGTCGCCGGGTCGCCGTCCGCCGGCGCGGCCCCGGCCACGATCCCCGCGGACCCCACGCCCGCGCTGCCTGGCGGCAACGGTCGATCCGATGAGCTCGCTGCGCCGGCCGGCGCGGCCCAGCTCGCGAGCGCCGTGGCGGCCTCCGACACGCCGCCTGCCGGGGACGCACCCGACCTGCTGGACGACGTCACCCTGCGCGAGCGCGAGGAGATCGCCGAGGCCATGTACAAGGCTGCCGTCTCCAGGGCCGAGATCGCCGAGGCGATGTACAAGGCTGCCGTCTCCAGGGCCGAGATCGCCGAGGTCCGCGAGAAGGCCGCCGCGACGCTGACCGCCGCTCTCCAGGCGCGCGAGCGCGCTGCCGCCGAGCGCGAGGCTATCGCGAACGCGCGGGACCGAGCCGCGCTCGAGCGCGACTCCCTTGCCAACGACCGCGACCGTGCAGCCTCCCAGCGCGAGGCGGCCGCTGTGGCGCGCGACGCCGCGGCGGCCACGCGGGAGACGGCCGCGGCCGATCGGGACAGGGAGATCGCGGCGCGAGCGGCCGCGCTGGCGGAGGCCGAGGCCGCCGCGAACAGGCGGACCGTCGTCCCCGCGTCCGTGACCGCGGAGATGGAGGCGGCCGACGCCGAGCTCGAGAGGGCGCGTCTCGAAGCCGAGCTGCAGCGCGCCCACCTCGACGCCCTCACCGGCGCGTTCCGTCGCGAGATGGGCCGTCTCGCCCTCCGCAACGAGATCGACCGCGCCCGCCGCTCCGACAGCAACTTCGTCGTCGCCTTCATCGACGTGGACGGCCTCAAGGGCGTCAACGATCGCGAGGGCCACGCCGCCGGCGACCGGATCCTCCGGACGCTGGTCGCCACGATGCGGGCCAACCTCCGCTCGTACGACCCGATCGTGCGGTTCGGCGGCGACGAGTTCATCTTCGGCGTCGCCTCGATCGACCCGACCGAGGTCCAGCACCGCATCGGAGTGATCGACCAGTCGCTCCGGAGCGCCACCGGCGTGGGGATCACGGCCGGCCTGGCGAGCCTGAACCCGGGCGAGAGCCTGGACGAGCTCACCGCCCGGGCGGACGAGGCGCTGATCGAGGCGAAGCGCAACCGGGGCCAGGAGGAGCAACCGACCTTCTAGCGCCGCCGACGCACGTGGGCGCGCTCGCCAGAGGACGGGCTGTCCCGCTCCTGTACGATTCGGGGACCGTGCGTACGGTCGTCGCCGGCGTCGTCGGCTCTCTCCTGCCGGGCCTGGGCCACCTGCTCGTGGGCAAGCGCGCCCTCGGGCTGGCGATCCTCGTCCCCACGCTGGCGATCATCACGGTCGTCGCCGCGTGGGCTGCCGCGGTCGGTCCGTTCGGGGTCGTGGCCGCGATCGTCGCACCCGGGGCGCTCGCCGCTCTGCTCGTCGTCGACGTCGTGGTGGCGATCTTCCGTGCGGGGGCGGGGCTCGACGCGGCTCGACGGACGAACCCCGGCCAGCCGGCGCTCGCGGCGACCGTCGTCCTCGTCCTGCTTCTGGTCGCCGTCCCGCACGTGCTCGCCGCCCGGTCGATCGCCGCGGCGAACGGCTTCCTCGACTCGATGTTCGCGCCGGCCGCCACGGAGGCGACGGCACCGGAGGTGCTGGCGCTCGCGCCGACGCCCGGTTCGCCCGATGCTGCGCCCGCCGACCCGGCCGCGATGATGCCGCCGGCCGCCACGCCGACGGCGGCGGGGTCGTGGCCGGCGACGGCGCCGGACCAGGCCCCGGCCGCTGGATCGTCGGTCTGGCCCTTCCCCACGATGTCGACGGCCCCATCGACATCGGCCGGCCCGACCGCCTCCCCCGGCCCGACCGCTTCCCCCGGCCCGGTGAACATCGCCGGCCCCTGGGACAGGGCCTACCCGGTACCCGTCGACGACGGGTCGTCCGGGAGCCTGCCCGCCCTCGGGGTCGCAGTGCCGTGGACGACACCCGGCGCCATCCCCTGGGGCGACGACGGGCGCTTCGACCTGCTCCTGCTCGGCAGCGACGCGGGCCGCGACCGCTGGAGCCGGCGAACCGACGTCATGCTCCTCGTCGAGGTCGACGTGGCGACCGGGAGGGTCGCGCTCATCGGCCTCCCGCGGAACCTCACGAACGCGCCGTACCCACCGGGACCGGCCCGCGACGGGATCTCGTGCGGCTGCCAGCCGGGCCTGCTCAACGAGATGTACGTCGAGGCGAGCGTCCGGCATCCGGGCCGGTGGCCGGGCTCCACCCCCGAGGTCAAGGGGATCGGGGCCGTCCGAGCCGTCGTCTCCGAGATCACCGGCCGCCCCATCGATGCCGTCCTCGTCGTGGACCTCATCGGCGTCATCCGCGTCGTCGACGCGATGGGCGGGGTGGACATCACCGTCCCCTACGCGGTCGAGGACAGGTGGTACCCCGACCCGATCCTCGGCGACCGGCACCTGCGGATCCCCGCCGGGCGGCAGCACATGAACGGGCGCACGGCGCTCGCGTACGCGCGGAGCCGCCACCAGGACAGCGACTACGGGCGGATGGCGCGTCAGCAGACTCTCCTCCTGGCGATCCGCGACCAGATCGGCCCGGCGACGCTCCTCTCGGCTCCGAGCCTGTTCGAGGCCGCGCGCGGCACCGCATGGACCGACCTCCCGCGCGAGTCGCTCCCCTCGCTCGTCGAGCTCTTCGGGCGCGCCGCGCACGCGCCCGTCGCCCAGCTGCGCATCGTGCCGCCGGCGTGGTCGTCCGCGCTCTCCCGCCCCGAGGTCGACCGCATCCGCCGGGCCATCGCGGCCCTGCTCCCCGGGACGCCGAAGCCCGGCACCGCGACCGCGCCGTTCCCGGTGGGGACGCCGGTCCCGGTCGCCACCCCGACCCCGCCGCCCGCGACTCCAAGCCCGGCGCCGACCCCGCCCCCGGCCGGCGCGATCGCCAGCGGGGATTACCGCTGTCTCGACGTCGGGACTGCGAGGGACCGCATCGAGGCTGACGGGTTCGACGTCGTCGCCATCACGCCCTCCCCTCCCGGCGGGGCCTTCTACCTCGACTGGATCGTCGTGGGGCAGGACCCGCCACCGGGGACGCTGCTCGCCCCGGGGGCGGGGATCGGGATCGTGGTCGCGGCGCCCGGAACGGCGTGCGGGGGACCCGGCGGGACGACGCCCTGAGCGCAGCCTCCAGGATCGGCGCCTGCGTCGTCCGCCGCGAGGCGCTGGCGGAGCCGGCGCTCCGCGCTCTCGACGCGACCCACATGGCGGCCGCCGTCGACTGTCGCCCGTCGACAGCTTCCTCACGTACGACGAGCGCGAGGCGCCGGGGGCCCGGCTCGCGGGCCTGCGGACCCTGTCGCAGGGCGCGTGATCGCGGCCGACCACCGGCTGCCGGACCCGTCCACCTCCTGTACGATTCCGGCGCGCGCCCGTAGCTCAGTGGATAGAGCATCTGACTTCGGATCAGACGGTCGGGGGTTCGAATCCCTCCGGGCGCGCCACACCAACCTGCGCGTGGGCCTCTGCTGATGCGACAAGCGCGAGGTACTCCGGCCGCGCGAGCCGTGCGCCCACCACGCGGTCGTCGCGAACCCTGACCTCGGCGAAGAGGCTCCCGGCAATCTCCGCCCGTTCGGTCGGGGTCGCCTTCGCCCAGAGGTCACCGAGTTCAGCGAGCAAGCGCGCCGCTCTCACGAGAACAGCCTCGCCATAGGTCGGCTGCGGCAGGCCACCCTGAAGCGAGGCGACCAAGGCCCGCTTGCGCCCGATGTACTCCTCGCGAGTGATGTCTGCTTCTGCGAAGAGTTCGCGGAGGTTCACCAACTGTCGCTGGATGCGGGCAGTGTCGACCTCCGGCCGTTCGGCCCTGGCCTCGCACCTCTGAAGCCGCTCGATGTCCTCACGCCAGTCGGCGGGAATAGCGAGCGTCGCCAGCCAGTTACCGACTTGGTCCTCCAGGTGGGCCGAACGGACGGCCCGCTGGTCACAGGCGTGCTTCTCCCGCTGGGTGATGCACGCCATGTACAGGACCGGCTCGCGCCCCTTACCGGCACGATGAGCCTCGCCGTAGAGGTTCGCGCCGCAGCGGTCGCACACGGCGAGTCGGCGCAAGGGGTAGGAGTTGTGGACCTTGCCTCCGTTCGAACCCCGGTAGGCCCGTCCCCGGACCGTCTGGATGGCCTCCCAGAGAGCGGGACTCCACAGCGGCTCGTGCGGACCCTGCTTCCACTCGGTCTCGTAGAAGTCGTGCGCCTTGCGCTCCTTGTCAGGACGCTTGTGCCAACCGATGAGGCCGACGTAGACCGGATTCGAGAGGATGACCCGGACCGCGTTACCCGAGAACGGCTGACCCCGCGAGTTGCGGTAGCCGAGAAGGTTGAAGTGCGCCGCAAGCGGCCGGAAGCCGAGGCGGCCCGTTGCGTAGGTCTCGCCGATGAGGCGGAGAAGGTCGGCCCGGGTGTACGTCGCGTTGAACCCGATGAGGGGCTGGGGTCGAGTGTCGGGGAGGAGACGGCCGGTCTCGACCAACTCCGTGGCGTCCTTCGTCGGGTTGAAGCGAGGCTCGTACTCCATCCGGTAGCCGATGGGGACCGTGCCGGACCACTTCCCGGCGTCGAACCGCTTGTGTCGGTACGCCTTCTGAACCTTGCCGCCATGAACCGTCAGGAACTCATGCCCCAGGGCACCATGGACCGCCTGTCCTACCTGCTGGTCGGCGCTGCTGAGGTCGTTGGTCTGGATGTAGACCACGACCACTCCGGCGTCGTGCAGCCTCTGCTCGTAGATGGCGGCTTCCCGCCGCTCCCGGGCGAACCGGCTGGTGTCATACACGAGCAGCACGTCGAACGCGCCGCTCTCCGCGTCGGTCACCATGCGTAGGAAGTTGGGGCGCCGGGCGGCCTTCGAACCGCTGACGAAGTCGGTGTAGAAGGCGCCATCGAACCCTTCGATGCCGGGGTCAGAGTCCGGGGCGGCCGGGAGGTCGAGGCTCCACTTGGCGGCGAACTCAACGGCGTCGTGCCGCTGGACTGCCGGGCCGGAGTTCACGCCCTGACCCTTGGTCGACTCCCGGACGAGTCCGCGTGCGCGAAGCCCCCGCAGGTCCTCGAACGTGCGCGGAAGACGTCGCTTCACGAGCCGCACCGCAGGCTCACGTAGCACTCCGGTTCCGCACTGGTCCCTCGGGGTCGACGAAGGCTTGAGGCCGGGAGCGGACCCTCCCGAGCCGCGGACGACCATACCTCTTGCTGCCGGGGCGCAGGGCGCGAGGCTGGTCGGCGGGCGCGAGGCTCGGCGCAGGGTCGCGGACACCAGGGGCCTGCCCGCCGTCCTGCGGCGCAACAGGGTCCTCACCAGCGCCCTTGAGGCCGTCGGCCGCTGCCTCTCGAACTGCGATGGCGAGCGACACCCGTGCGAGGGCGGCGAGGAGCGGCATGGTCCTGCGCTCCGCACTCGGGTCGTCGGCCCGGGCGAACGCAGCGACGAGGGGTGACGGCGCCGTGGCCGACATCACTCACCGACCTCGCCGGAGCCAGAGTCCAGTCCGTCAGGGCAGTCCTGGTGCCAGAACCGCCCGTCGTGCGGGTCCTGGACGATGTTCGAGTCGTCGTCGACGGTGAGCAGCCCGTTGCACGCCGGGCATACCCGCGCCGACTCGGCAGACTCGGCCCTCCCGTAGCCGCCGCTCCAGCGCTGGTCCAACGCTGGACCGTCGCTGGACCTGTCTGCCTGACTGGTGGACGGATTGATGGTCTGGTTGACGGGGTGATTGACGGGCGGCGACACCTTCGATGCCGTGCGACCCCGCTTGGCGTCGGCCCGCTGCTGCCGTTCTCGTCCCCCCGCCCGACGTGCGGACGCCGCGCCGAAGTGGTTCTCCCACGCTCGTTCGGGCACCCGGCCGTCCGCGTCGACGAGTCCTGCCTCCGCGAGGGCCTCAACGACGGCTTCGTCGTACGGGACCAGAGATGTCGACTCCTCGACCGTGAGGCGGGCACCTTCGCGCCACGACTCTGCGAGCAGCACGAGGTACGTCGCGAGGGACGCCACAACGAGGTCGGGGTGGCGGCGAGCCAGCAGCCGGAACTTCGGGTCGTGGTGGATGGTCGTGCTGATGTCCATCCGCGGGAAGCCCTCGGCCTTCACTGCTCGTCTCCGGCGCGAACGCCCTGCCCCCGACGGAGGCCACTTCCCGCGGGAACTCCGCGAGCGTGATAGGAGCGGGCAGCAATACCGCGGCGAAGCGAGGTCCTGTCGACGGCCGCCGGGCACTCCGGCGTACCCTTAGCCGAGAGGCTCGGTCGCGCCATGACGGGCCTCCACGGCCGTCTCGGAGTTCGAGTCCGAGGCGGCCATCTTCTTGTCGACGGGAGGGCGGCTCGCGGCTTCGCGCTCTTCGATGAACCGAGCCAACGCCGACTCGGCGACACGCCGCGAGCGCCCGATGGTCAGGCTCGGGAGGTCGCCCTGCGACACGAGATACCAGGTCTTCGACCGACTCAGGTGAAGCCGCTCGGCGACCTCATCGACAGTGAGGAGCCGCTCGACACCGGAAGTCCGCGTCCCGTCGTTCTGAACCATGGTTCGCACGCTACGTCCGTGACGACCGTTGGTGGAACATGGAACAATCCGTACGATGCCGTACGGCCACTACCGACCAGCGTCTCCGCCCTCGCACGAGGATGAGCCTGGTGTCGGCCGCCCCGACCCGGACTCCTGGTTGGCCTACCCCGAGGGGACAGCCCTGGACTCCGGTCGCATCGTTGTGGCATCGGCCGCTCATCCAGTCCTCGTCAAGAGGTCCGACGGCACCCTGGCGGAGTTCCTCGCCCTTGAGTCGGCACGGGACGAGGAGCTGCTCGCCTACGCCCAACGATGGGGTCCGCTGGATAGCTGTGGTCATGGCCTCCGACGCGGCCACGGTCTCGTATGGGTCCGCGACTCACTCCTCGACGGGGGGCGAGTGGAAGCTCGACCCACCTGCCCGCGAGCCGTGGGCGACGACGTCGCGTTGTGGCGCTACTGGGTTCGTCAGGCGGTTGCGTTGTCCCGCGTCGTGTCGGCCGTCCGCCGCAGACGCCCCTCGCCTGACGACGCCTTCGCCGCCCTCGGCGAGACCGCGCCGTGGGTCTTGGCGTTGGTGGGCTTCGACACGTCGGACCCGGAGACGAGACTCCGGCGACTGCGCACCCTGCCTGACGCCCGCGAGGCGAGCGTGCGCGCTGCCCAGGGGGCACTGAACGGCTGGCTCGAACTGGCGCGAACCGGGCCGAGTGTTCGCTGGGTCAGTGGCCGTCCAGATGTCCAGCTCGCCACCGACTGCCTCCTCGGTGCGCTGGGCCTCGGCCTCCTTGACCGGGCGGCGGGTCGCACTGAGGTTCCGTGTGCCGGTTGCGGCAGCGGGCACTACCCAGCCCGACCGAACGGCGCGCTGCGCAACGACTCGTTCTGCGAGCGGTGTAGGAGCGACGGGACAGCACGCCGCGAAGCACGGCGGGCCTACCGGACGCGGAAGTCGCTGGACCCTGCCTGGCTGCAGCAGAAGCCGCCAGGGCGCGAGTCAACCGAGTGAAGGCGAGGGCCTGACCTACCGAGTCTGGGGACCCGGGCACGGGGTCTTGACCGCAATACGTTCGATTAGCGGTCCTCTCGGGCCGACAGACACGCTACGGGCAGCTCACGCGTCGATGCGACACCGGCGTGTGACCCGTGCGACCGGCGCCTTGTCAGTCAGTCTGCTCGTTCGACCGCGTGTCGGGTGGCGGCTGGAGGCGCTCGGCGTCAGCGGCCACCGGCGACGCAGAAGGTCGCCGCGCAACACTCTGGTTGGCCGAGTGGAGGGATTGAGGCGTCGGCCATCCGTCCGCCGTTCCAGTCACCCGGAAGGGTCGACTGGGGGTGCGGTCGGCGTTGCGCCACGCGGTTGGGCGGAGTGGTTGGCTCATGGCCTAATCCTTGATGCTCCATGCCTTGCGCTTCGCCCATGCGAAGGTGCCGGGCCGAATCACCGCGATGTCCACCGCGCCGCCGACGAGCGGGGCGCCGGGGCCGAACCGCCAGCGGCCTATGGTCATGTCAGCCGCGTACTGGGCGAAGTCGACTGCATCCTGGATGGGCATCCCGTCGAAGACCAACGGGAGGGCGGCCTCACCCGAGTCAATCCACGACTGGATGACGGTGGCGTCGACGCCGCGGTCGACCAGTCGCTGAAGTGCCGCAGGGTCGAATCCTAGGAAGAGTCGCTGGAGGGCGTCGGTCAGTCCATACCAGTTGGCCCCGAAGTCGGGGCTGCCGTCGGGACGGTCTGGGCGGACGACTTGCCAAGAACGTTGGCCCGGGAGTTCACAGGTGAACTGGGTCGAGAAGAACTCGCCTGCCGAGTAGCCACCGACGAACAGGCCGAGCGTCTGCTCGCCGGTCGCTGCCGGATACGCAGCGTCGTAGCGCTCGACGATGAACTTCAGCAAGTCATCGGCCACCGTGCGGATGCTGAAGGCAGCTTGTGAGGCGCCCTTGTACCCGTACTCGAACTCCATCACAAGGCTCTGGATGGACCGGGCGCTGATGCTCCCGAGGCCCCATGTCATGACGCCCATCGGGTAGTCCTTGACCCGCGCGACCTTCGTCGCGTAATCGAAGGTCTGGAGCATCTGACGCTGGACGCCGTTCGGGGTCGGGACTTCGCCGGACAGCATCACGACGGAGTCCGCCGCCATGACGAGACCCTCGGCGACGCGGACGCTCACGCATATCGTCATGGCGATGCCAGCCTCCCCCCTACAGGGTCCCGAGCCTAGCACGGACCAGAGTTGCCCTCATGCCGGACCAAGAGGTACCACACGACCACCAACGCCGAGACTGCCTTCAGCAGGGAGCGAGGGTACGGATGTCGAAGACCATCGCCTACGTCCGATGCAGCACCGAGGAGCAGGCGGAGAGCAGGGCAGGACTCGAAGCCCAACGGGCCGCCATCCTCGCGGAAGCCGCCCGTCGCGGCTGGGACGAGGCGAACCTGACGTTCATCGAGGATGCCGGGTTCAGCGGGAAGGACCTTAACCGGCCCGGCATCGCCGCGGCGCTCGACGCCCTTCGCCACCACCGGGCGGACACCCTCGTTGTCTCGAAGTTGGACCGCTTGAGCCGCTCGATGCTGGACTTCGCCGGGCTGATGGACCGCGCATCTCGCGAGAAGTGGGCGCTCGTCGCGCTCGACCTCGGCGTCGACACCGGGACCCCGCAGGGCGAGATGGTCGCCGCGGTCATGGCCGTCTTCGCCCAGTTCGAGCGCCGCCTCATCGGCCAGCGGACCAAGGACGCGCTCGCGGCGAGGAAGGCCGCTGGGGTCCGTCTCGGTCGTCCACGACTCATCCCCGAGGGCGTCGTTGCTCGTATCGTGGCGGAACGGTCGTCCGGGGCGACCCTGCGGGCCGTCGTGGAAGGCCTCAACCGCGACGGCGTGCCCACCGCCAACGGCGGCCAACGCTGGTACGTCAGCACAGTGCAGGCCGTGTTGGAGGGGCACAGGGCACGGCCCTGACCCGAGTCTCTGTCCGCAGCGGCTGCGCCGAACTCGTTCACCACCAGATTCGACCCGGTAACCTCACGCCATGAACGAGTGGACCTTCGCGGCGGAGGTGAAGTCGTGGTGGGACGCCGCGTTCCTCGCTCACCCGAGCTGGCACCTCGACCGCTGCGAAGTGGAGCGACGAGTGGAGGGCAGCCAGAAGCGCAGCGACCTCTCAGTCCTCGGGGGTGGACTCGTCCGGCTCGCCGGTGAACTCCGTCTACCTGACCACGCCGTCGCGAGCGCCTGGCATCCACAGAACCTGACGGGTGCGGTCGACAAGGCCCTGAACGTCGGGGCACGGTGGTGCTTCACGAGCGACGGTACGGAGCTGCTCCTCATCGATACCGAACGAGTAGGTCCCCCGCAAGCCCGCGTGGCGCAGACCTTCGAGCTGCCCGCGTTCACCTCCAGGGAGGCCCTCGATTCGCCTGGGTTGCTGGGCCGAGCGCGAGGTGCCTGGACTCAGGTCATCGAGAGCCTGGCTCCGGTTGTCACCGGGCAAGTCGTGCCGTCTGGCCTGCCCACGGACGAGGCGTTCATCAACTCCCTCCGGGCGTTGGTTGGGATGCCTGTCGCCGCCATCCGCGAGGACCTCGACCGCACCCGTCGGGCGGATGCCGAGTTCGAGCAGGCGATGGTGACGTGGATGGTCGAAGAGCAGGGGTGGACCCACGGCCCGAGTCACTGGGACGAAGAGGTCCAGTGGACCGCCCTTCTCGCCGCCTACGTGTTCGTGACGCGGCTGATGTTCTACCAGGCCCTCCGCCAGGCACACCCCGCACTCAGTCCGCTTGGTCTCGCACCCGGCGTCACCGCCCCAGTTGCCCGGATGACGTTGCAGGCCTGCTTCTCTGAGGCTCAGCGGCTGAGCGGTGACTACGAGACGGTCTTCGCCTGGGACCGGGCGAGCGACTATGCCCTCCACGCTGACGCTGCGGTCCCTGGGTGGCGGCGCGTCATGGACCACCTAGCCGCGTTCGACCTTGCCAACGTCGGGTACGACTTGACGGGGAAGCTGTTCGAGCGGCTGATAGACCCGCATGAGCGGTACCGCTGGGGGCAGCACTACACGCAGCCGGACGTGGTCGACCTCATGCTTAGCATCGCCATCCCCGACGGCTCGGGGAAGGTCTTGGACCCGGCCACGGGTGGCGGCACCTTCCTCGTTCGAGCCTACGAGCGCAAGCGACAGCTCCGACCCGACAGCTCCCATCAAGAGCGACTCAGTGAGCTGTATGGGCTAGAGGTGTCGGCGTTCGCTGCGAATCTCGCCACGGTGAACCTCGCCGTTCGAGACCTGACCTTCCAGCAGAACTACCCCCGCGTCGCACTTCACAGCTTCTTCCAGGTTCGGCCGCACGACCTCGTGATGAAGTTGCCGGGTGGACCAGACGGCCTACCGGAGGCAGTCGAGATAGGTCTCGTGGACGCAGTGGTCTGCAATCCGCCCTATGTCCGACTCCACGCACTCGGACCGGAGCGCGTGCGCGAGGCTGAGTGGGTGTTGGCCCACCCAGCAGGCTCCGTGCCCGTTCCCGGGCATCTCCCGGGAGCCGCGAACTACCACATGTACTTCTGGTTCCACGCCGCCCAGTTCTTGAAGAAGGACGGACGCCTAGTCCTCATCACGTCGGGCGAGTGGCTGGACAGCGATTACGGGGCGGCGCTGCAAGAGTGGCTGCTGGGCAACTTCACCATCGAGCTGGTCGTCGAGAGCCTGGCTGAGCCTTGGTTCTCCGATGCGCGGGTCGGGACTGTCGTGCTGGCTGCCACGCGCTGTGACGACGCAGCCGTGCGGTCCGCGAACCAAGTCCGGTTCGTCCTGCTCCGAAGCCCGCTCCGTTCTCTCTATGGGGACGCGACGGACGAGTTGGACCAGATGCGTCGGGTCGACCGGGTCCGGGACCTCATGGCGTCGGTTCCGGGGTCGACAGGTGAGACGTCGGACTTCGACTGGTCGAGCATCACCCAGTCGGAGCTACAGCGGTTGGGCACCGAACCGGTGGCGGAACCTGTCGCGTCATGAGCCGGTACGTCGGCCGACCCTGGCGTTCACGGTTCCTTCGTGCCCCGAAGCTTGCACTGGAGCTGGCGGCCAACCCCGCCTTCGTCCCTCTCGGTGACCTCGCAGACGTGACCCTGGGATTGAAGACCGGCGCTGATTCCTTCTTCTTCGTCCAGCCGGTCGAGCGGGTGCCGACAGGGACCAGGTTCGGGGAGGGTGGGTCGCGAGTCGAGGTCGTTGTCCGGGGATACAACGGTTGGGAAGGACCCATCTCGGCTCGCGACATGCTCCCGGTCGTCCGCAATCCGCATGAGCTAATCGCTGACGGACGCCGGTCGTTCGTTGTCGGACGGCGAACCGTGGCGTTCTACCTGTACCCACGTCCTCGGGCCCCGCGGGACGGACTCGCCGACTACATCGAGCGAGCGGTCCACGATGGCGTCCACCAGACCGCGCTCGTGCGCAGCAACGCCGACCCGCAGTGGTGGTTCCGTCAGGTCCGAGCGTTGGTCCGTCCGGCGTGGGTGTTGCCGTACAACTCGGCGTACGACTACGTCGCGTGGGACAACCCGGCGCGGGCAGTCATCAACGGCCGCTTCGTCGGCGTCGAGCCTCGTCCGGCGGTCGACTCTGACCTGCTGGGGGCAATCCTCAACTCCACGTTCGTCGCGGCAACGCGGCTGCTTGAGGGTGTCGCGACCGGCGCAGAAGGTGCCTACGACGTCGGCCCGCCAGCGGCTCGTTCGATGCGCATCCCAGACCCGCGACACCTCGCTCCGGCAGCCCGACCATCCATCCTCAGCGCGCTTGCCGAGATGCGGGCGGTGAACGAAGCCGCTCCAGCCCCCGACCGAGAGGCCCAGGTCGGTGACCTGCGACACAGGCTGGACCTAGCCGTCGCGGTCGGACTGGGCCTCGGTGAGGGAGATGCTGCTGCGTTGGTCGGCAGACTCTACGAGAGCTACGCTCGATGGCGGGGAGCCGTCGAGGAGGTGGAGGCAGCTGTCCGCGTGAACCGGCGCGTGGCCCACCGGGCTGGTACGACTCGCGGTGAGTCGCCCATCCAGAGCGCAGCGCGACGGACGTGGGAGGCGGTCGCTCCCAGCGCCAGGCTCCTGCCTCGCGACCTGCTCCGACCGACGGACGACTTCGAGCGAGTGGTCACATCTCGGAGGGTGCGGTTCCCGGCCCAGACACCCTTGTTCGAGCCAGGTCGCGTAGAGGTCGACGGCGGCACCACAGTGGACCTCGGCAGCTGGGACCGCGTCATCTACCTGTCGATGCTCGTCGCCCTTGGCTTCCAGTCGCCCTACGCGATACCGAAGGACCACGCCCAGGCCGATGCCGTCGTCCGCGCCTATGAAGCCGAGCGTTCCGACGTGCGGATGCGGGCCGAGGCGGTCGCCCGAGAGTTCGTCGCCGGGCGAGACCTTCCGCAGGTCGTGGAAGCCGCCGAGCAACTGTGGATGCGCGCGTGCCGGGCGGCCGGGATGGGCGATATCCGCGGGTAGTACCTGACGGGCCGCCAGGCGTGCACGAGGCGGGTGACGGGCCGCACGCGGCAGTGCGGCGACGCCGGGCACCCCGCCATGCAGCTCGCAGTTGAGTGTCGCTACAGCAGTCCCGGCACCTCCGCCGCTGGCAGCCCTAGCGTCTTGCGGAGAGCGGTGGCGGCATCGGTCTGGTCGGTCCCGAGGAAGAGGAAGGCGAGTCGGATTGCATCCTTCGCCTCGCTCTCGCTGCCCGCCACGAGGACCGCCTTGAAGGCATCTACGACGTCACCGACCTTCGCCGCATAGTCAGAGGCGGCGGCCTGCGACTCGACCGGCAGGTCCATCGCTTGGAGGCGGCTGACCGCCTCGCCTTCGAGGGCGATGACCGCCTGTGCCATCTCCGTATCGCTCATCGTGGGTGTGCCGTTGAAGACCGCCTCGTACCGGGCGTTGATGTCCTTCGCAGCCGCGAGATACACCTTCTTCGCCTCGGCGACGGTCGCCGACGTCGGTGTCGGTGTCGACGTGCCGTCGCAGACGGAGGCGCCCACGAGGTTCGCCACCTTCGGGAACTGGTCCGCGGCTGCGAGTTCCGCGTCGACGATGTTGGCGACGTTCGGGTCGTTCGAATCGGCCTTCAGGAGGGAGATGTCGAACACGAGCCGGAAGACGTCGCTCAACGCCGTGGCGTAGGCCGCGTAGGCCGGGCGGTAGCAGTCGAGGGGTGGGTTCGCCGTCATCCACCGGCTCTCGGTGTCGGCCCACGCGAGTAGCCCTTGCGCGGCGGTGTAGTAGGAGGCGACGTCGGACGCCGCTCCAGCCTTCACCAGCAGGCTGTGGAGGGAGGTGAACTGGTCGCCGCCGTCCTTCGAGCGGGTGGCGAAGACGGTGTACTCGGGGGCGTCGGTCGGGGCGGGTGTCGGCGTGGGCGCGAGCGTCGGCGCGGGGGTCGCGGGGACCGGCGTCGGAGCCACGGTCGGCGCAACGGTGGCGCTCGGCTGGGCGGTCGGGGTCACGGGTGCCGGGGTGGTCGATGCGCTCGACCCCGAGCATCCGGTGAGGATGACCAGCAGGGCGGTCGCGGCCGCTGCGATGGACGTCGTTCGCTTCATCGTTGCCCCCTCTAGCCCTACCGGGATTCGTATGCCGCCTTGCAGGCGCGGTCGCGGTTCGGCCGGTCGTTCACGGTCGTAAGGCCATCCCAGAGACCCTTCACCTTCGGCAACGACACCATCACCGCCCACTCGTCCCACGTCGTGGAACCGGGGTTGGGTAGGCCGAGCCGGTCGGCTGCCGCGGCGACCTTGTCGGCGTGCGACTGGCACCAGACCAACTCGGCGTCCGACACGCCGGTGCAGGCGCCGAGGACGGGCACCAGAGCCATCACGGCCGCGAGAGCCGCGACCCGACCGGCATGCGGCACCTCGCGTCCCTCCCCAGACCCTTGACCGGCGACAGTCGTCCCACTGCCTGACCCGGTACAGGTCCCGGCCAGCCTACCTCTACCGTCCGCGCTCCGCCACTCATCGTCTGTAGACCCATCGTCTGCACGAACCTAGCGTCGGGCCATGCCCGCCAGCCTCCAGCCCGAGCCGGTCCCGTCGTTCGGGCGGGCCGTCCGGCGACTCCGAGTCGGGCGCGAGTGGTCGCAGGAACGTCTCGCCGAGGAAGCCGGTCTCCATCGGACCTACATCGGCGATGTCGAGCGGGGGCTGCGCAACATCAGCCTCGTGAACATCGACCGGCTCGCATCGGCCCTCGGTGTCGACATGGCGACGCTGATGGCGGCGACGCAGGAGGAGGGGGCTGGGACCCGATAGCGGCGAGTCGGCCACGGCCGCCTCAATCGCGTCGGCGCGCAGCCCCGGGCCGGAGTTCGTCTGCCTTCTCCCTGTTCTGGCAGCACGCACCACCTCTCATAACCCGGTGCGACGGCGACGGCGTACCGCTAGGTCGGCGGCCCCCACCGCTCCGGGTACATGTGCGAGAGCCAGAAGAGCGCCGCCCGCGTCGACCTCCGCGAGAGGCGGACGATGTTCGCCGTGACCTCGACCTCGCACTGGGCCTCGGCCCTGTCGACCGCGGCCCAGAAGGCGACGAACTGGGGGCGGGTGTCGCGCTGCCATCGATAGTGGGTCGCGGGGCTGATGCCCGCCATGCGCGCGGCGACGGAACGGTAGTTCCCCAGCCTGATGGCGAAGAGGTACCGCTCTACGACCCCGGGTGTCAGGCGTGACGGGCGTCCGGGCCGCCGCCGCCCATCGGCTGACGGCAGGGTCGACCAGAGCGGCTCGCTGTGCACGTAGTGACCCCACGCCATCAGGTCGGTGCGCGACGCTCGGCTCAGCGGCATCCGTCGCCGCCTCGTTCGACCTTCGACAGCGGCCTGCTCGTCGCCCATACGGCGATGATGCGGGGACTTCACCTCCGCGGCAAGCGGCCCCATCGGAGTCTCGCCCCGGGGGACGACGCCCCTACCCGCCAACGCGCCACAGGCGCGATGCCCTGCGGTGTCCGGCACTGGGTCCAGTAGCCGGGCGGAAGCCCCACACGGGCCGACACAGCGCCTCACGGGCCGAACCACGCCGGTGTCGACCCGCGCTCGTCGTGCTTCGGCGGGGCTGCAGCTGATGAGCGAGTGGTGAGCCGCAGATGACCCGCAGGTGAGCTTCCGTCGATAGCGTCCACCGCGGCCCCCGCTCTGCACCGCGCCGCGAGTGACAGCCGGGTCGGCGGGCAACGGGGGCAGTCCGCTCGAAGAAGGGCCTGGTTGGGCGGCCGCTTCAGCAACGGGACCGGCGTGCCAGGCGAGATGGCACGACGGGCGTCGATGGTCGCCCCGGCCCGGCGGAATCTGCGCCGGGTGACCTGCGGGTAGTCCCGCGTGGTGGGGCCGGGTGGACCTACGCACTGCACGGGCACCCTTGCAGAGTCACTCCATCGCGTCCCGTGTCTCTGTCCGGTGACGACGAAGGGGGCTTCCATGACTGGCACGCCGTCGCAGCCCATCGATGCTGCGGACCAGTTGCGCAAGTTGGGCGAACTCCGCGACGCGGGACTGCTGACCCCCGAGGAGTTCGAGGCCAAGAAGGCGCAGGTCCTCGCCCGAGACTGGAGTGTCCCGCTGCCCGAGGGCCACGCTGATGCCCCACCGGAAGCCGAGGGCGCCATCCCTGGCGTTGACGTGCTTCCCGCCCCCGCCGCGAAGTCGGGTAGCGCCCGGCCATACGCCATCCTCGGCGGGGTCATCTTCGTCGCCATCGTCGCGGCGCTCGGGGTCTTCGCGGTCGTCCAGTCGGGTGCGCTCTCGCCCCACCACACCGTGAACGGCACGTTCGTCATCGTCGGCGAGACATGTGGTAGTACCGGCTACAGCGACATCAAGTCCGGTACGCCTGTCACGCTCCGCGACGGCGACAACAAGATTCTCGGCAGCACAAGCCTGCCTTCGGGCGCGTTCGACGCGACCGCGGGTGGCTGCGCGTTCAAGTTCGCCATCGACGGTGTCCCGGAAGTGCCCTTCTATTCCATCGAGGTCGGCCGCCGCGGGCAGGTGACGAACTCGCTGGAGGAGATGAAGAACGCGGGCTGGACCTTCGGGCTGTCGCTCGGAGGCTAGTCGACGAGATGCTCGACCTGGTGGCGACGATGACGGGTCTTGCCGGTCCACGACCCGTCTTCGCCTCCGAAGCCGACTTCCAGCACGCCCTCGCGTGGGAGATACAGCGGGTGCACCCGTCTGCACGCATCCGGCTGGAGTTCCGCCCCGCGTACCTCGACCGACGCGGCTACCTCGACATCTGGGTCGCCGATGTGGACTGGGCAGCCGCCATCGAACTCAAGTACTTCACGCGCGCGCTCGACAAGGTCGTGGGGGACGAGCGGTTCGAGTTGCTCAATCAAGGTGCCCAAGACATCTGCCGCTATGACTTCGTCCGCGACGTCGCGCGCGTCGAGGCGGTCGCCCGGCGGACGCCGGGCGTCTCCGGGTACGCCCTCGCGCTCACGAACGACTCGTCCTACTGGCGAGAGCCGCAGTACCAGCGCCCGACCATCGACGCGGCCTTCCGCCTCCACGAGGGTCGCACTCTCACCGGGTTGCTCGGGTGGTCGTCGGACGCTGCGCCGGGCACGACCCGGGGCCGCACGGAGGTCCATGCTCTGACCGGCTCGTACCCGCTCCACTGGCGGGACTACTCGCGGGTGACGGACGGTCCAGCGGGCACCTTCCAGTACCTGCTCGTCGAGGTCCCCGCGGCGAGCGGGAACGGAGATGCATCCGGTGTCGGCGTCCACGCTGCCGACCCGGTGGAGTCGGGTGACTCGGTGGTCGAGGCTCTTCACAGGGACCCCACGATGGATTTCGACGACCGATTCCGCCGTACAGGGGACGACGATGGCTGGACCGTGGACAACCGGCGACTACGAAGTTCTCTTCCATGACGACCCGCCGACGCAGCCTCACAGACCAGCAGGCGAAGGCCTCGCGCGCCTCGCCGCGACCCTCGGGCGCTCGACCGGCGCGGTGGCGGCGCAGTGGGACGACGCACGCACCGCCGTCCTGGGCGGCAAGACGATGGCGAGCGCCCAGTTGGTCGGATACATGCGGCGACGGGGATGGCTGTGACGGTGCGCACCTTCGGTCTCGTGTGTTGACTGGTTCAGGCGTCCAGGGACCGTATCGCTCACCGCGTCGACTCCCCCTGTCGTCCCGGTCCCGAGGGGGTGACCATGACGACTGACACGGCCCAGGTCGTGACGGCTGACGCGAGCGCGGCCGCCCTGACGGTCCTACAAGGGCAGCTGGACCGCCACCTAGCTTCCGTTGACGGCATGGATAGGAAGGCTGCCCTTCTGCCACCCGCTCTCGGGGCGGTCGGGGTCCTCGGCTTGGTGCCCGCCGCGGGAGCGCAGGGTCTCCCCCTCATCTGTGCGGTGTTGGGCGTTGCCGCGACCCTCATCGCGTTCTTGACCTGCCTTGCCACTCTCGCGGTCGAGAAGGTCGCGGTAGGCGCAGACCCGGACAAGGTCGCCGCGGGAGCGGCCTTGTCACCCGACGAGTTCAACCACCGGATGTGTCGGTCGCTGGCTAACGTGATTCGCGAGGTGAAGGCGGTGGAGTTCGACAAGGCCCGCAGCCTCAACATCGCCTTCGCCGCGACAGCTGCGGCCATCTTCTTCTGGCTTCTCTCCCGCGCAACATCGGGGTGACCATGAGCGACCAGCCGACGCCGACCTCCAACGAGGCTCCTGCCCAGCAGCCGCAGCCGGAGTCGGCGCCGCCGCAGACTCCCTCTGAGCCGTCTCCAGCCCCCTCACAGGAACCCGCGGACTTCGGCACGGACTACGCCTACAGGGGTTGGACGCCCGGAAGTCAGCCGCCGGAGTGGCTGGAGAAGAAGGGCTAGCCGCGCTTGCGGCTCGCGGCATCGGAGGTCGTCGCTTGCACGAACGGCGCGACGGCACCAGTGTCAGACGCCGCGGCTTCACATCCGCGCCGAGACCTGTGGCCTAGGCGGCGAGGAGGACATCGACGAGCGCCGCGACGCCCTCAATCACGATGGTTGGTCGCGGGGGTTCGAATCCCTCCGGGCGCGCCAGAGCATCCATGCGCCGGGCCTCCGCCGGCGCACCGGCGCCAGGCCCTCGGCATGTGTCGGGCGCCGTCCGGCCGGGTGACCGCTCGGCTCACGCCTCGACGCCAGCGCCGTGGGTGACGGGGTCGGGCCGGATGGCGCCCTGCTCACCGCCGGGGGCGGTACCCCAGGTAGACGACCCCGGAGACGAAGGTCCGCGTCTCGACCAGGCGCAGGTCGAGCTCCCTCCCGAGCCAAGGGAACAGGCGCCTGCCTGAGCCGAGGATCACCGGGTGCACGAGCAGCCGGTACTCGTCCACCAGCCCACGCTCGATGAACGCGGAGGCCAGCGTGGGGCCCCCGACCTCCAGATCGCCCGGGATCTCCGACCTGATCTCGGCCAGGCGCTCCCCGACGTCGCCGGACACGAGCCGGCTGTTCCAGGACACCGACCGGAGCGTGTGCGAGAAGACGAACCGTGGCGTGGCTCCCCAGATCCGCGCGAACTCGAGCATCGGCTCGGTGGCGGCGGGATCCTCCGCCGCGGTCGGCCAGTAGGCGGCCATCACCTCGTACAGGCGTCGCCCGTACAGCGAGGCGTCGAGCGAGCGGGCATGGTCGTTGAACCAGCCGTGGAGCTCGTCGTCCACGAGGGCCCAGTCCAGGCGGCGGTCGGGCGTCTCCACGAAGCCGTCGAGCGAGACGTTGAACGTGTAGATGAGCCGG
>JAKOQS010000092.1 GCA_029778235.1 Chloroflexota bacterium | reverse complement strand
GGCCGGGCGCGGAATCGATCGACAGGGTACCGCCGATCAGCTCCATCCGTTCCCGCATGGAGTGGAGGCCGAACCCGTCGCGGTCGAGCAGGGTGCCGCCCAGGTCGAACCCCCGCCCGTCGTCTTCGATGACGATGGTGGTCGCCTGCTCGTCCACCGTGATGTGCACGATCGCGTTCTTCGCGCCCGAATGCTTGCGGATGTTGGTGAGCGCCTCCTGGATGACCCGGATGACCTGGACCTCGGCTCGCGGGGAGAGCGGCGGCTCGCCCTCCAGGTCGGTGTCCAGGGCGGCGGTCACGCCCGACTGCTGTGCGTACTTCACGAGGTAGGCGCGGAGGCTCTCGATGAGCCCGCGATGTGGCCGGCTGGCCTCTCGCAGCCCCAGCAGGGCCTCGCGGACGTCCCGGTACGCCTCCTCCTGGATGTCGGCGAGGTCTGCGAGCTCGCGGTCGAGGGCGGGCTGGGCGACAACCTCCTCCCGGGAGGCGATCGCGCGCAGGCGCAGGTGCGTGGCGCCGAGCACCTGCGCGAGGCTGTCGTGCATCTCGCGGGCGATCCGCTCGCGCTCCGAGAGGATCGCATTCTGGCGCTCGTTCTCGCGCTGGCGCTCGCCGACGATGGCGATGCTCGCGAGGCTCGCCAGGCTCACGAGGAAGCCCCGGTCGCGGCTCGTGAACGGCTTGTCGTCCTTCCGGCCGACCATCAGGTCGCCCAGGGGGCCGTCGCCGCTCTCCAGGCGGACCTCCAGGCTGCTGAGCAGGTCCGGCGCCGTCCGGACGGGGCACACGAGGGGCCGTTCGGGGAGCTCCGCGAACCGCTCCGGCTCGGTGCACAGGCAGAGCGTGCCGTCGGCGAGGGGGTAGAAGGGTGTGCCGATCCCCTCGGCCTCCAGCTGCTCCGACGTCGCCCGGCTGAGGCACAGGACCGCATCGTCGGCCTGGAGCAGCTCGCGCGCATGGCGGACGACGGCGGCCAGGACGTCGCCGATCGGGTGCTGGTTCGAGACCTGCAGGAGGATGTCGTAGAAGGCGTGACCCTCCAGGCGGCGGCGCTGCAGGTCGCTGATCAGCGACGTCATCTGGATGCTGCACGCGAGCTGGTGGCCGATGTTCGCCAGCGTCGCGCTCTCGAGGAGGTCCGGCTCCGGGGCGTCCGCCGGCAGGTGCAGTCGCATCCGGCCCACGACGGACGGACCGACCGCGAGCGGGATGTCGATCAGGTGGGGGACCTCGGCGCCGAGCGCCGGCATGTTGGACCCGTGCTTGCCGACCACCACGCGCCGCTCGATCGTGCCCTCGCCCCGGGGACCGTGCTCCCGCGGGAAGACCGTGACCGTCGCCTCGGTGGCGCCGGTGGAGGAGACGACCGATTCGAGGGCGGCGTCGATGACCTCGTCCACTCCCAGCTCGCCCTGGACGGCCGTCGAGACGGCGTTGACGGCGGCGAGCTCTCGGTTCTGGCGGACGACGGCGCGCTGGGCACGCTCGATGAGCATGAACATGACGGCCGCGAAGGCGAGGACGGCGAGGATCAGGACCGCCGCCAGGGCGACGTACTCCGCCTGCTGGGTAGGGTCGGTCTCGATGAACACGAGCCGGAACGCCTCCCCGACTACGACGAACGTGACGGGGACGACGACGCTGATGACCTTGAGGCGGCCCAGGTCGACGGATGCCCCCGCCTCCGTTGCCTTCTGACGCGCCGTCCTGGTGCGCTCCACGTTCTCCTCGTGCGGTCCGTCGCGGCGGGGAGCGGCGCGGTCTCCGTCCGGTGCCCGACGCTCGGTGGCGTCCGGCGCCCGACGCGCGGTGGTCCGGCGCCCGACGCGCGGTGGTCCGGTGCCGCCGGGCGCACGCTGTGCCGCGCGCTCGCACGCGGGCGTGATCCGCGGAGTCTCCCCTTCCGACGGGTGGTGGCCGCATGGTACTCCCTGCAGGGAACCGCGCCGTGGGGATAGGGCTATCGGCCGGTGCGTCGGCGCACCAGCCAGTCGGGGGCGAGGTCCGCGGGCCGCGCCCGGCCCGAGCCCGTAGCCGGCTCTTCCGTGCCGCCGCGCGACCGCGCCGGGG
This sequence comes from Chloroflexota bacterium, assembly GCA_029778235.1. Lineage (GTDB taxonomy): Bacteria > Chloroflexota > Limnocylindria > Limnocylindrales > CSP1-4 > CAIYQJ01. The sequence goes on along the minus strand of JAKOQS010000092.1, from coordinate 2,282 downwards.
CTGGGGGCGAGTGGCGCAGGGGGGGCGGCGCCGGGCGTGCCGGAGCCCCCAGCCCAGACGGCCGGCGCACCGCCCCCGGCCCTGGGCGTGCCGCCGCGCCACCAGCCCCGCCTTGGGCGTGCCGCCGCGCCACCAGCCCCCGCCTTGGGCGTGCCGCCGCGCCACCGCCCCCGGCCGCCACCTGACACCCACACCTGCAGCCCCGGCTTGCATCGCCCCGACGGCGGATGCACGATGCCAGTCTCGCGGCGGTCGCAGCCGGCGGAGCGCCGTGGGACCCGGGGGCGGGTCGGAGGCCGATTGGAAGACGCGGTCGTCATCGGGGCAGGGCAGGCCGGGCTGGGCGTCAGTCGGCTGCTGGCTCAGCGCGGCGTCCAGCATGTGGTCCTGGAGCGCGGTCGCGTCGGCGAGACGTGGCGCACGCAGCGCTGGGACTCCTTCACCCTGAACACGCCCGGCTGGCTCGACCGACTCCCCGGGGACGACCCCGATCCCGACCACGCCGATGCGTTCCCCGGCCTGCGTGCGTGGATCGCGAGGCTCGACGCGTACGCGGCGGATGGCGGCCTCCCGATCCGCACCGGCCATGACGTCACCCGGGTGGAGCGGGCGTCCGACGGGACGTTCCTCGTCCGGGCCCGCATCGGGCATGCGGCCAACGAGGCACTGAACGCGCGGACCGTGGTCGTCGCCTCGGGGATCCAGCGGGTCTCGCGCATGCCGCGCATCGCGCGCTCGCTGCCGCTCGTCGGAGCCCTGTCGATCCACACGGCCCACTATGTCAACCCGGCCCAGCTGCCCCCGGGGGGCGTGCTCGTGGTCGGGTCGGCCCAGTCGGGCGTGCAGATCGCCGAGGAGCTCGTCCGTGCCGGCCGGACTGTCCACCTCTCGGCCAGTCGGGTCTCGCGTGTACGGCGTCGCTATCGCGGGCGTGACATCCTCGAGTGGCTCGCGATGACCGACTTCTTCCACCAGCGGGCCCACGACCTGCCGGACCCGGCGATGGCGCGTGCGGCCCAGCCGATCACATCCGGGCTGGGGCGGCACGGGCACACCGTGAGCCTCCAGTGGCTGGAGGGCCTCGGCGTCCGCCTGTACGGCCGATTGAGCGCCGTGACCGGCGCGCGGCTCTCCTTCGACGACGACCTGGGGGCCAGCATCCGGTACGGCGACGAATCGTCGGCCGCGGTCAGCGCGCAGGTGGAGTCGCTGATCGCGACCCGCGGCCTCGGCTCGTCGGCGCCGCCACCTGAGCCCGATGCGGCCGACGAGCCACATCCGGACCCGGCCTCCGTGCACTCGCCGCCGTCGCTGGACCTCGACGCCGAAGCGGTCGGAGCGGTCATCTGGTGCACCGGCTTCGGCGGCCGGTTCGACTACCTCCAGCCGGACCTGCTCGACGAGCGGGGGATCCCCAGGTACGACGGCATCGCGACCGCCGCGCCGGGCCTCTACGTGATCGGGTTCCCCTGGCTCACGAGCCGGAAGTCGGGCCTGATCTGCGGGATCGAGGACGACGCCCGCCTGGTGGTGGATGCCATCGCGAGGCACCTGGCGGCCTGAGCCGGGGCCGGAGCGGAGGCGGGGCCGGCGCGAGGCTTGGGGCCGGCCGGGGCCGTGGCGGGGCCGGGGGCGGTCGCCCGGCCGGGGGCCGTGGCGGGGCCGGGGGCGGTCGCCCGGCCGGGGGCCGTCTCCGTCGCGGACCCGTGCAGGCCGCCGGACGCCCGCCCCGAAGCCCTCCGATGCACGGGATCTTCACCTGATGAAGAACCACCTCTCCCGTCTTCACGTGATGAAAGCAAACGACCGGATTTGGGGACGACAGGGCTGCACGTCGCCCTCGCACCTCGGCCCACCGAGGGTCCGGGGGCCCCGGCTGCTCAGCGGTGCCGCGTGGCACTGGCTCCGGGGTCCCCGGCGTCCGCCACATGCGCCGGATCTTCACGTGGTGAAGAGGCTGAGCACGCTGGGAATCCCCCAAGGACTCGAAACAGCCATCTGCTTTCGCCAGGTGAAAACGCGATCCGGAAGTCACGCGGCCCACCGTCGTTCACGTGCCCAGCCCCATCAGACCCACCCGTCCTGGCGGCCCTGCCCGCCGCCCGCGGCCCTGCCCGCCGCCCGCGGCCCTGCCCGCCGGGACGCCACCTAGTGTCCGGCCGGCGGGACGCCGGCCCGGGCCGCTCCGACCCTCTTCGTCGCGCCCGCCGCCCGCGGCCCTGCCCGCCGCCCGCGGCCCTGCCCGCCGGGACGCCACCTGGTGTCCGGCCGGCGGGACGCCG
>JAKOQS010000012.1 GCA_029778235.1 Chloroflexota bacterium | reverse complement strand
GTGAAGCGTCCGCACATGGCCGCATCGTCGCACCCGCCGGCCGGGTGCGCCAGCCCCGCGCCGGACCAGGACGCCGCCCCGCCGTCGTGCCGGCATCTTCCACTCGCCGCGCCGTGTCGCCCGGGGCGTCCGGCGGCTCTCTCCGCTAGAGTCCGGCCGTGAGCAGCACGTTCCAGACGGACCCACGCGCTCCCGGCCCACTCGACGCCGGGACGGCGACCGCGCTCCTCGACGCCGCCGATGCCGCGATGCTCGACAACGAGCCGCAGCGGGCCGCGGCGTTCGCGTCGCGCGTCCTGGGCAACGCCGACCCGGCGATCGCCGGGCGCGCGATGGTCGCCTACGGGGACGCGGTGGACCGACTGGGGTACGAGGACGAGGCGCTCGAGACCTGGCGCCGCGCGGCGACGCTGCCCCCCTCGCCGGCCACCTACGCGGCGCTCCGGCGCATCGCGGCCGTCCTGGTCCGGCGCGAGGACGCGCGCGGCGCGCTCGAGGCCTACCGGCGGGCGGACACGCTCGCGCCACCCGAGGACCGGGCCGAGATCGCCTCGCGGATCGGCTGGCTCTCCAAGGAGCTGGGCGACGACCGGGGTGCGCGGCGCGCGTTCGCCCGGAGCCGCGGCGGCCAGGCTCCGCCCATCGCGACCATCGGGATCATCGCGGTCACGTCGATCGTCTCGATCCTCGCTCTCGCGGACGACGGGACCATCTTCACGCTCCTCGCCCTCGACAAGCCGGCCCTCGCGGCGGGGGAGTGGTGGCGGCTCGTGTCGCCGACCCTGGTCCACGGGAGCCTGATGCACCTCGCGTTCAACATGCTGGCGCTGTGGATCGCCGGATCGCTCGTGGAGCGGCTCTACGGCGCCCCGACGATGCTCGCCCTCTACCTGCTCACGGCCGCGGCCGGCTCGGCGGCGAGCTTCGCGTTCGGCGGTCCGTATCCGTCGGTGGGTGCCTCCGGCGCGGTCTTCGGCTTCTTCGGCATCCTCTTCGCCGTCCAGCGCGTCCACGACCCGATGCTCGACCGCCGCGCGCGGGCCGCGCTCGCCCAGATGGGCGGCCTCATCGCGGTGAACCTCGTGCTCGGGCTCGTCATGACCGGCGGCGGCATCCCCATCGACATGGCGGCCCACGTGGGCGGGCTCCTCGCGGGGCTCTGGCTCGGCTACCTGCTCGCGCCCGGCCGGGTCCCGACCGTCGCGTCGATGTGGCAGCGGCCCGACGGCCAGGCCCCGGCCGACCGGAGGCTCGCGCTCTTCCGGCTGGCGGGCGTCCTCGCGCTCGCCGCCGTCATCGTCGTCCTGGTCGTGGCCGGCCCGATCGCCAGCTTCGCCTGAGCGCCCCCGGGATCTGGGTCAATCCGCCCGCGCCCCGCCTGCGATAGGACGGGTGACACGGGCCGCACAGGACCCGGACACAGGGAGACGCACTCCGATGAACCGACGGCTCAAGGCCCTCACGTCCCTCGCCTTCGCCGGGCTCCTGGCGACCGCGATGGCCGTCCCGACCTTCGCCGCTGACAAGGCGATGGTGCGTGCGCTGCATGCCTCGCCCGACGCCCCCGCCGTTGACATCTACGTCAACGACGCGAAGGTCCTCTCCGACGTCACGTTCAAGACCCTGAGCGACTATCTCGAGCTGGACGCCGGCTCGTACACCGTCGCGATCAAGGCGGCGGGCACCGACACCGTCGTCACCAGCATCGACGCCACCGTCGAGGCGGGCATGAAGTACACGATCGCGGCCATCGGCCCGCTCGCGAGCATCAGCATGAAGGCCTTCGTGGACGACGGCACGACCTCCGCCGACGAGGCGAAGCTCCGGGTCGTGCACCTGTCGCCCGACACGGGCGGCGTCGACGTCGCTCTCGCGGGCCAGTCCGCCGCGGACGCGCCCGTCAAGGACCTCACCTACCCGAACGCCACCGACTACCTCGCGCTCCCCGCCGGCTCGTACGACTTCGAGGTTCGCCCCACCGGCACGACCACGGTCGCGCTGAACCTCCCGGGCACGGCGCTCGACGCGGACACCAACTACTCGGTCTTCGCCGTGGGCTTCTCCGCGGCCGGCACGCCGAGCGACCAGGCCCTCACCGTCGTGGTCGGCGTCGATGCCACCGGCACCTCCGGCGGGACCGGCAGCACCACGCCGCCTCCGACGAGCACCGTCGGCGACGGCTCGACGACCACGTCCACCCTTCCGCTCGTGCTCATCGGCCTCGCCCTCGTGGCGACGGTGGGCGTCCTCCTCCCGCTGCGCCGCCGCCTCGCGGAGACGACGCAGAAGTAGTCCCTCCCCCACCACCGACGACCGAGGCCCCGGCGGGATCCCGCCGGGGCCTCGGTGCGTCTTCGCGCTCACGCCCGCCTGCTGCCGGGCGCGCCGGACGGGCGTCGAGCGGGCTGCCCCCCGCGGGTCGGGTGCCGGGCGGGCCGTCGGTGCCGGACCCGGGCGATCAGGCGGGCGAGCCGCCCTGGGCGCCCATCCATCGCGGATCGTCACCGTCGGTGAGTGCCGGCCCCAGGATGTCCCGGAGCCGGAGCAGTGCCGTGCGGATCCGCGTCTTGGCGGTGCCGAGCGGGATCTCCAGCCGCTCGGCGACCTCCACGTGCGTCAGGCCGGCGAAGAACGCGAGCTCGACCGCCTCCTTCTGCGCCGGTGGCAGGCGGTCGATCGCGTCGCGGACGCGTTCCCCCTGGATCCGCCGCCATGCCTCGGCGTCCACGTCGTCGGGGGCCTCCTCGAGGGCCAGGTCGGCCTCGACCGTCCGCCGCTGGACGGTCATCTCGCGCCGGACGGCGTCGATCGCCTTGTGGCGGGCGAGGGCGAACAGCCAGGCGGAGACCGACCCCTTGGCGGGGTCGAATCGTTCGGCGCTCCGCCAGACGGCGATGAAGACCTCCTGGACGACGTCCTGGGCGGTCCGCTCGCTCCGGGTCACCTGCCGGGCGAGCGAGAAGAGCGGGCCGGCGTACCGCTCGTGGAGAGCCTCGATGGCGCGCTCGTCCCCATCGCGGACGCGGGCGAGCAGCGCGACGTCCTCGGCCCGGCGGGCGGCCTGGGCGTCCTCCGGGGAGACGGGGAGGGGGCGGGGGTCAGCCACGCGTCACCGCCGCCGGAGCTCGCGCCGCGAGCAGGTCCGGCCGGTCCCGGAACCGGTCGAGCAGCCGGTAGCCGTTCCGGCGTGCGAGCCGCTCCCGTCGGGCGTCGACGGGTGGTGACGGCATGCCCGTCCCGTCCGCGGCGCCGCCGAGGGCCGGCGCGCCGGTCGCCACGGGATGCCGCACGAGCGGGACGTCCACGCGGACGGCCCTGCGCGGGGCCGCACCCGGCGTGTCGCCCGCGCGCAGGACGAGGCTCCACCAGGCGTCGAGGAAGCGTGGCTCCACGAAGCGCTCGTCCAGGGGACCGAACCGGACGTGGTCCGACCGGCGGAACCCGAGCCAGGCCCCCGCGATGGCATCCGGCGCGGCGGCATCCGTCTCCTCCAGGTGCGGCAGCGCCGGGCCGGCGAGGCCGATCGCCCCGGCGACGGCGACCGACGGGTCGCCGAGCGCCTCGACCACCGGCGTCACGGCGTCGCCGCTTAGCTCCGCTTCCGTGGAGGCGAGGATCGCCACGGCTCCGCGGGCGCGCCGCATCCCGGCGTTGACGGCCGCGGCGGCACCGAGGGGCTCGGACGTGCGGATGACCTCGACGTGCGCACGTCCCTCGCGCGCGGCGCCGGCAGCCGCGAGCGGGGCGTCCCAGGACGGATCGGGGTCGTCGCCGACCACCACGACCTCGGCGCCCTCGGGCAGGTGGGCCGCGAGCGACCCCAGGAGCCTGGCGAACGGCTCGACCTCTGCGGCGGCGACGACCACGACGGTGGCCACGGCCGACGGCGCCTCCTCGAGGACGGAGGGGACGCTCCCGGCCGATCCGTAGCGCGTGACGCCGTCCACCACGACGTCCGGCGGGACGGCCGGGACGAGGGTCCACGCGCGCCCGAAGTCCTCGACCTTCCATCCGGCCGCCTCGATCTCCGCCTTCAGGGCGTCGGCGACCGGCCAGTCGCGATGCGCCCGTGCGGCAGCGCGCGCCTCGGCGAGGGCCACGACCTCGGCGGGCGGCGCGGGGCGCGAGGGCAGCCGGGAGGGCCCGGAGGCAGCAGGCATCGGCGCGAGACCGTCGGTGCTCACCCCACCAGTCTACGTGGCGTTCGCATCTCCGGCCGGATCGGGCATCCGCGCGGCCTGGTCCGGCGACCCGGAGCGCGCCTGAGGCCCGCCTCCGGGCTCGTCCGGCCCGGTCCCCGTCCGGGTGCCGGGGACGGCCGGCAGCCGGACCACCACCCGCCCCCCGTGCGGCCCGACGTCCTCGGCCCATGCGTCGCCTCCGTGGGCGCGGGCCAGGTCACGGACGATCGAGAGGCCCAACCCCGACCCGGCGCCGGACCGCGACGGATCCGCCCGGAAGAAGCGCTCGAAGACCCGGTCGCGGGTCCCGGGCGGGAACCCGGGGCCGTCGTCGGTCACGGCGAGGAGGACCGCGGGGGGCCTCGCGGTGCCCCGGCCGGGCCGTCGGATGCGCGCGGACGAGGGCGCGGCGTCCGGCGCGGCCGACACGCGGATCGAGCCGCCTGCGGCGACCGCCGCGAGCGCGTTCTCGACGAGGTTGGCCAGGATCCGATCCACGGCGACGCGGTCGGCTGCGAACAGCAGCGGAGCATCGCGCTCGACCGCGGCGCCCAGGCCCACGCCCGCGGCCTGGGCCGTGGGCGCGAACCGCGCGACCGTCTCGGTGACGACATCGCGGGCGTCGAGGACCTCCGGGTGGAGTGCGCCGAGCGCCGCCGCGTCCGCCGTGTCGAGCTCCTCGAGCATCCGTCCGAGGCGGTCCGCCTCCTCGGCGATGGCCTCCGCCGCGTGCGTGGCCTCGGGGCCGGTCGCCGTCCCGTCCCCGAGCGCCTGCGCGAACCCGCCGATGACGGTCAGAGGGGTGCGCAGGTCGTGGCGCAGGTTCTGGAGCAGGTCGGTCTCCTCGCGACGGCGCCGATCGAGCTCGATGGTCATGGCGTTGAAGTGCTCCGTCAGCTCGCGCACCTCGGTCGGGCCGGCGAGCGGGAGCGGCGGGGCGTCGCCGGCGGGGACCCGGGCGGTGGCGCTCGCGAGCGTCCGCAGCGGCCGCGCGACGGACCGCCAGAGCAGCCAGCCGATGGGTACGCCCACCAGCAGGAGGACGAGGACGACCACCGGCAGCGTCCGGAGGACGTCGCGGACGGCGAGGTCGCCGGCCACGTCCGGCGTCGAGACGATGACGGCCCGGGCGTTCCCGGTCGCGGCCTGCACCCTGACCGCGACGAGGGCGTAGCGGAGCGGGCGGCCGGCGACATCCACCGCGGAGCCGTGCGAGATCGCCCCCGCCGTCGACGAGGGGTCCGCGTCGACGGGCGCGACCGGCCCGCCGTCCCCGAGTCGCACCAGCCGTCCCTCCGCCGTCCTGAACGTGACCACGACGTCGGCGGGCACGTCCGCGGCGAGCGCCTCGAGCACCTCCCGCGGCCGTGAGCCGTCCGAGATGAGCTGGCGCGCGCGGCCGGCGAGACCGTCGGCCAGGTCGGTGAGGCGAGCGTCCTCCGCCTCCGTGTGGAGGGTGCGGAGCGCGAGGAAGAGGGCGCCACCGGTGCCGATCAGGATCGCGAGCGAGAGCGCGGCGAACGCGACGCCGATGCGGGCCGCGAGCGAGCGCATCACGGGCGATCCGGGCCCGGCCGGACGAGCCGGTACCCGACGCCGCGCAGCGTCTCCAGTCGCGGCCCGTCGTCCCCGAGCTTCTTGCGCAGCTCCGCCACGTGGACGTCCACGGTCCGGGTCTCGCCGGGGAAGTCGGTCCCCCACACGTTCTCCAGGAGCGCCTCGCGCGTGTGGACGACGCCCGGGTCGCGGGCGAGCGCCACGAGAAGGTCGAACTCCCGCGGGCGCAGCGCGAGGTCCCGGTCCCCGACGAGGGCGAGGCGGCGCCGCTGGTCGATCCTCAGTGCGCCCACCGTGACCGGACCGTCGCCCGCCACCGTGGCCTCGGCACGGCGCAGGAGCGCCTTCACCCGAGCGACGAGCAGCCGCGGGTTGAACGGCTTGGTCACGTAGTCGTCCGCCCCGATCTCCAGGCCGACCACCGCGTCCACGTCGTCGCTGCGGGCGGTGAGCATCAGGACCGGCGTCGCGCCCCGGCGGCGGATCTCGCGGCAGACCTCGAACCCGTCGATCCCCGGGAGCATCAGGTCGAGGATGACCAGGTCGGGCGCGTGGCGGGCGTGCGCCTCGAGCGCCGCCGTACCGTCGCTCGCGACGACGACCCGCAGCCCCTCCTTCTCGAGGTAGAGGCGGACGAGGTCGACGATGTTCCGCTCGTCGTCGACCACGAGCACGGTCTTCACGCGGTCGAGGATACCCTTGCAGGTGAGCGGACCGGTCATCCCGTGCAAGCCGGAGGTAAGGGCCAGCCGGGCTCCCGGGCTGACAGGCCGACGGAGGGCTCCATGTTCGCGATGCTCGCCGGCGCCGCGTGGGGCGGCGCCGACCCGGCCGCGGCGATCGCGGCCCAGGTGGACGCCGGGCTCGACGTGTTCTTCGACGGACGCGAGACGGTCCCGGTCGACGGTGCCGCCGGGTTCGCGGACGACCTGGTCTCCGGGCGGGGGATCGGCGGCGCGGACCGCTGGGCGGAGACCCGGGCGGCGGTGCGGGCAGCGATCGCGGACCTCGGTGCCCCGGGCCCGGTGGGCGGCGGTCCGGGGCCCGCGGTGGCTGCAGCGATCCCGGGGCCGTACTCGCTCGCGCGGCGCGCGGTCGCGGGTCGGGCCGGGGCAGGCTCACCGGATCCGGCGCTCGTCGGCGCGCTGGCAGCCGCGCTCGGCGCGGAGGTCGCCGCCCTCGCGGCCGCGGGATGCCCCCTCGTCCGGGTGGACGAGCCGGAAGCCGTCGACGCCGCCAGCGATCCCGGCCGGCTCGGGGCCCTCCTCGCTGCACACGCGACCCTGGCCCGTGGGGACGCAGCGCCGCCTCGCCGGGGCTCGGCGGAAGAGGGAGGGAGCCCCGTGCGGGACCGCGTGCCCCGGCGCGCCGTCCGAGCGGCCGCACCGGACCGCGCGTCCGCACGCGCCCGCGCGTCCGGGCCGGCGATCCACCGCATGCTCGCGCTCACCGGGGGCGACCACGACGGGCTCGGCGCGGACGACCTTGCCGGGCTCGGGTACGCGTCGTTCCTGTTCGACCTGATCGCGGGCCCCGGGGACTGGCGCCTGATCGCGACGTTGCCCACCGAGCGTGGGATCGTCTGCGGGGTGGTCGATGCGGCCAGCCCGGATGGAGACGCGCCGGAAGTCCTCGTCTGGGCCGCCCACTACGCGGCGAGCACGCGCGGGCGGGGGCTCGCGCGCGTCGGGCTCGCGACGACCGGGAGCCTCGGCGCGCTCGACGGCGCTGCGGCTGCGGCGAAGATGCGCGCCCTGGGCGACGGCGCCCGCATCGCGGCGCTCCCGGCCGACGAGATCCGTGCCCGGCTGGACCCGCGGGCGATCGACATGCGGTCGGCGGCGCTCGGGACGTGGGCCCCGGATCCGCGGCTGGCACGCCGTCCGCGGGTGTAGATTCCGGCTCCCGGTCGCGCGTGGCGCCCGGAATGCCGGGCCGTGCAGCGGCGAGGGACCATGGACGATCGGATCGAGACCGTGGGGGAGAGCGCCCCCGCCCCCACCGTGTCGATCGACGCCCTCGCGGACGCGCTGCGCGCGCACGGCTACATCGCCGACAGGTCGCTGGCGACGACCGCCTTCCTCGCGTTGGCCCTCGGGCGTCCGCTGCTGCTCGAGGGAGAGGCGGGGGTCGGCAAGACCGAGCTCGCCCGAACGCTCGCCTCCGTCCTCGGCGCCGAGCTGATCCGGCTCCAGTGCTACGAGGGGCTGGACGTCAACAGCGCCGTCTACGAGTGGAACTACCCGCGCCAGATGCTGGAGATCCGGCTCCTGGAGGCCCGCGGCGAGATCGCCCGGGCGACGGCGCACGACATCTTCGGCCCGGAGTTCCTGCTCCGGCGGCCTCTGCTGCGCGCCCTCGAGAGCCGCGACGGGAACGCCCCGGTGCTCCTGATCGACGAGGTGGACCGCGCCGACGAGGAGTTCGAGGCCTACCTGCTCGAGATCCTCTCGGACTTCGCGGTGACCGTCCCCGAGATCGGCACGATCGCCGCGGAGGTGCCGCCGCGCGTGGTCGTCACCTCGAACCGCACCCGCGAGGTGCACGACGCGCTCAAGCGCCGCTGCCTCTACCACTGGATCGACTACCCGTCCGCCGAGCGCGAGCGCGAGATCGTGCTCGCCCGGGTGCCCGACGTGCCCGACCGGCTCGCCTCCGCCATCGTGGCATTCGTCGGCGGGCTGCGGCAGGCGGACCTCACCAAGGTCCCGGGCGTCGCGGAGACCCTCGACTGGGCGGCGGCGCTGCTCGCACTGGGCGCCCGCGAGCTCGCCCCGGGCCTCGTGGACGACACGATCGGCGTCCTCCTCAAGTACGAGGAGGATGTCCGGGCCGTCCGGGGTGCGACAGCGGCGGCGATCCTCGCCCGGACCACCGCGGACGCCTGAGCGCCACGCCGGATGCCCGCAGGAACGACGACGGCGGCGACGCCGGGCAGCCCGCCCGTCCGCGGCGCGACGTTCGTCGCCAATGCGCTCCTGTTCTCGCGGGCGCTGCGCGGCCGGGGGATCCCGACGGACCTCGGCGCGGTCGTGGACTTCGTCCGAGCCCTCACGATCGTGGACATCGGCGACCGGACGCAGGTGCACGCGGCCGGCTCGGCCGTCTTCGTCCGACGCCGCGACGACCTGCCCGTCTACGACGAGGTCTTCGACCTGTTCTGGCGTCGCCACGAGCTGCGGGTCGAACCGCCGCCGGACGAGTCCGCCGGCCCGCGCCCGCCCGATGCTCGCGACCGCGACCACGCCACCGTCGAGTCCCGTCCCGAGGTCCACGCAGGTCGGCCGGACCGCTCCGCGCGGCGCGCCGAGCCGGTCGGCGACGAGGAGGCGCCGACGGGCGAGGCGGCCGTCGTCACGCCCCGCGCATGGAGCGCCGAGGAGGCGCTGCGGCACCGCGAGTTCGACCGCATGACCGCCGCTGAGCTGCGGGACGCCGAGCGCCTCATCGGGATGCTCCGGCCGCGGCTGGAGACCCGGCGCACGCGCCGGCAGGAGCTGCACCCGCATGGCGCGCGGCTCGCGCCGCGCGCCATGCTCCGGCGCAACCTCGCGTCGGGTGGCGACCTGGTCGACTGGGTCTGGCGCCGTCCGCGCCGCCGCCCGCGGTCGATCGTCGTCATCTGCGACGTCTCCGGATCGATGGAGCGCCACAGTCGGCTCCTCCTCCGCTTCGTCCACGCGCTCTTCCGCTCGCCCGGGGTGCGGGCGGAGGCGTTCGTCTTCGGGACACATCTCACGCGCGTGACCCGCGAGCTCCGCGGCCGCGACCCCGACCGCGCGCTCGCCCGGGTCTCCGACGCGGTCACCGACTGGTCCGGCGGGACGCGCATCGGGGAGTCGCTGCGGACGTTCAACCTCCGGTGGGCGCGCCGGGCGCTGCGGACCAGCGGCGTGGTGGTGGTCGTCTCCGATGGGTGGGACCGGGGGGATCCGGCGATCGTGCGGAGCGAGGCGGCGCGCCTCCAGCGTGGGTGTCACCGCCTGGTCTGGCTGGACCCGCTCGCGGGCGCGGATGCGACGTACAGACCGCTCGCCGCCGGGATGGCCGCGGCCTTCCCGTCGATCGACGACCTGCTGCCGATGCGCGATGTCACGAGCCTCGAGCGCCTCGGCGAGGTCCTCGCCGGCCTCCCGGGCGACGCCGCCGGGCGACCGGAGCGTCGCGGGCATCCGCGCGTCCACCGGGCGCCGTCCGCCGACGCGCCGCGGCGGAGCGCGGCACCAGGCCGCGGCTGGCGGGACGCGCCGGCCGTCGCGCTCGGGGTGGAGCGCACGGCGCCCGATGCGGCGCGGAGGATCGCGTGAGCGGCAGGGCCGGCGGTACGACCATCGCCGCGAAGTCGACCCTGACCACCTGGGTGACCCTGGCCGCGGGCGCGAGCCCGGCGGCCGGGTCGGCGCGGCGTTCGGCGCGCCCCCGGATCGACCCTCACGGGAGGGCCGTCCGATGACCGAGGCGCGCCGCGTCGTCGCGGTGGAGCTCGCAGCCGGCGGGGGGACGCGGTTCGGCGGCGGGAAGCTGGTCGCGGACCTCGACGGGCGCCCGCTCGCGGCCCACGCGATCACGACGGCGCTCGCGTGCGGCATCGGCCGCGTGGTCGTCGTGCTGGGCTCCGATGCCGACGCGGTGGAGGCGGCGCTCGTCGCCGACGGGACGCTCCGGGACTCCGGCGCCCGGGCACGGGACGCGACGCACCGGCGGAGCGCGCCGGATGACCGGGGTGCGGTCCCCGGACCGGCCGATGTCGTCTCCGCGGTGCGCAACGAGGCCTGGAGCACGGGGCTCGCGTCGTCCGTCCGGTGCGGGCTGCGCGAAGCCTCCGTCGTGGCGCCCGATGCGGAGGCGGCGCTGCTCCTTCTGGGCGACCAGCCGCGCGTGAGCGCCGCCACGATCGCGCGGCTCCTCGGGGCCGGCGTGGACGCGGAGCTCCCGTTCGCCGTCGCGGGCCGTCCGGGGGGTCCCGCGCGCAACCCGGTGCTCGTCCACCGCAGCGCGTGGCCGCTCGCCGAGGACCTCGCGGGCGACCGTGGGTTCGGTCCGTTCCTCGCGGCGCGCCCCGAGCTGGTGCGGACGGTGGAGGACGACGCACCGAACCCGGACGTGGACACCCGCGACGATCTCGCGGCCCTCGCGGCCGGCGGCCCTGGACCCGCTCGCGGGCCGGGCGCGGCCGGCGAGCAGGAGCCCCACGAGGGTCCCCCTGAGGGTCCCGGCACGGCTCCCGGCGGGACGCCTCACGAGCGCCGGCGGCCCCGCCGCGCGGAGGCCGTCTGGACGGCCCGTGTCCGCGCCAATGACGAGCAATCGTTCCGCGTCCGCGAGACGCCGGAGTCGGACGACTTCTACGGGCCCGTCGCAGGCATCTTCGTGGCGGACCCTCGGCGCGAGGACGATCCGGTCCTCGATGCCCTCGTCGCGCTCGCGCGACCCGGCGATCGCTGGCTGGACATCGGCGCCGGCGCGGGCCGGTTCGCGCTCCCGCTCGCGCTGCGCGTCCGCGAGGTCGTGGCCGTGGACCCGTCCCCGGCGATGCTCGCCGCGCTCCGGGAGGGCATGGTGGAGCACGACATCGCGAATGTCGCGACGATCCAGGGACGGTGGCCGCTCGCCGTCCCCGGCGCGCAGGCGATCGGCGCCGACGTCGCGCTCATCGCGCACGTCGGGTACGACATCGGGGCCATCGGGGAGTTCCTCGACGCGATGGAGGCCGCCGCGGGCCGGCTGTGCGTCGCGGTCCTCTCCGAGCGCGTGCCGTCGTGGCCTGCCGGCCGCTTCTGGCCGCCCGTCCACGGCGAGGCGCGCATCGAGCTGCCCGCCCTCGGGGCGTTCGTGGACCTCCTGCTCGAGCGGGGCGCCGCACCCCGCGTGACGACGATCCCCCACGCCCCGCGCGCCTGGCGGTCGGCCGACGACCTGCACGGCTGGGTCCGCCACCAGCTCTTCGTCGCGGAGGGCAGCGACCGCGACCGGCGCGCCCGGGAGCTGCTCGACGCGTGGGTCGTCGAGACGCCCGACGGGGTGGTCCTGGGTCACCAGAGAGCTCTGGCCCATGGGGTCGTCGCATGGGAGCCGAGACGGTGATGGAGGTCGTGCGCCACGTCGTCGGCCCGCTCGCGACGAACCTCTACCTCGTCGCCGACCCGCGCACGCGGGAGGCGATCGCCATCGACACGGCGATCCCGTCGCTCGACCTCGTGGCGGGCGACCTGGCCGTCCGCGGCTGGAGGCTGGTCCTCATCGTGGCGACGCACGGTCACTGGGACCACATGGGCGACGACGCCGCCGTCAGCGCGCACACCGGCGCCCCGATCGCGGTCCACGACGCGGACCGCGGGATGCTGACCGACCCGAAGCCGCTCTTCGCGCCGTTCGAGATCCCGCCCTGCGTGCCGGCGGTGGACCTCGCCGAGGGCGGCCGCATCCGGATCGGGTCGATCGACCTCGAGGTCCTCCACACCCCCGGGCACACGCCGGGGTCGGTGTGCCTGCTGGGGCGCGAGACCGGGACGCTCTTCGCCGGGGACACGCTGTTCCCGGGAGGTTGGGGGAGGGTCGACCTGCCGGGCGGCGACCCCGTGGCCATGGTCGACTCGCTCGCACGGCTCGGGCGCCTCGAGGAGGACATCCGCGTCCTGCCCGGGCATGGCCCCGCGACGACCATCGGGCGGGAGCGGCCGTGGCTGGAGCTGGTGCGCCGCGAGGGACGGCTCCTCGCCTGAGAACCGGGTGGATCCCGGCGGCCGTCGCACGGATCTGGGGCTGTCGTGCGTAGTAGGAGCATGACCGGGACGGCCCGCCGCGAGGCGGTCGAGCAGGCGTATCGCGAGCACGCGGACGACGTGTACCGCGTGGCGTACGCACTCCTGCGCGACCCCGATGCGGCGGTCGACGCGACGCACGACGCCTTCGCCCGCGCGTACGAGCGGTGGGAGACGTACGACGGCCGCCGGCCGCTCCGGCCGTGGCTGATGACGATCGCGGCCAACGTCGCGCGTGACGCGCTGCGTCGGCGACGCGTCAGGACGCTCGCGATCCCCGCCATCGCCGCCCAGGCGGGCGTGGCGGACGCGGCATCCGGCCGCGGTGCCGACCCGGCGGAGATCGCGTCGCGTCGGGCGCTGGTGGAGGCGGCGCTCGACGGCCTGGAGCCGCGCGCCCGTGCGGCGCTCGTCCTCCGCCATTACCACGGCTACGACTACGCGGAGATCGCGGCCATCCTCGGCACGGCGCAGGGGACGGTCGGATCGCTGCTCTCCCGCGCGCACGCCACGCTCCGGGCCCGTCTCGACGACGGTCCGGGGGTCCCGGCGGCCGGCCCCCGGGTCGGCGGCGCGGTCGATCGCGAGGTGCTCCCATGACCCGTCCCACCGAGCGCGACGCCGCGACGACCAACGGCGGCGCGGAGGACCCCGAGGTCGCGTCGCTCGTCCGGCTGGTCGCGTCCGGGTGGACGATGCCGCCCCGGCGGGTCGGCTCCTCCACGTGGCGCGATCGCGCCGGCTCGCGGCGCCGCGGCCCGGTGGCTCGGATCGCCGCGGCGACCGCCGTGGCGGCTGCGGCCGTCGTGGTCGTCGCGGGCGCGGGCGCGCTGCTCGGAGGCCGCCAGGCACCGGATGGGGGTCCGTCGCCGGCGGCGTCGGGCGTCGCCGTCGCCCCCGGCAGCCCGCCGGTCGCCGGCTCGCCGTCGCCGGGCGGATCCGCCGAGCCGGGTGCCAGCCCGCTCGAGACGCCCGCACTTGTCACACCCGCCCCGGCGACCCCCGCCCCGGCTGCGACGCCGCTGCCGGCCTACCTGGCCCCGAACGGCCCGGTCACCGGCCTCTCCGTCGGCGCCATCGCGGACGATGGCTGGCACGTCGCCGACATGGCGACCGGGGCCCTGTCGCCGACGATCGCGGTGCCCGACGGCTCGGGCAGCCGGCTGTTCGCGCTCGCGGACGGGACGTACGTGTGCGCGTGCGCGACCTTCGACGGCGCGGGCGGACGGTCGATCTCGCTGGTCGTCCGTCGCTACGACGCGCTGGGTCGACCGGGGGACGAGGTCGCGTGGCTCGGGTGGTCCGGCGCCCGCCGTGAGACCGGCGACGGAGCGCTCCCGGTGAGCATCGACGCATCGGTCTCGGCCGACGGCCGGTCGATGGCGATCGGGTGGACCACGTGGGACGGCAGCTCGTGGCGCTCGGGCGTCGACCTGGTGGAGCTCGACACGGGGATGGTGTGGAACGGGGCCACGCTGCCGCGCGTCCCCGGCACGCTCGATGGGACCGTCGACCTGCCGGCACGCTGGGCGGCGTACGCGGGGAGCGACCGGTCGCTCTCCGTCTGGGCGCCGCAGACATGGATCGACCCGCGCGGCCGGACGATCGTCGCGAAGCGCGCGCTCGTGACGGACGGCGCGATCGTGCGGGTGGACTGGTTCACGCTCGCGGCCCCGGGCCGCACGGGCGTCGGCTTCGCCGCTCCGCTCGGCGGCTCCAGCGATCCGACCCATGCGCCGTGCGCGGACGGCGACGCGGGCGATGCGGACTGGACCGCGCAGGGCGTCTTCTCGATCGTGTGCAGCACGGGATCCGACTCCTCGGTCCTCCGCTACGACGCGGACGGCCGTGATCTCGGCCGCGTGAGCCTCTCGGCCGAGACGGGCGGCGGATCGTGGCCTTCCCTGGAGGGATCCGCGGTCGCGGACGTCCCGACGGGCACGTACTACCTCTGGGAGCCCTTCACGCGACGCCTCGTCGCCGTGGACACGGTCGCGGGCCGCATCGCGCGCAGCGCCACGGTCGACCCCGGGACGGCCGGCGGCGCCGGCCCGCTCGATGCGCTCGGTGCGCTCGCGGGCCGGCTCGCCGAGGCGCTCGTCCCCACCGCCGAGGCGAAGGTCTACCTGGCCCCGGCCGCGGCGATCTCCCCGGATGGGCGGACGCTGTACCTCCTGACGACGACCGCGACATCCTTCACCTCGGGCGGGGCAGGTTCGCTCGGCATCATCGCCGTCAGTGCCGACGACCTCGCCGTGCGGGCCCGGTTCGCGCCGACCGCCGATCTGCGGTCGATCGCGGTGAGTGCGGACGGCAGGTACGTGCTCGCTGCGGGGACGCCCGGCGTCGACGCCTCGGGCGCGGAGGCGCCGTGGGAGGCGTCGGTCACCGCGTACGACACGGCCACCGGCGCGGTCCGGGCGATCGTTGGGCGGCTCGGCGCGTCGTGGGTCGAGCTCGTGCAGCCGCTCCGCGGCCGATGAGCGACGGTCGGCCGGGGGCGCGGGCCGTGGGCCCCGCTCCGCGCCCGCCGGTCACGTCCCGGCGAGGCGCTCCACGACCGGTGCCAGCTCGTCCACCTCGCCGACCATGAACGAGCTGATGCCGAACCGCTCGCGGACCTCGACGAGCTTGGCCGCGATCCCCGCGATGGAGCCGATGAACACGTGCGGCGACGCGAGCAGCTGGTCCACCGGGAGGTCCACCCCCGTGCGCGCGCGGATCCCGTCGACGACCGTCGCCGCCTCGTGCCGCGCGTGGTCGGTCACGATGATCGGCGCGACGGTCGGGTAGACGTTCAGCTCGAGCCCCAGGTATCGGTCACCTGCGGCCTCCCGGACCCAGGCGATCTTCTCCTCGGTCGCGGCGGCCGTGATCGTGCGCGGATCTGCCCGCGACGAGCCCGGGAGCATGCGCGGCGCCAGCCCCACGATGTCGGCCTCACGGGCGGCGAGCTCCAGGATCCTGCGTCCGCCGCCGCCGACGAAGAGCGGCGGCGCGGGCCGCTGCACTGGCACCGGCAGGCCCTCGTGGTCGACGACGACGTAGTGCTCCCCGGCGAACGAGAACCGGCGACCACCGAAACACCCCTTGAGGACGGCGATCGCCTCGGCCAGCCGCGAGACGCGGACGCCGACGGGCGCGAACGGCAGGCCGATCGCCCGGTACTCGGGCTCGTTCCAGCCGGCGCCGAGGGCGACCTCCAGCCGACCACCGGAGAGCACGTCCACCGTCGCGAGGTCCTGCGCGAGCACGGCCGGGTGCCGCAGGTCGTTGTTCAGGACGAACGGAGCCAGGCGGATGCGGTCGGTCGCACCGGCCGCGAAGGCCAGCGCCGGGACCACGCCGAGCGGGAGGACCAGGTGGTCCGGGTAGACGAGCACCGAGAAGCCCGCGGCCTCGGCCCGACGGGCGGCCGCGGCGAGCGCCGGGCCGTCGCGGACCTCGCCGGGCTCCGCGAGGAACCGGAACGGCCTCACGGCAGGGGCTCCGACGCCGCGATCGGCTTGATGCACGCCATCACCACCGAGCCTCGCACGAAGCCGAGCTGCTCGTACAGCCGCAGCGCACCGGTCGTGTTGTCCGTGTCCACGCCGAGAGCCGCCGTCGTCAGGCCCCGTGCGCGCGCCTCCGCCATCAGCTCGACCATCAGGGCCCGGGCGATGCCGCGCCCCCGCCAGGGCCGTCGGACGGAGAGGTGGTCGATCCAGACCCGCCGCCGGCCGAAGCGGGCGTTCTCCTCCGCATAGACGACCGCCCGGACCACGCCGGCGATCGCGTCGCCATCCCACGCGATCCGCCAGAGCGATGGGTCGTGGCCCGGCTCGGCGAGGACCAGGTCGGCGTCCTCGTCGGTCATCGCGTGGTGGCCCCAGTGATCGCGGAAGGCCTCGTCCTCCGCCGCGAGCGCCGCGCGGAGGAGCGCCTCATCCGCGCCCGGCGTCCGGATCTCGATCCCGGTCGGCGTCGCCACTGCCGGCAGGTCCTCGAGCGACGGTCGCTCGAGATCGAGGTACCAGCGCACCGGCGCGTAGCCCTCCGATCCGAGGAGCGCCACGGCCCCGGCATGACGTGTGTCGGTCCACGAGAAGAGGACGCGCTCGATCCCGGGTTCCGCCGCGCGGCCCGCCCTCGCGGCGTGGCCGGCGGCAAGGTCCTTCAGCGCCGCGGCCTGGTGGCGGAGGAGCGCCCGCCCGAGCCCCCGTCGGCGGACGTCCGGATGGACGTGGCCCACGTGCTCGTATGCGACGAAGACGCCGCGGTCGCGCCACGCGCGCCGCGCGTACGCGACGATCCGGTCGTCGATCTCGGCGATCACCAGCGTGTGCGCAGGGTCCTCTGCCGCGGCGTGCTCCAGGTCCGCCGCGACCTCCTCCGGGGTCAGGTACTCGTCGATCCCGTCCGCCGTCGCCTCGGCGTTCATGACCGCGGCCAGGCCGGCCGCATCGGCGGCGCCGCCGTACGTCCGGAACCGCAGGCCGGGGATCCCCGGCGCGCCCTCGTCGATCACCACCGACCCGGGTCTCCCCCGTACTTCGCGCGCAGGATCTCGCGGTACATCGCCCCGCGACGGCGGGTCTCCCGTCGCTCATCGGCGCGGGAGCGCGCGTCCAGCCGTGCGGCCGAGGCCCGCGCCTCGCGGGCGAGCCGGCGGTGGCTCTCGAGCCGGGCCGCCGGCAGGTCGCCCGCCTCGATCGCGGCGCGGACGGCACAACCCGGCTCCGACCGGTGCTCGCAGTCCGTGAACCGGCACCGGGCCGCGAGGTCCGCCACATCGGCGAAGGCCGCATCGAGGGCCCACGCACCTTCGCCCCCCGCCATCCCCAGCTCGCGCATCCCCGGGGTGTCCAGCAGGCAGCCGCCGTCCGGCAGGCGCACGAGCATCCGACGGGTCGTGGTGTGGCGGCCGCGGTCGTCGTCCGCGCGGACCGCGCCGGTGTCCAGCAGGTCGGAGCCGACCAGCGCGTTCACCAGCGACGACTTGCCCACGCCCGACGAGCCCAGGAGGGCCACCGTCGCGCCGCCGGCGGCCCTCCGTGCGAGGACCTCCACTCCGTCGCGCGTCCGGGCGCTCGCCGCCACGACGGGCACGAGGCCCGCGACCTGCCGTGCCACGCGGAGCGCGTCGGAGAGGCCGTCGTGGAGGTCGGCCTTGTTCACGACGACCAGCGGCTCCGCGCCGCTCGCCGCTGCGGTCGCGAGGTACCGCTCGATCCGTCGTGGGTTGACGTCGCGGCCCACGGCGGTCACGACCAGCACGATGTCCACGTTGGCGGCGACGACCTGCACGGCGGCCTCGCGGCCCGGCTCCCGCCGGACGAACGCGGTCCGCCGCGGGAGCACCGCGAGGATCGTGTCCTCGGCGGCGCGGTCGGCGCGATGCACCGCGACCCAGTCCCCGACGGCCGGCACCGGGCCGCCCGCGGCGGCGGCGCGGCGCAGCGCCCCCGATCCACCGGCACGGACGACGGCCTCGCCCGTCTCGACGTCCCACGCGCCGCGGTGCTCCGCCACCACCCGGCCGGGCACGGGGCGCCACGGACCTCCGGCGAGGGACGCCGCGACCGGCGCCCACTCCGCCGCGACGCGCCCGTCGAACCCCCACGGGGCGAGCCCGACGCCGCTCACGCCGGGTACCCGGGCATCGGGCGCTCGAACACCAGGTCCTCGCGGTGGGTCACGAAGCCCAGGCTCTCGTAGAGGGCGAGTGCGCCGGTCTCGTTGCCCGCGTCCACGCCCAGCGCGGCCTCGGTCATGCCCGCGTCGCGGATCGCGCGCAGGCTGTCCGCGAGGAGCGCGCGTGCGAGACCCCGACGACGCCACGGCCGGCGGACGGAGATGTACTCCGTCCAGCCCGTGAGCCGGCCGGTCCGCGCGTTCGTCTCGTGGTCGATGTACGAGCGCACCTGCCCGGCCACCTGGTCCCCGTCCCACGCGACGCGCCAGAGTGCGGGATCCGCGAGCGGGTCGAGGCGGAACCGGTCCCACGCCTCCTCTGACGGGTCGGAGGACCCGAAGTGGTCGCGGAACGCCTCGACGTCCGCCTCCCAGATCGCGCGCAGGTGCTCCGGCAGGACCGGATGCACCTCCAGCCCGGGCGGCAGCGCGACGTCCGGGATGCCGTCGAGGTCCGGCCGCACCATCTCGTAGCCGTGGCGGACCACGGTGTAGCCTCGGCGCTCGGCCGCGTCGATGAGCACCCGGTCCCGTGCCGGCGAGAAGGCGTCGAGCACACGCCGGCGGTCCGTCTCCTGCTCGGCCGCGTGTTCCGCTGCGCGCCGTTCCACCAGGTCGAACAGCGCGTCGATGACCGCGGCACGATCCGGGTCCGGCCCGACGATGAGGATGGTCTGGTACCGGCGCTCGGCGTCCCGCCCGTCGAACCAGGCGGTCCTGGCGTACCCGACCATCGCGCCGTCCCGCTCCGCGATAAAGCAGTCCGTGCGCGGATCGCAGTTCGCCATGTTCGCGTAGTCGTTGTCCATGCCGTCGACGGTCACGAGCTCCAGGAAGCCGTTCGCCGTCCGCCAGGCGTTGCCGGCGTCGACCATCCCGGGATGGTCGGACGGCCCGGCGTAGAGCCGGATTCTCACCCCGGGCGGCAGGCCCGGGGGCGTCCGGAGGGCCGGCCTCGACGGGCCGGCGGGGTGGGGGAGCGGCGACGGCGCGTCGCCGCTCCCGTGGGTGCGCCTCGCGGGCGCGGCGTGGTCGGTGCTCTCGGTGCGGCTCATCTCCGTCACCCCACCCTCTTGAGCTTGCCGGTGCGCTTCGCGTAGCGCTCGGCGCGCCCGAAGGCCCAGAGCCCGGCCGGGATGAGCATGGCGCCCATCACGGCGAGCGGGACCAGGTCTCCCATCACGTCGGCCACCGATGCCCCGTCGAGGAGCCCGGCGCGGACGCCGTCGAGGATGTACGTCGCCGGCGACAGCTTCGACAGCACCTGCATCCACTGCGGGAGGACGTCCACCGGGTAGTAGACGCCGCTCACGACGAGGATCACCGACTGCAGCACGAAGGTCATCTGCGCCCCGCGCTCCACGTAGAGCAGGGGGAGGATCGCCGCCATCGTCCCGATCCCGATGACCGAGAAGCTGCCGACGAGCATGACGACCGCGGCGGTCGCCACGTTCGCCGACGCGAGGTCCAGGCCGAAGAACGCGACGAGGATCACGAGGATCACCGCCGTGTGCACGAGGCCGTACATCACGGCGTACAGCGTCGAGCCGAGCAGCTGCGACGAGCGTCGGACCGGCGCCATCATCGTGTACTCGAGCGTTCCCTCCCAGCGCTCCCACGCGATCGTCTCGGCGATGAAGCTGAAGACGGTCGAGAGGTAGTTCCAGAAGACGGCCCCGATGATGAGGCTGAACGTGAGCGACGGATCGCCCTCGGCCGCGCCGATGAAGCTGATCGCGAGCGCCCCTGCCAGCGCGTAGACGAAGAAGGCGAGCTCCCAGCCCCAGTAGCGGCGCGAGAGCGAGAAGTTCCGGGCGATGAACGCGTAGCTCGCGCGGAGCTCGCGGGTCGCGACGGTCATGGTCGTGTCTCCGTGTGGTTCCGGGCCCCCGCCCGGCCCCGACTACCGGGACCGGACGGGGGTGAGGACCGGGTCGGCGGCGATCCGCTCGCCGATCCGGACGATCGAGCGTCCCAGGCGGGCCCGCAGCGCCGGCCGGCGTCGGCCGGTCGGGCGGGCCTCCATCCAGGTCCGCCGCGTCGGGTGCGACTGCTCGCGGGCCCGATCGGCGTGGATGGCCTGAGCGACGATCCCATGCGGCGTGTGCACGGTCGTGCTCCTTCCGAGGTCGTGGTGGGTGGGTCGGTGGGGGCGGCGCGACCCGGTCGCGCCGCGGTGGATGCGGCGGTCGTCAGTCATCTCCGTCCTCCTCTCTGCCGCTCTCCTCGACGTCGTCGTCGAGCGAGCGGCCCGTCCAGGCCATGAAGGCCGACTCCAGGGTGGGCGCGAGGCCGTGGTCCACGGCGACGCGCGTCTTGAGCTCGTCGGCGGTCCCCTCGACCACGAGTCGCCCCGAGTCGAGGATCCCGATGTGTCCACAGAGGCGCTCCGCCTCCGCGAGGTCGTGCGTCGTCAGGACGATCGACGCGTCGTGTGTCTCCTGGACCTCCTCGATGAACGCCTGGACGTCGAGCTTGCTGCGCGGGTCCAGGCCGGTCGTCGGCTCGTCCAGCAGGAGGACCGTCGGGCTCGTCAGCAGCGCCCGCGCGATCGCGACCTTCTGCTGCATCCCCCGGCTCATCTGCTCGGTCGGCCGGCCCAGGCGCTTCTCGGAGATCCCGAGCCGCGCGAGGATCCGGATCGACTCCGCACGTGCGGTCCCGTCCGGGAGCCCGTACATCCGGGCCGCGAAGAGCAGGTTCTCCATCGGCGAGAGCTTCTTGAAGAACGCGGCGTCCACGCTCACGCGGTTGATGAGCCGCTTGACGGCCATCTCGTCGCGCTCGACGTCGTGCCCGAAGACCTCGATCCGCCCGGTGTCCAGCGTGAGCAGGGTGCTCATCAGGCGGATCAGGGTCGACTTGCCGCCGCCGTTGGCGCCGAGGAGCCCGTAGATCTCCCCGCGCTCCACGCGCAGCGTCACGTCGTTCACGGCGACGACCGGCTTGCGCTTCCGGCCGACGACGAACCGCTTCGTCACGCCCTCGACGAGGAGGGCCGGCGGGCCGGCGACTCCGCGCGTCGCGTGCGGGACGGGCGTCGGCACCGGGGCGCGACCCGGCAGAGCGGGCCGGCGGGTACCGGCGTCCGGGCGGGCGATCGTGGTGGTCATGGTCGGTTCCCCTCGGGTGGGCGGGTCGCGGGACGCACGACCCGGGGTGGCGGGATGGAGGGCCCTGGACGGTCCTCGCCCCCGCGGCCGGCACGATGCCGGGGAGGGGAACGAAAGAGCCGCGGGCCCGACCGGCCCACGGCTCGAGGTTCATCGTCGGGGCGGCTGTCGCCGCCGCGAGTCACCTCGCGATGGGCACGGTCCTGCCGGCGCACGCAGGCACTCCGGCCGTGAGCCGGAGCCGCGCGAACGGGCTGAGGGTGCGGGAGCTCATCTTGCTTAGCCGCCTCCGTGCTGGGTGACTCGGGCGTCGGTGGTGACGCCGGGCGGCAGTCTAGTCCCGTCCGTCCCGGCGTGTCAACCCCGAAGATCGGGGTTCCACCCGTCCGGGCGTATCGGCAGGACGTGCCGCCGACACGGCATCTGAGGCGCCGGGCGCGGCGGCGGGCGTCGCCACGCCCCCGTCGGGCACGCGGCCGGTCGCGGGCTCAGCGCTTGCCACCGAAGAGCGTCCCGAAGACGGACCGGATCACCGGGGCGGCGATCCGGCTCCCTGCGCGGATGAGCTCCTGCTGCTGGCGCTCCGCGGCACGACGGGCGGCGGCGGCCTCCCGCTCGGCCGCGCGGCGTTCGGCTTCCCGGCGGCGCTCTTCCGCGGCGGCCTCGCGCGCGGCAGCGGCGGCGTGCCGCTCCGCTTCCTTCCGGGCGGCGGCCTCCGCTCGCGCGGCCTCGCGAGTGCGCCGGGCCGCTTCCCGCTCCAGCTGCGCTGCGGTCGGCGGCTTCGGGGCGGCGGCGGCCGCGGCCGCCGCCGCCTTCGCCGTGTCGATGCGCTGCGTGATGAGCTCGTGGGCGGAGACGGGGTCGACCGGGGAGCCGTACTTCGCGGCGAGCGGGCTCGCGGCCGCGATCGCGGCGACCCGCTCGGGCGGGAGTGCCGCCATCAGCGAGTCGGGCGGGACGATCCGCGTCGCAGCCAGCGGCGTCGGCACGCCGTTCGGGGAGAGGACCGTGACGACGGCCTCGCCGATCCCGAGGGACGTGAGGGTGCGGGCGACGTCGTAGTGCTCGGTCATCGGGAAGGTCTTGACCGCCTTGGCGAGGTTCTCCGCGTCTTGCGGCGTGAACGCCCGCAGGGCGTGCTGCACCCGGTTGCCGAGCTGACCCAGCACCGACGAGGGGACGTCGGTGGGTGCCTGGGTGACGAAGTAGACGCCGACGCCCTTCGACCGGATCAGGCGGGCCGTCCGCTCGATCTGCTCGAGGAGGGCGTCGGAGGCGTCGTCGAAGAGCAGGTGCGCCTCGTCGAAGAAGAAGCACAGCTTGGGCTTCGGGAGGTCACCCACCTCGGGCAGCGTCGCGTACAGCTGGGCGAGGAGCCAGAGCATGAACGTGCTGAACAGGCGCGGCCGGTCCATCACGTCGGAGAGCTCGAGGAGGCTGACGATCCCGCGCCCGTCGGGAGCGGTCCGCAGGAGGTCCGCGACCTCGAACTCGGGCCAGCCGAAGAAGTCCCCGGCGCCCTGCTGCTCGATCGTCAGGATCGACCGCTGGATCACGGACGCGGTCGCCGGGGCGACCCCGCCGTAGGCCGCCACCGCGTCCCTCCCCGCATCCGAGGCGAGGAACGCGATCGTCGTCCGGAGGTCGTCGAGGTCGAGCAGGGGGAGCGACTGGTCGTCGCAGTACGCGAAGACGACCGAGAGGACGGCGGTCTGGGTCTCGTTGAGGTCGAGGACCTTGGCGAGCAGCGTCGGGCCGAACGAGTGGACCGAGGCGCGCACCGGGACGCCCAGCTTCCCGGTGAGCGACAGCAGCTCCACCGGGTGGCCCGCGGGCGTCATCGTCCAGCCGAGCTCCGCGCAGCGCTTCGCGACCTTGGGGTTCGCCGGGTCGCCGGGCTCCGCCATCCCGGTGAGGTCGCCCTTCACGTCGGCGATGAAGCAGGGGATCCCCGCGTCCGACGCCTGGCCCGCGAGCACCTGGAGCGTCTTCGTCTTGCCGGTCCCGGTGGCCCCGGCCACGAGGCCGTGGCGGTTGAGCATCGAGAGGGCCACCTGGACGCGCACGTCGGCCGCGATCTCGCCGTCGTGCATCGGGCTGCCGATCACGACGCTCAGCGGCCTGCCGGCGGCATCCACCTCGTCGACGGCGTAACCGGCGAGCATCTGTTCCCGGAACGCTGCATCCATCCCCTCTCCGCCCTCCCCGCGCCCGCCGACCCGCCGCGCTCTTCCGCGGCCGACGCCTCCGTGAGCCTAGCATCGGGCCCTATCATCCCGGGGCGCGCCGGGGTGCACCGAGCGGTCGGGCGCGGCCGAGCAAGGGAGGCCTGCTCCGCGATGGCCCATCACCACGAGCACGAGCGCGACACGTCGCTGGCCGACCTTGTCGCCGGCGGGCTCCTGGACGCGGAGCTCGCCGGGCTCGCGTGGGCGCTGGCCGCCCACGGCGTGGGCGTGCTCGTCGCCCGTCCGGATGGGTCACCGGGGGCCGCAGCAGAGGCGGCCGCCGCTCTCGTCGCCGCCCTGACGGACGCCGCCTCGCTGACCACGCGCGTCGTCCAGCTGGCGCCGACGTCCCAGCCCGGTCCGGTGGAGGACGCCGTGGCCTCCGCCGGCGACGGCGTCCTGGTCTGCGCGGCGCCGGACCTCGGCGGGGTGGGGGAGGGGGCGCTGCGCCGCGGAG
>JAKOQS010000011.1 GCA_029778235.1 Chloroflexota bacterium | reverse complement strand
GGCTGAGCCCGCCGCCCCGATGGCCCCGCCGGCCGCGCCGGCCGCGGCCCCGCCGCCCGCAGCCGAGCCGGCAGCGCAGGCGCAGGAGACCCAGGCTCCTCCGCCGCCGTCCGCGCCGGCCGCCTGAGGCGCGCCGGGGGCCGGATCGGGACCCCTCGAGGGGAGGTTCGCCGTTGGACGGCCGCGATCCGCTGACCGACCCGGGGCGCGCAGGCGACGACCCGGTCGTCGGGGGTGGGGCGTCCGACCTGCCGTCCGCGGACCGCCTCTTCCTCGAAGTCGCGATCGAGCAGGCCCGGATCGGCCGGGACGAGGGCGGGGTGCCGATCGGCGCGGCGCTGGTGGTCGACGGCCGGGTCCTGGGCGCCGGGCACAACCGGCGCGTCCAGGAGGGCAGCGCCATCCGCCACGGGGAGACCGACGCGCTGGAGGCCGCGGGGCGGCTCCCGGCGTCCGTCTACCGTCGGGCGACGATGTACACGACCCTCTCGCCCTGCGACATGTGCAGCGGCGCGATCCTGCTGTACGGGATCCCGCGGGTCGTCATCGGCGAGAACCGCACGTTCGTCGGCGCGGAGGACCACCTGCGGACGCGCGGCGTCGAGGTGGTGGTCCTCGACGACCCCGCCTGCGTCGCGCTGATGGCGGACTTCATCGCGCGCCGCCCGGACGTCTGGAACGAGGACATCGGGGAGGACTGAGGGAGCCGGGCAGCGGCGGTCGGCCACGGCCGGATGCCAGGGCCCGATGCGATACGCCCGAGCCCCACCGCCGATCGCGGCGGGCCATGCCGGCCATCCTGCGCCAGGAGCCGTCCGGGGCGCGCCTCATGTGCCCGTGACGCCCCGCGGGGCGAGGCAGCCGACGCACACGTTCAGGGCCGCGAGGCCGGCACGGACCTCCGGCCAGCAGCGGATCGCGAGGCGCTCGGCCTCGCGGCGCCCCGCGGACGTGATCGCGTACCGCGGCGGCCGGTCGGGGGTCGCCTGGAGGAAGCCGTCGTCGCGCAGATCGTGGAGGACCGCGTAGCCCGGGCCGTCGAGCCCGAACGAGCAGACGAGGTCGGCGAGGGCGTCGAAGACCTCGGCGCCGGTGCGGGGCCCGGCGTCCTCGACCTCGCGGAGCGCCATGAGACGGAGGAGGTCGCTGGCAGTCCCGCGGCCCGCCCCGCCGTCGGGCGGGACGGGCCGCGACCGGAGCAGGTTCCTCGGGCGGTCGATGCCTGCGATCATCGGGTGAGCCTCCGGGTCCGGCGGCCGGGTCGCTCGCCCGGCGTCGCCGCATGTCCGGAGGCTGCGCCGAGCCGCCTGTCGATCGGGTTACGACGTGCCCGGCCACGTCCCGGCCTGGCGTCGGGCGCCCCCTGACCGTTCCCCGGCTCGTCCGCGTGCGCGCGGCGGGCGCCCGCCGGGGCCTCAGGCGATCGCGACGGGCCGCTCGATCGCCGCGTCCGGCCGGAGCCGCCGGTCGACGAGCGCGCGGATCACGTACGCGTTCTCGAGCCCGGCCCCGTCGAACGACGGCGCGACGCCGCCGGGGATCGCGAGGCGGACCTCCGCCCCGGCCTTGAACGACGCGGGGTCCACGGCGACGGAGGTCACCACCGCGTACTCGCCGTTGGGCGCGTTCGTGCGGCGGTGGAGCTCCACCCGACCGGACGTCCCGCCGGCCGCCGACGGCCAGTGGACCGTGACCGCCATCTCGGAGCCCGGCGCTGCGGGCAACGGGGTGCTCACGCCGATCACGGCGTCGCCCACGGCGACCGCGTCGAGCACGCTCATCCCGCCCTGCTTGCCCACACCCGCCCGGATGAGATCCGGGTGCTGCGCGACCGGCAGGTGGACGGCGACGAAGTGGTCCTCGCCCATGGGCACGTCCCAGCGCACCTCGAGCGCCCATGCCACGATCGACTCGCCCAGGTGGGCTGACGGTGGGCCGAGGCGTGGAGCCGGCAGGACGAAGGGCACCTCCAGGGTGGATCCGGCATCGCAGGCCGGCGCGATCGCCGGCTCGGTGAAGGCGTTCTCCGCGAAGAGGCTCCCGTCCACCTCCACCCAGTTCTCCGTGGACGTCGTGTGGCCCTCGGCATCCTCGTGCGACTCGGACCGCCGCACCTCGTCGAGCCGAAGGCCCACGAGCCGGAGGGCGGCCCGGCGCGCCTCGATCCGATCGAGCGCCCGAAGGCGGACCACGCCCTCGATCGAACCGCCGACGACGACCGGCCCGGCCACCTCGATCTCGCCGGTCACTGGGCCGCGGCTGGGCCGGACGAGCTCCTCCGGCCGGATGTCGTGGAGGGGGTGGCTGCCCTCGGGGCCGGCCAGCCGCGGGCCGTCGAGCGCATCGAACGGCTCGGGGGCCGAGCCGCTGCGCTGCCGGCCGAAGACGAACGTCGGCATCCTCTCCCTCCACGTCGCACCGGCGGGACGGTCGGGGCATGCGCTCGGTCGTCCACGCGCCCGCGCCGCGTCGGTCCAGGGCGCCGCGGGCCCCACCATGGTCGCAGACACGGATCGGCCCCGCCCGTCGGGCGGGAGGTGGTGCCGGGGCCGGCGCGCTTCCGGGTGACATCGTCCCGTCCGTCGTCCACACTGCGCGGATGGAGACGATGCCCGACCGCGACCTCGACCGCTTCACCGACGACGTGCGCGCTGCCCCGCGTGACGGCGGCACCGTCGCGCTGATCGTCCGGCGACCCACCACGGACGTGCGCGAGACCCTCCAGGAGGCCGACCTCGACCCGGCCGGGGGCCTCGTCGGCGACGACTGGGCCCGGCGCCGAAGCCGCAGCACCGCCGACGGATCCCCGGATCCCGAGGACCAGCTCACCATCATGAGCACCCGCGTGCTGTCGGCGATCGAGCCCGATCGCGAGCGCTGGCCGCTCGCCGGCGACCAGCTGTACGTGGACCTGGACCTCGGCGTCGAGAACCTGCCGGCCGGGACGCGCCTCGCGATCGGCGACGCGGTCGTGCGCGTGAGCGAGAAGCCGCACACGGGGTGCGCCAAGTTCAGCGCGCGGTTCGGAAGCGATGCGCTCCGCTGGATCAACGGGCCCGTGGGCAGGGAGCTGCGGATGCGCGGCGTCAACGCGCGCGTCGAACGGGCGGGGACCGTCAGGGTGGGGGACCCGGTCCGCAAGATCTGAGACGGTCGCGGCCGGGGACGTCGCGCCTCGCGCGGCAGGCGCCGCGGGATGGACGAAGCCGCCCGTCCTCGGCTGCCGACGGGCGGGGACCCGCCGCGCGAGGGACGGGCCGGCTCAGATCGACAGGCGTCCGCTCCGGGCGATGGCCCCCAGGTGGCGCGCGGACGGTCGGACCGTCCTCGCGAGGGTCGTCCTGTCCACCCCGATCAGCCCGAATCGCATCCCGTACCCGCGTGCCCACTCGAAGTTGTCGAATGCGCTCCAGTGGATGTACCCGCGGACCGGGAGGCCCTCCGCCATCGCGCCGTGGATCGCAGCGAGGCCGCGGTCGATGAACTCCACGCGCTCCGCGTCGTCGTCCGTGGCCACGCCGTGCTCCGTCACGAGGATCTCCCTGCCGGGCAGGACCGCGCCGACGCGACGCACCGTGGCCGCGACGGCCTCCGGCGCGAACGCATAGCCCATCTGCGTGCGGCGCACCCCGGGCGGCGCGCCTCCGGCCGGGTCCCGTGCCTGGCGGCGGAGGATCGGCGGCAGCACCGTGCGCATCACGCGATCGCTGCGCAGCGCGGCGCCGACGAGGGCGCGCGTGACCCTGCCCAGGCGCACGTCCACCTGCGTGTACGTCTGCACGCCCACGAAGTCGTCGCCCGCGGACGCCTCCAGGAAGACGTCCTCGTCCCACCGCCGGAGGTAGTCGACCATGGGGCGGCTGGCGTCGTCCGGCTCCCAGGCCTGCATCGAGTGGGTGGCGCCCGCCCGCGCCTCCGGCCGCGCTTCCTTCACCGCCGCGTACGACCGGCGCTGGCCCTCGGTCAGCCCCGCGATCGACCGCCGCCACGAGCCGGCGTCCGTGGTGCCCGGCGGGAAACCGAACACACCGAGGTAGCCACCCAACGCGACGACCCCGGGCTCGTTGATCGTGCAGTACCAGGTCACCCGGTCCCCGAGCGCGCGCACGACCGCGTCGCAGTACCGGGCGAACCGGGCGGGGGTGTCCGACGCCATCCACCCGCCACGCTCGGCGGCCCAGAGGGGGAGCGTGAAGTGGTTGAGGGTGACCATCGGCGTCAGGCCGGCATCGAGCACCGCGTCCGTCATCCGCCGGTAGTGATCGAGCTCGACCTGGGCGAACGTCCCCTCGACCGGCTCGACCCGCGCCCACTCGATGGAGTAGCGGTACGTCCCGAGCCCCGCCTCGGCGAGGAGGCCGACGTCCTCGCGGTACCGCCGGTAGTGGTCGCAGGCGATCCCACTGCGATCGACGCACGGGGTCCCGGGGCTCGTCTCCCAGGCCCACCAGTCGCTGTGGACGTTGTCGCCCTCGACCTGGTGGGCCGCCGTGGCGGCGCCCCACAGGAAGTCCGGGGGGAAGACGAGGTCGGCCATCGCTCGTCTCAGCGCCCCGCCGCCACGAGCCCGTCGATGTAGCCGCCGATCTCCGGCACGGCCCGCAGGCGTGCCTCGAAGTAGTCGTTGATGGCTGCGATCGCCTGCTGCTTGACCTCGTCCACCTCGTCCGTCCGTGCCCCGGACCCCTGCCGGCCGACGAGGGTCGCCCGGACCTGCGTCAGGCTCCGGACCATCTCGGCCTCGTCCGGGCCGTCGAGCGCCGCGATGGCCGCCATGATCAGCGCGTCCGTCTGCCGGACCATCGTCTCCGTGTCGAACTCGGCGCCCGGCCGGTCGGCCTCGTCGATCGTCCGGACCAGCGCCGCGACCTGGTAGAGCACCGTGGTCGGCTCGTCGAACAGCTCGCGCAGGTACGCGGCCTCCGCGTACCTGCCCGTCAGCCGGAAGATGTTGTACAGGCGGCGGGCGACCTTCCCGAAGTTGCGGTCGCCCGTGCTGTACTTCACCACCTCGTGCTCGAGCTGGCGCACGTAGTCGGCCACGGCGTCGTCCGACAGCTCGTCCACGATCCGCTCGAAGAGCGGCAGCGACCCGGTCTCGAGGTAGACCTCCTGGTAGTACGGGTCGATGACGCCGTCGAGGGCGACGATCGTGCCGTCCGGCGCCTCCCAGGTCACGTCGAGCATGTTGCTTGCGTTCGCGAGCGACCCCCGTGCCGGGTCCGACACGATCCAGTCGAGCTTGCACCAGCCGGGGTCGGCCGAGGCGTCCTCCCAGGTGATCGTCGTCGGTGCGCCATCGCGCTCGACCTCGATCCGGCCGGATGCCACCTCGTCGGCGGACCAGGAGATGGGGCTGCCGGCCCGGATCATGCGGCCGGCACGCACGCAGTCGAACGGGAAGCTCCCGAACTTGACCTCCCAGAGCCGGAAGGTCGGCCCGACGCGGGACGCGAGCGCCTTCTCCCGGAGCACGTCGGCCAGGATCGCGCAGGCCTCGGGGCGGGTCGGCGCGACGATGTGCACCCGCTCGAAGTAGTCGCAGTCGCCGGGGTAGGCCTGGATCAGGCCCTGGGCGGCCGAGCCCGACAGGGCAAGGGCGGTCCGGACGGCCGGGACCCGGTCCGGGATCCCCACGATCCCGCCGATGGCGCGGAACCGGGCGAGGTCGCGCTCGGTGAAGTCGAGCATCGCGACGCGATGGCCGTACACGCCCGAGTCGACGTCCACGACGACGTCGCCGCCCTCCGACTCGGCCTGGATGGCCTGGACCCAGCGGGTCGCCTCGTCCTCGTCGAGCTCGACGCCGAACCGGCGAGCGGACGCGACGACCCCGTCGAGCAGGGATGGGTGGGCGGCGCCGGCGGCCTGCGTCGCCGCGACGATCGCCGCGCGACGCGCGGCGTCCTCGTCCCGTTCGGTCCCCGACGCCCGGTCAGTCCCGTGCGCCCGGTCGGGCCCGCGCGCCCGGTCGGCCCCGTCGTCGGCTCTCCTCGGCACCACCCACCTCCCGTCGGCTCTGCGCCCGCAGCGTGCCGTAGTATCCGCGCCGACCGCACCAGGAAGGAAGGCCCCGTGACCATAGAGACCTGGATCAGCGTTGACGTCGAGACGTCCGGACCCGCGCCGTCGGTCGCGAGCCTCGTCTCCATCGGCGCCTGTCTCGTCGACGATCCCGCCCTGGGGAAGGATTTCCTGGTGCGGCCGCTCCCGGACCGCGCGTGGAGGGGGGAGGCCGAGGCGAACCCCCGACTGACCCGCGAGCGGCTGCAGGCGGAGGGCCTGGAGCCGGCCGACGCGATGCGTCGCCTGGCCGACTGGCTCGAGGAGGTCGTCCCGGCGGGGAGCACGCCGGTCTTCGTCTCGTTCAACGCGCCGTTCGACTGGCTCTTCGTCGCCGATCACCTCTGGCGCCACCTCGGGCGCAACCCGTTCGGCATCAGCGCGGTGGACCTCAAGGCGCTGTTCATGGGGAAGCACCTCGACACGGTCCGGTCGTGGGCCGACACACGGAGCGCGGAGGTCCGGCGCTTCTACCCCGTGGACCTGCCGCACACCCACGGAGCGCTCGATGACGCCCGGGAGCAGGCCGAGCTGTGCCGCGCGATCCGGGGGCCGCGGGTCGAGCCCCGGGGCTGATCCGGGTCGGACGGCGTCGCCGGCGGTCGGCGGCCGAGGCCGCGACCCTCCGACCCCGGCCGGCCGGCGCCCTGCCGTGCCCGCGTGCCCGAGCGCCCGGCCGTGACCTCGCGCCCCGCGTCCCGCGTGCCCGCGCCCCACGTGCCTGCGCCGGCGTGCCTGGCACGCATCATCGCCGGGGCATGAGCGTCGCGATGATGTCCGCGGGACATCACCGCGACCGTTCAGGACCCGGCGGAGACCCGATCCGCGTCGCAGGTGTGCCCGGGGGTCATCGCGACGACCGAGCTCCTCATGAGAACGTGCGTCACAGTCACACCCGGAGCGGCGCCCCTCCGGCCTCGCCCAGCCCCGGCGTCAGAGGTCCAGCACCATGTGGACGTCCTCGGGCTCCAGCGCCAGGAGCTCCGGGATGGGCCGAGGGGTCGGCCGGAAGCCGCGGCTGGCGTAGAGCCCGACCGCCGATTCGGACGGCGTCGCCGACACGTACAGCGATCGGGCGCCCCCGGCACGGGCGCGCGCCTCGATCCCGGCGACGAGCGCCGCGGCGACGCCGCGTCGCCGGTGGCCGCGATCCACGAACAGCGCCTCGAGCTGGTCCACCCCGGGGCGCACGCCGCGTCGGAGCGTCGCGATCCCGACGAGCCGTGGGCCGTCGAAGGCACCGAGCGCACAGCCCGCATCCGGGATGAACGCCCGCCACCCGGCCTCGAACTCCGCCCACCGTTCCGGGCTTCGCGGCGGGCGGTGCCACGCCTCGGCGCGCGCGGTGACCGACGTCCCGTCCTGCTCGAGGACGACGACGCCGTCCTCGGTGACGTCGATGTCG
This sequence comes from Chloroflexota bacterium, assembly GCA_029778235.1. Taxonomy (GTDB): domain Bacteria; phylum Chloroflexota; class Limnocylindria; order Limnocylindrales; family CSP1-4; genus CAIYQJ01. Next base: position 4,366 of record JAKOQS010000011.1, on the reverse strand, counting down.
GTCACGAGGCGCAGCTCGTCGAGGGAGAGCTCGCGGATCCGGATCACGGCCACACGATGACACGCGGCCGGGGCCGGTGCCCGGGTCGCCGGCGGTTCCGGCGGACTGGAGCCGGCCGGCGACCCGGGAAGGGGGCGCGGGAGGAGCAGGTCGAGCACCGCTCGAGCGTCCCGCCCGCCGCCGGGAGGTGGCGGCGAGCGCGACATCCCGCCCGGGACCCCTGGTGATCCGGAGGTCGTCGACGGACCTCCGGCCGGGAGAGCGTCCGGACGCCTCCCGGATGGCCGGGCGCGGCGTGACCGCCCCCTGCGGCCCGCCGCACCCGATGAGGTCACGCGATCACGGGTAGAGCCCGCGGAGCTGGACCGCCTCCGCGACGCGCTCCACCGCGATGGCGTGGGCCGCGCGCCGCGGGCCGATCTCGTCCCCCTCGGCCCGCGTCCACACGGCATCGGAGGCAGCGAGCATCGCCTCGCGCAGCCGGCCGTTCACGATCTTCGGCGTCCAGAAGAGCGAGTCGCGGTTCTGCACCCACTCGTAGTAGCTGACGACGACGCCGCCGGCGTTGCACAGGATGTCGGGGACGACCATCACGCCGTTGGCGGCGAGGATCGGGTCGGCGTCCGGCGTCGTGGGGCCGTTGGCACCCTCGGCGAGGATCCGGGCGCGCACGGTGCCCGCGTTGGCGGCCGTGATCTGGCCCTCGAGGGCTGCGAGCACGAGGACGTCCACATCCAGGCCGAAGAGCTCCGGGTTGTCGATCGGCACGGTGCCCGGGGCGCCGACGATCGACCGCGTCTCGCGCATGCGCCGGCTCAGTGCAGGCACGTCGAGGCCTCCGTCGTCCCGGACCCCGCCGTCCACGTCCGTGATCGCGACCACCCGCGCCCCTGCCTCGTGGAAGAGCCGCGCCGACGCCTCGCCGACGTTGCCGAAGCCCTGCACGGCGACGGTCGCGCCCTCGAACTGCATGCCGCGCCGTCGCATGGCGTCCTCGACCGTGTAGACGACGCCCTGGCCGGTGGCGTCGGCACGGCCGTTGGAGCCGCCCAGGGAGACGGGCTTGCCCGTCACCACGCCGGGGATCGAGTAGCCGGCGTGCATCGAGACCGTGTCCATGATCCACGCCATCGTCTGGGCGTTCGTGCCCACGTCGGGCGCCGGGATGTCGGAGTCGGGCCCGATCAGGGGCTCGAGCTCGGTCGCGAACCGCCGGGTGACCGCCTCGACCTCCCGCGGGCTGAGGGCGCGCGGATCGCACGTCACGCCACCCTTCGCACCGCCGAACGGCACGTTCACCAGCGCGCACTTCCAGGTCATCCACATCGCGAGCGCACGGACCTCATCGAGGTCCGTGGACGGGTGGTACCGGAGCCCGCCCTTGGCGGGCCCGCGTGCGACGTTGTGCTGCACGCGGTAGCCGCTGAAGACCTTCACCCGGCCGTCGTCGAGTCGGACGGGGAAGCGGACGGCGAACTCACGCTGGGGGGACCGAAGGATCTCGCGGAGCCCGGCGTCCAGATCCAGGTGGTCGGCGGCAGCGTCGAACTGCGCGAGCGCCGCCGCGATGGCGGCGGCCCCGGGCGCCGTGGGCGTCGCGGGCGCCGCGTGCTGCGCGACCGGTGCGGCCGTCGCCGCCCCGGGCACGCCGGGGCCGGTGGCCGCGCCCGCCCGACCCGGCGCAGCCGCCCCGGGGGGAGGGGCGGCGTGCGCCGGGTGGACGGTGGAGGCGTCCGCGGGGCGGCCGTCGGACGCGGGATGGGCGCGGGGCGGGGTGAGCGTCGTCATGCGGGAGGCTCCATCGGCGCGGGGCCGGCGCGTGCCGGCGCTGTCCGCCACCCCCGAGGCTCGCCGAGGCGCACGAACAGCGCGATGGATGCGCATGAACGGCGCATGAAAACGTGCGTGGGGCCTGCCAGGTGGCCCCGACGTTCACGCGCCGTTCATGCGCGTTTCCCGGGCGGTTCAGGCCGCGTGCCGAGGATGACGTGCGTGGCAGCCGCCACGGTCAGGGGACGCGACCGCCGGTCCTGCGGACGCGTCCCGCCAGCGAGGAACCCGATGCAAACGCTCACGTTCACCTGTGCGAGCTGCGACGCGACCGTCGTCGACAGCCCCGTCTTCCACCTCGGGCTCGCGTTCTGCTGCGCCGGGTGCGCCGCCGACGGGCCGTGCATGTGCAGCTACGACGCACCCGGGGCCGAGCTGGCCGTGGCCGACCGCACCGTCGTCGTCGCAGGCGTCGAGGCCGACCCCGAGACCGTCACGGCCGCGATCGCCCCCGCGGTCGTGGAGCCGCCCGCGCTCACCGCCACCACCATCGCGGAGCCCGCACGGTCGGTCGCGCCCGACCGGGTCCGTCCGGCAGCCCCGGCCCCTGCGCCCGTCGACGCCGGGAGGCTCGTCGCGTCTCGCCGTTCATGAGGCCCGCACCGGTTCGTCGGCCGTGACGGCGCAGGCCGTCGCGGCCGACGACGACGTGATCGCGACCGCCGCAGGCCGGGCGGCGATGCGGGCGTATCCTCGTGTCGTGATGCTCGGTACCGACCCCGCGTCGCGCGCGTCCGCGCCCTCGGCCCTCGCCTCCGCGGCCCTCCGCCTCGTGGGCGAGGGCGTGACCGCCCGCACCCTGGTCGATCGCTTCGCCGACGAGGGCGCGGAGATCGACGAGGCCGTGGCCTCGGCGGTCCTCGGCGAGCTGGCGATCCTGGGGCTCGTCCGGGTGGCACGCGCGGACGGCGCCGGGCGGGTCCACGTCCTCACGAGCCTCGGCCGGCAGTTCACGGATGCCGGGGCGGTGATCGGCGCCGGGATCGCCACCCAGCTCGCCGACCTCGAGCACCTCCGCACCGACCTGCTGTCCACGATCGCCCACGAGCTGCGGACGCCGCTCACGGCGGTCCGCACGTGCGTCGGGATCCTCCGGGATCCGACCACGACGCCGACGGAGGCGGAGGCCGCCAAGCTCCTCGCGACGATCGAGCGGAACGCCGACCGGATGCAGCAGGTGGTGGGCGACATCCTCGAGATCGCGCGGTTCCGCACCGGCGAGGTCGTCCTCCAGCTGCGCGGGTTCGATGCGGTCGAGCTCGCGCGCGTGGCCATCGGGTCCGTCGAGCCCTTGGCCGCCGCGCGATCGCAGGCGATCGTCCTCACCGCTCCGTCGGCGGCGATCCGCGTGTTCGGCGACCGACGCCGGCTCGAGCAGGCGCTCATCAACCTCGTCTCCAACGCCGTGAAGTACGGCCATTCGCACGCGCGGATCGACGTCTCGGTCCGTTCGCATGCCGGGTTCGTGACATGGGCCGTCCGCGACGAGGGCCCGGGGATCGCGGAGGAGGACCGACCGCACCTGTTCGAGCGCTTCTTCGTCGGCCCGAACGACCGCGACGGTGCCTCCCGGGGCGTGGGCCTGGGCCTGCCGACCGCGCTGGCCATCGCGCAGGCGCACGGGGGCCGGATCGATGTCGAGACCGAGGTGGGCCGGGGGAGCACCTTCAGCCTCTCGGTGCCGGCCGCGGGTCCCATCGAGGCGGACTGATGCGCATCCTCGTCGTGGACGACGCGCCGGACGTCGTCGAGTCGGTCGCCCTGGGCTTCACCCTCCAGTGGCGCGACGTCGAGGTGCTCGGCGCGGGCTCCGGCGAGGAGGCGCTCGACCTGGTCGAGACGCGCCATCCCGACATCGTGCTCCTCGACGTGGGGATGCCCGGGATGGACGGGTTCGCCACCCTGAAGGAGATCCGGGCCTTCTCCGACGTGCCCGTCGTCATGCTCACCGCCCGCGACGACGCCATGGACAAGGTCAAGGGCCTCGAGCTGGGGGCCGACGACTACGTCACCAAGCCGTTCAACCACCTGGAGCTGATCGCACGGGTGCGGGCCGTCCTGCGCCGGCACGAGATGCCGCCTCCGACGAGCCGCGCGCCGTCGTTCCGCGCGCTGGACCTGGAGGTCGACTTCGCGGCGCACGAGGCCCGCCTGCGCGGAGAGCGCCTGCCCCTCACGCCGACCGAGTACAAGCTCCTCTACCACCTGGTCCGCAACGCGGGCCACGTCCTGCAGCACGGGACGCTGCTCGCGAAGGTGTGGGGACGGGAGTACCTCGACGAGGTCGACTACCTGCGCGTGTACGTCCGTCGACTGCGCGACAAGCTCGGCGACGATCCCGAGCACCCGCGCTTCATCGCGACCGAGCGCGGCCTCGGCTACCGGTTCATCGCTCCGCCCGGCTGACGCGGGGGCCGGGGACTCGGAGGCGCGGGGGGCCGGGCGGGCCAGCGGGGAGGTCGTCTCGCGGTCCCGTGCCGCCGTCCCCAGGGCGGAGCCGCAATCGTCGCCGGCAACCCCGGATGGGAGCTGGTGG
>JAKOQS010000091.1 GCA_029778235.1 Chloroflexota bacterium | reverse complement strand
CGGGCGCCCGAAGGCGGGGCGCGGGGCGCGGGCGCCCGGAGGCGGGGCGCGGGGCGCGGGCGCGCCAGGCGCCCGAAGGCGCGGGCGGCCCGAGGTGGGGCGCGGCAGGCGCCCGAAGGTGCGGGGGCACCCGAAGACGGGGCGGGCGTCAGCCTCGCTCGAGGAGGGGCCGGACCTCGGTCGCCAGGCGGGTCATCGACTCCTCGTCGTGTGGCGACGGGAAGCCGGCGATCAGGTGCCTGTACCCGATGGTCAGATAGGGCGCGAGCTTCTCCGCGACCTGCTCGGGCGTCCCCACCGGCTGGTCCTTCCAGAGCGGCGCGCCGCCGTTGCGCGCGAACGCGGCCTCGAACGCCCGTCGCGCCTCGGCCTCGGAGTCGCGGATGAAGACCGTCCCGATCCCGGTCGTGCGCTCGATCTCCGACGGGTCGCGCCCGACCGCCTCGCAGTGCCGGAGGAGGATCTCCTCCTTGCGCCGCACCGTCTCGACGCCGCCGCCCACGTTGTTCGCGTCCGCGTACTTCGCGACGAGCTTGAGCGTCACCTGCTCGCCGCCGCCGCCCACGAGGAGCGGGAGACGCGCCTGGACCGGCGGCGGGTCGTTCCGGACGGCGACCGCCCGATACCGCGGCCCCGTCGCCGTCGGCTCCTCACCGTGGAGCATCCCGCGCAGGATCGGGAGGGCCTCGCCGAGCCAGCGCAGCCGCTCGGGGAACCCGTCGCCGAAGTCGAGGCCGTAGGCGACGTGCTCCTCCTCGAACCACGCCGCGCCGATGCCCAGGATCGCGCGGCCGCCGCTGAGGTGGTCGAGCGTCGTGGCGAGCTTCGCCGTGAGCGCCGGCTCGCGGAACGTGTTCGCGCCGACCATCAGGCCGATCCGCACGCGCTCGGTCGCGGTCGCCCAGCCCGCCAGGAGCATCCAACCCTCGAGGATCGGACCCCGCGAGGACCCGACGATCGGGTACAGGTGGTCCCAGGTCCACAACGAGTGATACCCGAGGCGGTCCGCTCGCATCCCGGCCTCGCGCAGCGAGGCCCAGTCCGTGTACTGGTTCCAGCAGAGGGCGCCGATCCTGATCTCGCTCATGCAGGGAATCTAGCCCGCCGGGCCGGCCGGCGCCGACCGATGCCTCGGCTCACTCCACCCGGACGACGTCGACCGAGATCTCGACCGCGGGGATCGTGCCCCTGTTCTCGAGCCAGTGGAGCGTGTGCCGGTCCTCGGGCCAGCCCAGCCCCGGCCCGTAGTCCGTCTCCACGCCGTCGCGATGGTCGGTGATCACCCCCTGGAGGATGTAGACGATGCCCGGCCTGCCGATGTGGTCGTGGACCGGGCCGAAGACGCCGCCCGGCTCGATCGTCACCATCCGCATCCGGAGCCGGTGCCCTTCCATGCCCTCGATCTCGCCGGTGAGGTCCACCGTCCCGAGCAGCTCGGTCGAGACGCCCGTCGTCTCGCGTGCCGTTCGTTCGTCGCTCATCGTGTGCTCGTCGTGGGCGGCGTCGCCGTCGGCTCCGGGCCCTGCGCCCCGGAGACGGCGGTCACGACCAGCTGCTCGCGGCAGGACTCGACGAGCGCGGCCGGGTCGAGAAGAGGCCCGCCCGGGCCGGGCACCTCGCGACAGGTCAGGCTCTCGGCATCGTCGTAGTGGCCGGTCACGGTCACGTACCCTCCGACGTACGGCGCGAACGGGCACGTGTCGGGATCGACCGCGGAGCCGTCGCATGCGGCATCGCCGGCGGGGGAGAGGTCCGGCGGGACGCGCGCGACGAGCCATCCCGTCGCGTCGTCTGCGGCCGTCGCGCTCTCAGCGAGGACCACGCCGGTGTTCAGCGCGTCGGCGAGCCACCGCGGCTCCACCGTCACCTGCTCCATCCCCGACAGCAGGCCCACGCCGGGGACGACGTACGCGGTGAAGGTGATCGTGCGGCCCCCGAGGCAGCCGAGCCCGTACTGGGGGCCGACCTCGTCCGTCCCCTCGATGAGCTGGTCCACGGTGATGGGCTCCACCGGGCAGAGCCCGGGGTCCACGGACGGGAGAGGCCCGGTGGCCGTGAACGCCGCCGCGCTCTCGAGGACGAAGTGCCGCAGGCACGCGAGCTCGGAGTCGGCGGCGGGGATCGGCGGCACGGTGGCGTCGATCGGCGTGGCCATGCACGTGGAGGCGGCGGGGTCGTTGTAGTGCCCGACCACCGTGACCCACCGCTTCATGTACGGGTGCAGGACGCACGCATCGGCGAGCTGGGTCCCGTCGCAGGAGCCGAGCGAGGGCGGTGCGTACACCTCGATGCTCGCTGCGTCCTGCCCGCGGCCCGCCGTCAGGCTCGCGCCGGCGAACATCCCGTAGAGCCAGGTGGGGGAGTACGTGTACGCGGTCGTGCCGCCCAGGCCCCATGGCTCCGGCACGTAGCCCGTCACCTGGAGCTTCGCCGTCCCGAAGCACGGGGCCGCGTCGACCCCGAGCCCCGCGAGGAGCTCGACGGAGGCAGACAGCGCGCCCGTCGAAGGATCGAGCGGGAGGGGCGGGCAGGCGACCTTCTTCGCGGCCGGGCTCGCGGACGGCGCGGCCGAGGTAGCCGGCGCGGCGGCCGACGGGGCTGGCGATGCGGATGGGTCCGGCGATGCGCCCGGTGCCGCGACGCACGCGGCGAGCACGAGCGCGACGGCGGCGAGCGCGCCGACCCGAGACACGATGCGCATGGCTTCCTCCCGTCCGTGCTGCCCGCTCCTCGCGGAGCCTCCCTCGCCGCCCGGTGACGGCGGAGCCTAGCGGGGCGCCACGCGGTTGTGAAGCCCCGGTGATCCGCGGTGACCGCTACTCCGTGCTGGTGGCCGGCGGCAGCGGGACGGACGGAGCGCCGGGTCGGCGACGGCGTCGGCTGTGTCAGCCCCGCGCGACGATGTTGACGAGACGCCCGCCGGCGTGGATGACCCGGTCCGGCGCCTTCCCGCCGAGCGCGGCGACGACCTTCTCGCGCGCGAGGACGATGGCCTCGATCTCCGCCTCGGAGAGCCCGACGGGGACCACGACCTTGTCGCGGAGCTTGCCGTTGACCTGGACGGGGAGCTCACGCTCCTCCGCCGCGGCCGCCGCCTCGTCCACCTCGGGCCAGCGCTCGCGGTGGATCGACGACCATTGCGTGCCGGCGGCCGCGAGACGCCGGCTCCACAGCTCCTCGGCGACGTGCGGGGCAGCGGGCGCGAGCATCAGGAGCAGGAGCCGGACCGCCTCGTCCCAGGCCGCCCCGCCCGCCACCTCGGTCCCGCGGTACCGCATGAGCGTGTTCGAGAGCTCCATGAGGTGCGCGACCATCGTGTTGAAGCGGAAGTCGGCGTACTCCGCGGTGACCGCGGCCAGCGTGCGGTGTGCGGCGGCGCGCAGCGCCTTCTCCGCCGCGGCGGCGTCCTCGCCCGCCGGCAGCTTCCCCGCGTCCGGGTCGCCCGGCTCCGTCCCGGTCGGGTCGAGAGCCAGCGTCCAGACGCGGTTGAGGAAGCGGTGGACCCCGCCGATCCCCGTGGAGTTCCACGGGCCACCCTGGTCCCAGGGCCCCATGAACATCAGGAAGAGCCGGACCGTGTCCGCGCCGTACCGCGCGACGAGGTCGTCGGGGTCCTGGACGTTGCCCCGGCTCTTGCTCATCCGCTCGCCGTCCGCGCCGAGGACCTGGCCCTGGTTGAAGAGGCGCAGGAACGGCTCGTCCTCGCCGACCAGGCCGACGTCGCGCATCGCCTTCGTGAAGAAGCGGCTGTACAGCAGGTGCATCACCGCGTGCTCGGCGCCGCCGGTGTACTGGTCCACGGGGGTCCAGCGGTCCACCAGCGCGCGGTCCACGGGCGCCGTGTCCAGCCCGGGCGACAGGTACCGGAACCAGTACCAGGAGCTGTCGATGAACGTGTCCAGCGTGTCCGTCTCGCGCTTCGCCGGACCGCCGCACGCCGGACACGCGACGTCCAGGAACGCGGCGTCGCGCCGGAGCGGGTTGTCGCCGCTCCCGGCGTAGTCCACGGTCTCGGGGAGGCGCACCGGCAAGTCGGCCTCCGGGACCGGCACGATCCCATCGCGCTCGCAGTAGACGACCGGGATCGGGGTGCCCCAGTAGCGCTGGCGGCTGATGAGCCAGTCACGGAGGCGGTACGTGACGGCGAACTCCGCCTTGCCCTCGGAGCGCAGCCACTCGACGATGGCGCGGAAGCCGTCCGGTGCGGCCATCCCGTTGAAGCGCCCCGAGTTGACCATGACGTCCGTCTCCGCCTTGGAGACGTACGCCTCCTCGAGCGGCCGGCCGTCGTCGAAGGCGTCGGCCGCCCGGATGACCTCCACGATGGGCAGGTCGAACTCCGTGGCGAACGCGAAGTCCCGCTCGTCGTGGGCGGGGACGGCCATGATCGCGCCGGTCCCGTAGCCGGCGAGGACGTAGTCGGCGATCCAGATGGGGATCCGCTCGCCGTTCACCGGGTTCACCGCGTGGGCGCCGGTCGGGACCCCGGTCTTCTCGCGCTCGGTGGAGAGGCGCTCGATCTCCGTCGCGCGGCGGGCCTGGGCGACGTACGCGTCCACGGCCGCGCGCTGGCCGGGCGAGGTGATCTCGTCCACGAGCGGATGCTCGGGCGCCAGCACCATGAACGTCGCCCCGAACAGCGTGTCAGGCCGCGTGGTGAAGACGCGCAGCTCCTGGCCGCCGGCGTGGTGGTCGTCCGACGCCACGGTGAACACGATCTCCGCACCCTCGGACCGCCCGATCCAGTTCGTCTGCATCAGGCGGATCGGCTCGGGCCAGCGGATGCCGCTGAAGTCGAGCAGCTCGTCCGCGTACTTCGTGATCCGCAGGTACCACTGGGCCAGGTCGCGCTTCTCGACCGGCGCGCCGCAGCGCCAGCAGTGTCGGTCGGCGCCCTCGACCTGCTCCCGGGCGAGCGTCCCGTCGTTGGGGCACCAGTCCACCGGGGAGGTCGCGCGGTAGGCGAGGCCCGCCTCGAGGAACTTGAGGAACAGCCACTGGTTCCAGCGGTAGTACGTCGGGTCGCACGTGACGACCTCGGCGCTCCAGTCGAAGGACGCGCCCATGCTCCGGAGCTGCCGGCGCATGTTGTCGATGTTCCGGTACGTCCACTCGGCCGGGTGGATGCGGTTCTTGATCGCCGCGTTCTCCGCCGGCAGGCCGAATGCGTCGAAGCCGATCGGCATGAAGACGTTGTCGCCGCGCATCCGGTGGAACCGTCCGATCGCGTCGGTGGGCGTCTTCACGTACCAGTGGCCGATGTGGAGGTCGCCCGACGGGTAGTCGTACATCGTGAGCAGGTAGTAGAGCGGGCGCGACGAGTCGGACAGGTCCGTCCGGTGGAGGCCGAGCTCGTCCCACCGCTGCTGCCAGCGCGGCTCGATCTCCGTGGGCTCGTACCGTTCGACCCGGGTCCGCTCGCTCGTCATGGCGAAGGATGCTACCGCGAGAGGACGACGCCCGCCGGGCCGCGCGGGACGGCCGGGTGCCATCGGATCGATGTGTACACAAGGTCGTGATAATGTGTCCACATGGCTGACATCGGCGTGCGGGCGCTCAAGGAGCGACTCTCCGAGTACCTCGACCGGGCGGAGCACGGGGAGATCCTGCGCATCACGGACCGCGGCCGACCCAAGGCGATCCTGGGGCCGGTGCCGGATCGCGCACGCATCGAGGACGGGATCCGGGGCGGATGGATCACGCCGGGCGCCGGTGGGGAGCTGGGTCCGGCTCGCCGGGCGAAGGCTTCGAGGCGAGTGCTCGACGTCCTGGCCGAGGATCGCGGCGAGTGAGCACGTACGTCGACACCAGCGCCCTGCTCAAGCGCTACGTGGAGGAAGCCGACTCGGCCGCCGCCGACGCGCTCCTTCACGCCGACTCCGCACTCCTCACGGCACGGCACACGGTCGTCGAAGTCCGCCGCAGCCTCGCACGCCTGCTCTCGGGACGCGACCTGGCGGCGGCGCGGGCGATGTTCAGCGAGGATCTGCGCGCCTTCTCGATCATCGAGCTCGACGCCACGACGTGCGAGGCGGCGGCCACGATCGCCGAGATGATGGGGGTGCGGACTCTCGACGCCCTCCATCTCGCGGCCGCGCAGCGGGTGGCGGCCCCCGGATCCGGCTTCCTGACGTTCGACGTTCGCCAGGCGCAGGCCGCGCGGGCGCTCGGCATGACGGTCGTCGGCGCCTGAGCCCGGGGACCTCCCCCGGAATCGAACGACCCCCGGGTCGCCCGGGGGTCGAGGATCGGTCAGCGGGTTGGTGGAGCTAGGGAGGCTCGAACTCCCGACCTTCTGAATGCCATTCAGACGCTCTCCCAGCTGAGCTATAGCCCCACTGGTCCGAGCCGTCAGTATAGCGAACGATGTCGCGCACGCCCACGCCTCCCATCGAGCGCCCGATCCGCCTCGACCTGCCCGGGGGCCCGGTGGACGCGACGCTGCGCGCGAGCGCCCGCGCGCGGCGGCTCCGGCTGTCGGTGGACCACCGGCGCGGCCTGGTCGTCACCGTCCCGGTCGCCGGCGGCCGGGGCCGGGCGCGGCCGCCGGACGATCGCGTCATCGCCGCGGCCCGGGCCTTCGCCGCCCAGCGGGAGGAGTGGATCCGGCGCCACCTCGCGTCGGTGGATGCCGCGCGGGCGGCGGAGACTGCGCGCGGGCCGCTGGGTGACGGGTCGGTGCTGCCGTACCGCGGCGAGCCGCACGTCCTGCGGGTGGGGGAGGCCGGGCCGCGGCGCAGGTCGTCGGTGGCGCGGGTGGGCGGCGACGACGGGGACGAGATCCACGTGGCGCTCGCTGCACGCGACGCCGACCGGCTGGGCGAGGTGCTCGAGCGCTGGCTGCGGGCGCGGGCGGGCGTCGCGATCGAGCACGCGGTCGCACGGCACGCGCGCGCGCTCGGCGTGGCGCCGGCCGCCCTCACGATCCGCGACCAGCGGACGCGATGGGGGAGCGCGAGCCGCAGCGGCCGGATCAGCCTCTCCTGGCGCCTCGTCCTCGCGCCGCCCGAGGCGCTCGAGACCGTCGTGGTGCACGAGCTCGCGCACCTGCGGGTCTTCGGGCACCCGCCCGACTTCTGGGCGCTGGTCGCGTCACGGATGCCTGAGCACCGGAAGTGGCGCCTGTGGCTGCGGCGTCACGCGGCCGAGCTGCACGGAGTGCTGGGCGAGGCGCGGTAGGCGCCGGCTCGTCACCGGTCCAGCGTGACGACCGCCACCTGGCCGCCGTTCGCGATCGTCATCCCGCCGGCGTACGGCGCGATGACGGGCCCGATGTACCCGCCGGGGGCCGGCACGGTCGAGGGGAGCGGCTCCCATGTCGTCCCGTCGGCCGAGATCCGCAGTCCCGAGGCGGTCGGAGAGGTGTCGAGCGAGGCCATGACCCAACCGCGATCGTCGGCCGCGACCGTCCATCCGGCGAACCCGAGGTCCAGCCCGAGGTCCCGCCATGAGACGCCGTCGTCCGAGACCCACGCCTTCCCGTTCCCGCCTGCGCCGCCGACGGCCACGAATCGGCCGTCCCGCCCGGCGACCTGCGCGACCCACGCGCCGTCGCCGAACGGCGACGTCGTCGACGCGAGCGTCCAGGCGTCGCCGTCGGTCGAGGTCCAGGCGAGCGGCTCGCAGAGCGGCCTGTCGTTCCAGTCGGCCGGGTCGGCCGCCGTGAAGGCGACGAACCCGTCCGCGGTCGCGAGCACCGGCCCGATGCTCCCGGTGCCCGGCCAGCTGGAACCGCCCGGAGCTTCGCATCCGCCCCGGATGCCCTCGTCGCCGGGGATGCCACCCGTGGGCGCGTCCGCGGACGGCTCCCGCGCGGCCCTCCGGAACGTGACCCCGTCGCGCGAGAAGTAGAGCGACGCGCCTGCGACGGCGACCGCCCCCCGGGGACCGAACGCCATCTCCTCGACCGAGATCGGCGCCGGCTCGAACCGCATCGTCGCGGCCTCCACCCATCGGTCGTTCAGCCAGGTCAGTCGCGTCGCGCCCTCCCCGTAAACGACGAGGTCGTCCCCGTCCGCCATCACGCGCCAGGGCTCGCTCGAGAGCGGGGTCCCCTGCCACGTGACGCCGCCGTCCGTCGACCAGCGGAGGACGCTTCCCTCGTTGGCGACGGGGCCGTGCGCGCTCCCGACCGGGATGAAGAGGTGCCCCGTCGGCAGGGTGAACGTCCGCCAGGAGATCGGGCCGGTCGGGCCGTCTGTGGACCCCGTCTCCCCGGTCGGCTCGAGGACGAGTGGCATCGGCGCCGGCGCAGGAGCCTCCGGCATCCCCAGGTGGAGGACCGTCTTCCCATCGGTGGCGAGAAGGTCGTCCGTCCCGGCGAGCCAGAGCCGGCCGTCGGGCGCGACCCCGACGACTCGCGCGCCATCCGGCACCCTGGCCGCCTGGGTGACCCAGCGCGTCCCGTCGAACCGCGAGATCGCGCCCGGCACGAAGTCGTACGTCGCCCAGAGGCTCCCGTCGGGGCCGACCTGGAGGCGCACGTCGGTGTCGAGGAGGCCGTCCGCCGTCCCGTACTGGTTCCAGTGCTCGCCGTCGAACCGCGCGACGCCGTTGCCGGGGTCGGGGCACGGCCCGTCCTGCGACAGGCATATCGCCCCCATGTTCACCCAGACGCTGCCGTCCGGAGCGACGCCGGCGAGCGAGGGGTCGCCCCCGAGGTCCGCCTTCGAGCCCATGAGCGTCCAGGCCGAGCCGTCCCACGCGTACAGCGCGCTCGTGCCGAGGGTCGCGGCCCAGACCCGCCCGGCGTCGTCGATCGCGAGGCGCCCCGCCCACGGCGTCGAGTACGACTCGACCGGCGCAGGGAAAAGCATCCCTCGGCAGTCGATGGGCAGCTCGGTGCCGATACCGGCCCAGCAGTCCAGCCGCAGGAGGCGCGACGTGCCGTCGTCGAGCGTCAGCGCGGCCCAGGCCGTGCTGCTGGGGGATCGTCCGTCGATGGCGGGCCCCTCGCCGGGCCCCACGATCAGCCCACCGACCTCGACCGCCTTGGCACCGAACTGCGTCAGGGGGTTCCAGCGCTCGTGGCCCGGGGCCAGATGCGCGACCCAGCCCGCCCCGGAGGCCCAGACACTCCCATCCGGCCCCACGGCCACGCGGCTGATCGATGCCGCCGGCAGCCCGTCGGCCTCGCCGTACGCCAGCGACGTGGTGGCGCCGGGCTTCCACCGGACGACCCCCCGGGTCGTCGCGAACCAGGCGACCCCGGCCTCGTCGAAGGCGACGTCCATGATGCTGGCGGCGAAGCCGCTCGGCGGTGCCTCGGTCGTCACGGTGGCCGGTGCCGGCGTCGGGACGGGCGTCGAGCTCGGCTGCGGGGTCGGGGCCGTCGGAGGCGCTGTCGGCTCCATCGTCGGCGGCGGCACCACCGGGAGCGTGATCGAGGGCAGGAGCCCGCCGGCCGCGAGCGCGACCGTGCCGCCCACGAGCAGGAGTGCGGCCACGAGGGCCAGGACCCAGCCTCGGCGCCGGCCGCCGAGGAGGCCGCGGGCGCCGGGAGCCGTGTCGCCATCAGCCTGCCGCGCCGCCCAGCCGAGGCGTCGCGCGACCCCGCCCGCTCCCTCGCCGCCGGCGACGCGCACAGCCGCCGGCGACCCGGCCCATCGCGGGTGGCTTCCCGCGGCCGGCCCCAGCATCGCCGCGAGCTCAAGGCGGATCGCGCCGTCGATGCGCTCATCCATGGCGGATCGCCTCCTCCGCGGCGAGCGGCGGACGGCCGGTCGCTGCGGGCTCCATCAGGCGGCGCAGGCGGTCGCGCGAGCGCGTGAGGATGACGCCGACGTTGTCGGCGCTCGTCCCCAGGATCGAGCCGATCGTCGCGTAGTCCAGGTCCAGGTAGTAGCGCAGGACGACCGCGCTGCGCGCCCGCGGGTCGAGCGCGCGCAGGCCGTCCTCGATCGCCAGGCGGTCGACCGTCGCCGCGCCCTCGTCGGTCGTCGTCCCCTCCGGGGCGATCCGGCCGACGCCCACCACGCGGACGCGCCGGCGGCGCGCGACCGAGACGGCGGCGTGGACGACGATCCGATAGAGCCAGGCATCCACCGGGCCGTCGCCGCGGTACCGGTCGCGGTCCCGGTAGGCCGCGACGTACGCGTCCTGGGTCGCGTCCTCCGCCAGATCGCGGTCGCCGAGGACCCCGTAGGCGACCCGGAACGCGACCGCGTACGTGCGCTCGTAGAACGCCTCGAAGTCCGCCAGCGAGCTGCGGTCGTGCATCCCCGCGTCCGACCTCGCCCCGTCCGCACGGTCCCGTGCCGTGCCCGTCACCCCTGATGGCGCGCGGCGGACCCGATCCCTTACATCGTCCCCTGCCGGCCCGTCGGCACGACGATGCGCCGACCGGCAGGCGCCCGGCCAGAGCCGGATGGCCGCAGGGTGGTGCGGTGGCCGGCAGAGCGGCCCCGGAGAATCAGCGACCCCGCCGGCGAGGCCGACGGGGCGGGTGGTGGAGATGAGGGGACTCGAACCCCTGACCCCCGCGATGCGAACGCGGTGCTCTCCCAGCTGAGCTACATCCCCACGAGGCCGGCGGATTCTAGCACAGGGGCTTCGACGGGCCCGACGGGACGCGCGGCCCTCCCAGGTCGCACGATACGTCCGTGGGAGACGTCACCGGCCTGGTCCTGGGGCTCGTCGCGGCGGCGATGTGGGGCACGCTCGACGTGCTGGTCGCCTTCGCCGGCCGGCGGATCGGCGGGGTCGCATCGGCCGCCCTCGTCGTCGGCTCGTCCTGCCTGATCGTCCTCGCGGTCGCCGTCCTGACCGGGACGGGCCTCCCGTCCGATCCCCGGATGCTCGGGCTGGCGCTGCTCGCGGGCTCGGTGTCGAGCATCGGCTTCGCGTGCTTCTACACCGCGCTGCGCCTGGGGCCCGTCTCGGTGGTGAGCCCGACCGTCGCCGTCTACGGAGGGCTCGCCTCCGTTCTCGCGATCGTCTTCCTGGGCGAGCGCCCGGCCGCGATCCAGCTGGCCGGTGCGGCGGCCGCGACCGTGGGCATCGCGCTCGCCGGCCTCTCCTTCGCCGGCGGGGGTCGCCCGCGGTTCTCGGGCCCCGGCGTGCCGTTCGCGCTCGTGTCCCTGGTCGCATGGTCGGTCAGCATCGTCCTGCTCTCCGTCCCCATCCGCGAGGCCGGGTGGCTCTCCGCCTCGTCCGCCGCGCGCATCGCCAACGCGTCGCTGCTCGTCGGCCTCTGGGTCGTCGTCCGGGCCCGCGGCGCGACCCGACCCGGCGAGCCGGCGCTCGCCCCGGAGCCGGAGCCACCCATCGACGTGGCGGCGCTGACCGCCGGCGGGGGCTCCGGGCCGTCGGTCGCCGCCCCGGTCGGGGCGCGCGGCCGGGGTGCCGCCCTGGCCGCGATCCTCGGGCGCCATCCGGTCGAGCTGATGCTGGTGGCGGGCGTCCTCGAGACCCTCGGGTTCGTCGCCTTCAGCTATGCGCTCGGCGTCGCGCCGGCCTGGCTGGTCTCCCTCGCCAGCTCGCTGGGTCCCACCGTCACCGTCACGGCGGGGGTGATCCTGTTCGCCGAGCGGCCCCGCCGGGTGCAGTGGGCCGGCATCGCGCTCGTGTTCGCGGGGGTCGCGCTCGTCGCAGTGGGCTGAAGCGCGGCGGGGCGCTCCGGTGCGCCCCGGTGGCGACACCGGCGCGGCGGCGCCACCGGCGCGCAGGCGACCAGGGGGCACGGGACCCCGGGGCCCCGCCCGGCCGCGTGTCGCCGGCGCCCCACGCCCCGGCCGCCCAGCGGCCACCATTGCGCGATGGATCCGACGGCCGGCCTCTTCCTCGGCCTCGCGGCCGCCGCGTCGTGGGGATCGCTCGACGTGCTCGTCGCCTTCGCGGGCCGCCGCGTCGGCGGGGTCATCTCGGCCGTGTTCGTCGTCGGCGCCTCGTGCTTCATCCTGGTCCCGGCCGCACTGCTCCACGGCCTGGCGTTCCCGGCCGAGCCCTGGTTCGTGCTCGTCGCGCTCGCGTCCGGTGCGATCCTCGCGGTCGGCTTCCTGTGCTTCTTCACGGCGCTTCGCCTGGGGCCGATCTCGATCGTCAGCCCGATCGCCGCGCTGTACGGCGGGCTGGGCGCGCTCATCGCCGTCCTGTTCCTCGGCGAGAGCCTGGCGGCGGTCGAGATCCTGGCGGTCGCAGCCGCCACCACGGGCATCTTCCTGGCCGGGCTCACGCTCGAGCCGGAGGCGTCCCGGCCGAGCTTCTCGGGGCCGGGCGTCCCGCTCGCGCTCGTCTCGCTCGTCTGCTGGGCCGTCGGAACCGTGCTCCTGGCCATCCTGGTCCGGGGCTCCGACTGGCTGACGGGCCTCGTGGCCCAGCGTGTCTCGAACGCCCTGGTGCTCCTGGTCGTGTTCGCCATCCTGCGGGCGCGGGGCGCGCTGGCGGCGCCGACGACGCCGCCGCTGTCGCCCGAACCGGAGCCGGTCCTGGACGTGGCGCGCGCGTCCGACGCGGGCGAGACGGCTGCCCGCGTCTCCCGCCTCCTCTCGCACCGACCCTACGTCACGCTCGCGGTGGGTGCCGTCCTCGACGTCGTCGGCCTGGCGGCGTTCGCGTACGGGCTCGGGGTCGCCCCGGTCTGGCTGGTGACCCTCGTGAGCTCGCTCGGCCCGATGGTCACCGTCGCCGCGGGCGTGATGCTCCTCGGCGAGCGGCCGCGTCGGGTGCAGTGGGCAGGCATCGCCCTGGTCTTCGCGGGCATCGCGCTGGTGGCGGTGGGCTGAGGCCGGCCGGCGGGCCGCGGGCGCGTCGGCCGGGGGGCGGGGGCCGGCGTTCTTCACCCGGTGAAAGGAGCCGGCCTCGGCTGGGCCCACCGGTCTCCCGATCGTGCAGGATCCTTGCATACAGTGAAGAAGCCCTGCATCCGACCTGCGGCAGCGCGCCGCCACAACTCACGCGGGCCATCCTGCGGGCAGGCGGCGGGGGCCGGCCAGACCGCAGGTGCCGGCCAGACGGCAGGAGCCGGCCAGACGGCAGGGGTCTGGCAGGCCGCGCACCTACTGCACTCGCCCGGCGACGGCGCCGTGCAGGTCGGGCCCGAATCCTTTCACCGGCTGAAGACGCCGCGCCGGGATCTGCAATGGGTGAAGATCCGCCGCACGGGGGGCTCGACCGGGGGACGACGACGGCGGCCCGTCCCGACCCTGCCCGACCCCGGGCGTCCCGACCCCGCCCGGGCCCCGGCCCCGGCCCCGGCCTCTCGGCGCCCGGTGCTACGCTCGACCGTGAGGGACGCCCGACCGACCTGCCTGGAGTGAACGACCGTCCGGCTGCGAGCCGTCCGCACGGAGCGACCGATGGAGCCCGCACCCTTCGTCCAGCCCAGCTTCGACCTCACCGGGCGCGTCGCGCTCGTGACGGGAGCCAGTCGCGGCATCGGCCATGACCTCGCGCTGGGGCTCGCGGGCGCCGGCGCGCGCGTCGCCGCCGCGGCCCGGCGCGCCGCGGACGCGGACGACGTGGCCGCGACGATCCGCGATTCGGGTGGCGACGCGATCGCCGTGTCCCTCGACGTCACGGACACGGCCTCGATCGAGGCGGCCGTCGCGACGACCGTGGCGAGCTTCGGCCGGCTCGACATCCTCGTGAACAACGCCGGCCTGGGGACCAACCACGACGCCCTCGACGCGACCGAGGAGGAGTGGGACGAGCTGTTCGCGGTCAACGTCCGCGGGCTGTTCTTCGCGTCGCAGGCGGCGGCACGGCGGATGGTGCCGCAGGGGTATGGCCGGATCGTGAACGTCGCCTCGCAGGCCGGCATCGTGGGGATCCGCCGGCACGCCGCGTACAGCGCGAGCAAGGGCGCGGTCATCACGCTGACGAAGGTGCTCGCGCTCGAGTGGGCGCCGATGGGCGTGACCGTGAACGCCATCGCGCCGACGTGGGTCCTGACGCCGGGGACCGCCGAGCGGCTCTCCGACCCCGACTTCCTCCGGGGCGTCCTCGACCGGATCCCGCTCGGGCGGGTGGGGACGACGTCCGAGCTCGCGGGCGCGGTCATCTACCTCGCGTCGGACGCGGCGGCGATGGTCACGGGGACGACGCTCGTCATCGACGGGGGCTGGACCGCGCAGTAGGGTTCGGGCCCTCAGGCGGGTGCCCGGTCCCGCGGCACGAACCCGAGCGCCCGCGCCCCGTCGAGGCTCCAGAACCGGCGCGGGTTGTCGCTCACGCCGTAGGCGATCTCGAACCGCACGTCCGCCTCCAGGGAGCACCGGATCAGCTCGGCGCAGTCGCGCTGCGACAGCCACGTCGCCCGGAGCCGCGCCCGGCGGTCGTCCTCGGTGAGCCACGGCATCCAACCGGCGGTGGCGAGCACCGATGGCCCCGTGGGGTCGTCGTCCGGCAGGACGCTCCCGATCCGCAGGCAGACGACCCGCATGCCGAAGCGGTCGGCGTACATCCGCCCGATCGCCTCGGCGAAGACCTTGCTCACGCCGTAGTCGGAGTCCGGCCGGACGGGCGCGTCCTCCGCGATGACGCGCGGATCGTGGTCCGCGTAGATCGCTGGTGCCGCCTCGATCTCGTACATCCCGACGGCATGGTTCGACGAGGCGAGGATGACCCGACCCACCCCCGCCTCGCGCGCCGCCTCGAGCACGTTCCGCGTGCCCACGATGTTGCTGCGGAGGACCTCATCCCACGACGACGAGACATGCGGCGTGCCGGCCATGTGGACCACCGCGTCCATCCCGTCGAACGCCGGCCGGATCGCGGCGAGGTCGGCGATGTCCGCGACGTGGCTCGGGAACGACGCCGGCCGCCAGGTGAGCGCGCGCAGGTCGTACGCGTGGCCCAGCTGCTCGCGGATCACGGTGCCGATCACGCCCTCCGCGCCCGTGAGGAGGACGCGCCGGGGTGCGAGGGGAGGCCGGGGGTCGATCGACGGTCCCATGTCAGCCGCCCTCCGCGACCGGCGCCGCCCGAGGCGTGCCCACGACCCGGACCAGCACCGTGCTCCCTGCGATCGTCACGGCCACGGCCGAGATGACCGCCACGTACAGGTCCTGGGGGATCGCGCCGGCCATCGCGGCCGCCGCCGCCAGGACGAAGCTGAACTCGCCCATCTGGCCGAGCCCGATCGCGAGCTGTGTCGGCCGGGCGTCCAGGTGGGCCGCGCGCGCGATGGCCCACGCGACGAGCGCCTTCGAGACGACGACGAGGACGAGCAGGAGAGCCAGCCAGCCGAGGCCGGAGCCCAGCCGCCCGGGATCGACCAGCGTCCCGATCGTGACGAAGAACAGCACCGCGAACAGGTCCCGGAACGGGACGAGGCGGCGCCGTGCCTCGGCGGTGTCGGGGCCCTCGCTGATCGCCAGGCCGGCGACGAACGCCGCCAGCGCGAGCGGCGCGCCGAAGACGGCCGAGCCCACGCCGGCGAGCACGAGCCCCACCGAGACCGACACGAGCAGGAAGATGTCCGGCTCGCCGCGCACGGCCCGCAGGACCCGCGGCAGCGCCTCCGCGACGACGACCGCGACGATCCCATACGCCACGATGCCGACGATCGTCTCGACGAGCGGCCGACCGGAGACGCCGAGCAGCGTGAGGAGGACGGCGGCGATCGCGACCCCGAAGACGTCCTGGAGGACGCTCCAGCCGAGCAGGGCGTGCTCGGTCGGCCGGTCGGTGGTCCGCCGGCGGCTGCGGGTGATGTTCACGATGACGACGGAGGACGACAGGGCGACGGCCAGGCCGACGATGGCCGCGGAGAGCGGTTCCAGGCCGGCGAGGACCAGGACGCCGCCGGCGACGAGGAGCGTGACGACCACCTGCACAGGCGCCGCCCACAGCAGCTGGCGCTGCTCCCGCCGGATGCGACCCAGGTCGATCTCGATCCCCACCTCGAACAGCAGGAGGACGACGCCGAGGTCGGCGAGGAGCTGCAGCTGCTCGCGGTCGGCCACGTACCCGGGTGTGAAGGGGGAGACGGCGAGGCCGACGGCGAGGTAGCCGAGGACGGCCGGCAGCCCCACCCGTCTCGCCGCCCAGCCCGCCGCGGCCGCGACGAGCAGGAGCGCGCCGATCTCGAGGATCGAGGTGGCGGTCACGTCCATGCATCGATGGTAGCCGCTCGACGGCCGCCGTCCGCCCGTTGCACTCGTCCCGCCGGGGCGTCCCCACCACCGGCGTCGCGCCCGATACCATCCGCGGGATGGCTGACCGCGACCACATGCACGAGGTCCGGCGTGCCTCCGACGGCGAGCTCGAAGGCTATGTCGCGTCGGATGGCGACGTCTGGCTCGCGCTCACCGTCTTCCACGGTGAGCTCGGTCGGGCTGCGACCGCCGCGGACGCGCGGGCGGTGGTCCACCGCCGTGGCCTCGCCTCGCTCGCGGAGCGGTGGTGGTGGCTGGCGCGCGACACCGGTGCGTGGCGGATCGTCGTGCCGGTCGAGTCGAGCCCGGGCCGCGTGCGGGTCGCCCTGGGGTACTACTCGCTCCCCGGAGTGGAGACGGCCACGGTCACCGCCGCGGACCTGGCCGCGGGGGACCGCCTGGTCCTGCAGGCGCCCGAGGGCGTCGAGGTCGTCCCGATCGGCTGACGGGGCCGACCGGCCGGATCGGCGGACGCGCCGGGTCGGGCGCGATCCGCCGGATCAGGGTGCCGCGGGCAGCTCCCGCCACGCGCGGAGGCCGACGGGGACGAGCAGGACGTCGTACCCGACGAGGAGCAGGGGCCAGGGCGCCGGCAGCCCCGCCCACGCGCCGACGGCCGCGAGTCCGACCCCTGCCACGGCGGTGAAGATGCCGAACGCGGTCACGACGCGGATCCGGGCGAGCATGCTGAGCGCGAGGACGACGTTCCCGGCGAAGAGCAGGACCAGCGCGACCGGGAGCAGGCTCGAGCCGCCCAGGGGTCCGCTCGGAGCCATCGGCACGATGAGGATCGGGCGGAGGGCGAGCCCCGCCCCGAAGGCGATCGTCCATGCCCGGGAGTCGGATCGGCTGCGCATGCCCATCGGCATCGTATGCCACGGCGGAGGGCTTCCGGATGCCGTCCGGACCTTGACAAGTAGAACGGATGTTCTATGGTTGTGGGGTCCCATGAGCACCCCGCACGACCGTCTCGCCACCCTCGCGGACCTCCGCTCCCGGTGGGGCGCGGCCGCCCCGCGGCCGGCCGCGGAGGTGTTCGGCGCGCTCGCCATCGCGCCCCTTCCCGCCGGCTCCCCCGGGGACCGGGAGGCGGACCCGCGCCCCGCGCCTGCGGGGCCGCCCGGTCGTCCGGTGCCCCTCCCCGGCGGGACCGCCCTTCCCGCGCCGGCTCCGCGCCCGGATCGGTCCGGGGTCGGCGCGGTCGTCCCCACGGGCTTCGCGGCGCTGGACGCCCTCCTCGGCGCCGGTGGCCTCGCGCGCCCTCTCACGGCCACCCTCGCGGGGGACCCCGGGAGCGGGCGCACCACGCTCGCGCTCCGGGTCGCGGCGGAGGCGCAGGCGGCGGGCTGCCTGGTCGCGTACGTGGATGGCGCGCGATCCCTGGACCCGGTCGAGGCGGCGGCACGGGGCGTCCGCCTGGACGAGCTGGTCGTCGTCGTGCCGCACGGGGCGGCGGAGGGGATCGACCTCGGTGCCGACCTGCTGCGCTCGGGGGCGGTGGACGTCCTCCTCGTGGACCTCCCGGATGGCCCCTCGGCGCCCGGCGACCGTCTCCCGGAGCGCCTCCTG
>JAKOQS010000010.1 GCA_029778235.1 Chloroflexota bacterium | reverse complement strand
CGCCACCTGCTGCGCTTCATCCTGTCCCTGCTGACCGACTTCGGCCTGACCGACGTCGCGCTCGAGGTCTCGACCCGCGACGAGGACGGCAAGAAGAAGGACAAGTTCATCGGCTCGGACGAGCAGTGGGCGGAGGCGACGGCCATCCTGCAGGAGATCGCGGACGAGTCCGGCCTCCCCGTCGTCGCCGACCCGGGCGGCGCCGCGTATTACGGCCCGAAGATCTCGATCCAGGCCAAGGACGCGATCGGCCGGACCTGGCAGATGTCGACCATCCAGTACGACTTCAACCAGCCCGAGCGGTTCACGCTGGAGTACACGGCCTCCGACGGCTCGCGCCAGCAGCCCGTCATGATCCACTCGGCGAAGTTCGGCTCCATCGAGCGGTTCATGGGCGTGCTGATCGAGCACTACGCGGGCGCGTTCCCGGCGTGGCTGGCCCCCGTCCAGGTGGTCGCGGTGCCGGTCGCGGGCGAGTTCAACGCGTACCTGGCGGGCGTCGTCGAGAGGCTGCGCGCCGAGGGCGTGCGGGTCCACTTCGATGACGGCGACGACCGGTTCGGCAAGAAGATCCGCAACGCGACGCAGGAGAAGGCTCCCTTCATCCTGATCGCGGGCGGTGAGGACCGGGAGCAGGGCGCGGTGTCGTTCCGCTTCCGCGACGGCTCGCAGCGCAACGCCGTCCCGGCCGACGAGGCCGTGGCGGAGATCGTGGCGTGGATCGCCTCGCGGTCCAACGAGTCGCCGACGGCCCATGCCTGAGGCTCTGCCCAGCACGGACTTCGCGGGGGTCCCGGACGCGTTCCAACGTCTGTGGACCCCCCACCGGATGGCCTACATCCAGGGAGAGGGCAAGCCGGAGAGGACGGGGGAGTGCCCGTTCTGCGCGGCCCCCGGGCGCTCGGACGAGGACGGGCTGATCGTCGCGCGAGGAGAGCACGCCTACGTCGTGATGAACCTCTTCCCCTACTCGCCCGGGCACCTGCTCGTCTGCCCGTACCGGCACGTCTCCGACTACACGGAGCTCACCGTCGACGAGACGCGCGAGGTCGCCGAGCTGACGCAGCGCGCCATGCGCGTCATTCGACGGGTATCGAATCCTGACGGCTTCAACCTGGGGATGAACCAGGGCGAGGTGGCCGGGGCCGGGATCGCGGCGCACCTGCACCAGCACGTGGTGCCGCGCTGGTCTGGCGACGCGAACTTCATGCCCATCGTCGCTCGCACGAAGCCCGTGCCGCAGCTGCTGGGCGAGGCGCGGCGTCTGCTTGCGGAAGCGTGGGACGAGTGACGTGGGCCTGACCGGCCTGGTCTGGGCGGTCGGCGGGCGGCTGCCGCGCCGCGTCGGCGACGCGCTCGCCCGGCTCGCCTCTGTGCCGCTCGCCGCGCTGCCGCTGCCCGCCGTGGCGGCGTGGGCCGACTCGATCGAGGCGGGAACGGGACGTCGTCCCGGCTTTCGGGCGCGTCGCCGGCTCCTCGAGAACTGGCTCCGCAACACGCTGTGGTCGCTCAGCCTCGCGCGTTGGAGCGACGACGACGTGCTGCGGGTCGTGCGGATCACGGACGCGGATGTCGCCAAGCTGCGCGACTCGCTGGCGGGACCCGGCATGGTGGCGGCCCTCCCGCACATGGGCTCGTGGGACTTCGCCGGGGCCTGGTGCGCGCGGGTCGGCATCAAGGTGGTCTCGGTCGCCGAGCGGCTCCCCGAGGGCCTTTTCGAGCGCTTCCGCGACGCGCGCGCGGGCATGGGCATGACCATCTACCCGGTGGATCAACCCGACCTGATGCGCCGCCTCGGCGACGACGTGCGCGCGGGCAGGCTGGTCTGCCTGCTCGCCGACCGCGACCTCAGCGCTCGCGGCCTCGCCGTCGCGTGGCCCGGCGGGGGAGAGCTGCGGGTTCCCGCAGGCCCCGCGCTGCTGGCGCGGCGCACCGGCGCCGACCTGCGCGTCGTCACCACGCACTTCGACGGCGGCCGCCTCGAGATTCGCATCTCCGACCCCGTCCCCGGCGACTCGGCCGCCGAGTTGATGACGGGGGTCGTCGCCGGCTTCGCCGACGCCGTCCGCGATGACCCGTCCAACTGGTTGATGCTGCGTCGGGCCCTGTGACCGTGTGGTTGAGGAGCCCGGGCCCGTGAGGATCGCGCTGGTCACGCCCTATTCGCTCGACGTCCCCGGCGGCGTGGGCACGCACGTCCTCGGCCTGGCCCGCTGGCTGCGGGAAGAGGGCCACGACGCGTTCGTCGTCGCGCCGGGGAAGCGGGTCGTCGACGCCGGGGTACCGGTGCGCCTCCTCGGCCGGGCCACGCCGCTTCCCTTCAACGGCTCGACGGCGCGGCTGGCGCTCGCGCCGGCCCAGGCCCGCGCGGCCAGGGCCGCCGCGGCAACGGCCGACGTCGTGCATGTCCACGAGCCGCTCACCCCGGGAGCGGCCTTCGCGGCGGCGCGAGGCGGCCGCCCGCTGGTGGTCACGCATCACGCGGCGTTCGGGGTCGGCGCGCTCCGTCCCGTCCTCCGCGCCCGCGCCGCGCTCCTTCCCCGCGATCGCGTCTCCCTCGCCGTCTCCGAGGCCGCCGCGGCCACGGCCCGCGCCGCGACGGGGGTGACGCCCGAGGTGGTGCCGAATGCGATCGAACTGCCGGCCCTTTCGACGCAGCGTTCGGCTAGCGCCTCACGGCCGGCTCACGGAGCGGGGCGTCCGATGGTCCTGTTCCTGGGCCGTGATGAGCCGCGCAAGGGCTTCCCCGTCTTCGCCGAGGTCGCCCGCTCCGGCGTCGATGCGGAGTTCGTCGCCGTCGGCCCCACCACGCCCACCGAGGGTGTCACCGTCCTGGGAGCGGTCTCGGACGCCGAACGCGAGCGCCTGCTCGCCGAAGCGACGGTGCTGGTCGCCCCGAACCTGGCGGGGGAGTCGTTCGGGCTGGTGCTGGTCGAGGCCCTGGCCCACGGCGCCGCGGTCCTCGCCAGCGACCTGCCCGCCTTCCGCGCCGTCGTCGACGACCCCGCCGTCGCCCGCTTCTTCCCGCCCGGCGCCGCGACCGCCGCGACCGCAGGCCTCCGCGAGTTGCTCGCCACACCCCCAGACCCGGCCCTGACAAGAGCCGCGGCCGCCCCCTACGCCTGGGACTCCGTCGGCCCGCGGGTGCTCCGGGCGTATGAGCTCAGCCGATCGCGCTAGACCATAGCCGCAAGGGGATGTGGGCCGCGGCGTGCGGGAAGCGGGCACGGCGCGGACGCGTTCACAGGCATGGCATAGGCTGGCGGCGTGGCAGCATCTCTCGTCCCCGAACAGCAGTGGGATACCGACGCCGTCCTCACCATCCCCAACGTCATCTCGTTCGTGCGCCTGCTCGGCATCCCCACGTTCTGCTGGCTGATCCTCATCGGCCAGGACACCGCGGCCATCATCCTGCTCGCGGTGTTCGGCGCCACGGACTGGGTCGACGGCTACCTGGCGCGCAGGCTGAAGCAGCGCACGGCGCTGGGCGCGAAGCTGGACCCCATCGCGGACCGGCTGTACATCCTCGCGACGGTGATCGTCCTGCTGCTGCGCGGGATCGTGCCGATCTGGTTCGTCGTCGCGCTCCTCGCCCGCGACGTCATGCTCGCCGCCCTCGTCCCCGTGCTCCGCAAGCACGACATCGTGGCGCTACCGGTCAACTACGTGGGCAAGACGGGCACGTTCCTGCTGCTGTTCGCGCTCCCGCTGATCCTGATCGGCTCCGAGAAGTTCCTCGGCTGGCCCGTCGCCTACTGGCTCGGCTGGGCGCTCGGCATCGCCGGGGCCGCGTTCTACTGGGCCGCGGGCCTGCTCTACGTCCGCGAGACCGTGCGGCTCGCGAAGGGAGACAGGTGAGGCGTCCCGACGCCAGCATGAGCCTGCTGACCGACCTGCAGGAGGGCGCGCTGGAGCCCGAGTACCGCGCAGGGTCGGCCGCCGCTCCCAGCCGGTTGCGCTTCGCCGCCGCGATCGCCCTCGTGGCCGTCCTGGTCACCGTCGCGCTCCTCCAGACCACGCGCGGCGCCGGGACCGCAGCAGCCCAGCGCCAGGAGCTCCTCGACCGGGTCGCCGCCGCGGAGGCCCGCCAGGGGGAGGTCGCCGATCGGGTGACGGCCCTCGACGAGGAGATTGGCCGCCTCGGCCAGCAGGCCCTCGGCGATCCCGACCAGCGCGCACGGCTGACCGAGCTCGAGCAGCTCACCGGGGCCGTCGCGGTCGAGGGTCCGGGCATCGTCGTGGAGGTGTCCGACGCCCCCGGCGCCGACGGCACCAGCGGGCTCGTTCTCGACGGCGACCTCACGCGGCTCGTCAACGGCCTCTGGACCGCGGGCGCGGAGGCGATCAGCATCAACGGCAGGCGGCTGACCGTGCTCACCCCCATCCGCTCCGCAGGCGCGGCCATCACCGTCGACTACGTCTCGCTCAGCCCGCCCTACCGGCTGGACGTGATCGGCGATCCCAACCGGCTCCAGGCCCGCTTCAACGAGACCGCGGCCGCCTCGTGGTGGCACTTCCTGACCCAGAACTACGGCGTTACCATGTCGATCTCCCAGGCCGACGGGGACCTCTCCCTCCCCGCCGACTCGGGCATGACCCTCCGCCACGCGGCGGCGGGATAGGAGGAGCTATGTTCGCGTTGTTGGGCCTGATCGCCGGCATCGTCGTCGGCGTCGTGCTGCAGCCCACGCTGCCGCCGGTTCTCGCTCCATACCTCCCGATCGCGATCGTGGCGGCCTTCGACGCCATCCTCGGCGCCACGCGCGCCTATCTGGAGGGCATCTTCTCCGACCGGGTCTTCCTCGTCTCCTTCCTCTCCAACGTCGTGATCGCCGGGCTGATCGTGTTCGTGGGCGACCAGATCGGCGTCGGCTCCCAGCTCTCCACCGGCGTGGTCGTCGTCCTCGGCATCAGGATCTTCACCAACGCCGCCGCCATCAGGAGGGCCGTGCTGCATGCCTGAGGAAACGCCCCCCGCCCGCCGGGCGATCGACCCCAGCCGGCGCGCCAACCTGTTGCGGGACTTCTTCCGGCCGAGTCGAGGCCAGCTCACCGTCGGCCTCGCGCTGTTCGTGACCTCGCTGATCGTCGTGATCACGCTCGGCTCGCAGGCCGCGCAGCCGGACTTCACGAACGTCCGCCAGGCCGAGCTGATCCAGCTACTCGACAACATCTCCGCCGAGACCCGGCGGCTGGAGGACGAGGCCCGCGACCTCGAGGCCGCGCGCACCGAGCTGATCAGCGGCGCGAACCGCGAGGAGGCGGCCCGGCAGGAGGCCGAACGGCGCCTCCAGCAGGCCGAGATCCTGGCGGGCGT
>JAKOQS010000090.1 GCA_029778235.1 Chloroflexota bacterium | reverse complement strand
CGTGCCCTTGAGCGCGTGGCTGTGGGAGCCAGCCGAGCCGGTGTCGCTCATGCGGACCTCCTCTGGAACTGGCCGCCGCCGCGACCCTTGGCGATCATGTCCCGCATGTTGTCGCGCTGGGTCCCGAGGAAGAGGTGGTCGGGACGGACACAGGGCGGGTTGTCACAGCGATGGAGGACGCTCAGTCCATCCGGTATCGGGCCGTTCGCGACCATCCAGGCGACTCGATGCGCTGGTTCGATCCGAAGGCGGCCGATACCGAACCGTCCGTACCCGTGATCGTCCACGGAGGCGGCCCAGATCCAGCATCCTTCGCCCCTTACGACCTTCGACCAGAAGCGTTCGGCGAGCCGAGCGTGGACGTCCGCGCGGTACGCGTCACGCTTCGCGGCGAGCATGGCCGGACGCCTCGCGGCACGCTCCTCTCGCTCCTTTGCACGGCGCGCTGCGAGTTCGTCCCGGTGGCGCTCCTTCCAGCGTGCCGTATAGCCACGCGCCCGCTCAGGATCGCGCCATTGACGCTGATAGCACGCCGAGCAGAGCCCCTTGCCGTACGCCCGCCGCTCGGGATGGCAGTCAGACGCGGCCATCAGTACCACCCCCATCGAACGCGGTGTGCTTCCGCGTTGCACGCGCTCCCGTAGCGACCACCGATGTACCTGAGGCCCCAGCGGACCTGGGTCATCGGGTTCGTGCGCCAATCGGGTCCCGCGCTCGCCATGCGGCTGCCCGGCAGCGCCTGTGGGATCCCGTGCGCTCCTGAGCTGGGGTTATGGGCGAGAACCCGCCATCCGCTCTCGTGGTGCCAGAGGCTGTCGAGGCACCGGAACTGCCCGGTCCCGAGACGCCTCCATGCCCAGTCGCGCGCCGCCTGCGTGCCCGCCGGGTACGTCTTCCCGAAGGCGGACGGCGCGTGGCGCACGGGCGGGACGGGGTCGTCGCCCCAATCGACGGGGCCGACATCGTTCGTCGGCGGCGTGGCGGCCGGCTCAGCGGCGACGTGGGGAGCGTGGGCGGAGAGGACGCCGAACCCGAGTGCGGCGAGGAGGGCGAGGCGGGCGAGGGCGCGGCGGGTCATGCCGGGACCTCCGAGAGGCGGCCGTCGAGGACGGCGTAGGCCTCCTCGAGCTGATGCGGCCACCAGACGTAGACCTCGGCCCCGGCTGCCCGGAGGATGCCGAGGACGCGCTCCTGGTCCGGCTCGAGCCGGCCGCCGGGGCGCTTGAGCTCGACGAAGAGGACGCGGCGGTCGCGCTCCCGGACGAGGACGAGGTCGGGCCAACCCTTGCCGAGCGTCCCCTGCACCGGGACGCGCCAGCCGTGGGACTGCGTCAGGCCGGGGCGGACGTGGAGCCAGTGGTAGCCCAGGAGGGCGGCGAGATCGACGAGCTGGCGCTGCCAGGCGTCCTCGGTGAGCCGCGGCGCGGCGGTCACGACGCCGCCCGTCCGGCCTTCGCCCGAAGCAGGCGATGATCCTCGGCATCGATGCGGACGAGCTCGCCGTCCTCGGCCAGGCGCGAGATCGCCGGCCAGTACGGCGACGCGGCAAGCTCGGCGCCGGTGAGGTTCGTGGTGACGATGGTCGAGCGGAGACCCTCGTACCGCCCGTTGACGAGCGAGTAGACGAGCTCGCCCGTCCAGTCGGAGACCTTCTCGCGCCCGAGGTCGTCGAGCACGAGGATGCCCTGGGTCCTGCGGGCCTCCTCGCCGACGTCCGCCCAGGCCCGGTCGCCGCGGTCGCGGTCCATGTCGAGGCGCAGGCCGACCACCAGCTCGGGGACGCTCACCCACATCGGGCCCTCAGGACGCGGCGTCGCGCGCTTCGGGATGTAGCCCGGCGGCAGCGGCGACTCGTGGGCCACGCCGGCGTCGTCGTATCGGGTCTCGGTCGTGACGAGTGGCATCGCCTGCCAGGCGGCAAGGACCGCCTCGTACCGAGCGGCGGCCATCGCCCGCGCCAGGTGCGTCTTGCCGACCCCGGTCGGCCCGGCGAGCACGCATGAGGAGATCTCCCCGGACGCGAACCGGCGAGCGACGGCGAGCGCGCGCCGGGCCGACTCAGACGCGGGCCGGAAGTCCTCCAGCGTCCGCTCGATGAAGCGGGCGGGACCGAAGAAGACGAGCTCAGCGGAACGCATCCTCGACCTCCGCGGCTGTCCGGGTGTGACCTCCGGGCGGGCGTCGCCCGTTGGGCGAGGTCGGAGCGCCCGGGATCGGATGCAGGGCGTTGCGGGCCCCGAAGACGTACTGCGCCGCCTCGACCTGGGGGCCGAGCCCCTCCATCGCCGCGATCACGGCGGGGGCTCCCTCCCGGTCCACGAGCTGGCAGAGCGTCGTGTGCGTCTTCGTCCCGGCGGCAGGCTGGGCCTTCCGCTCCGAGAGCCAGAGCAGGACGTCGTCGAGGGAGTCCGATCGTTCGCCGTCGCCTCGCGCGCGCGACGTGCTCGTCTCGGCTCGTCTTTGCTCGTCTATGCTCGGCTCGTCTAGGTTGACTTCGGGTTCAACGTTCGTTCGTGCTTTCGCGGAACGGTCGTTCGGCGGTCGTTCGGTCTCCGTTCCCCCGCGTCGTGACACGCCGCTCGCCAGCCCGCCAGCGCGCCCGGCAACGGCACGCCGGGTTCGTTCGCGGTCCAGACCGTGGATCCGGAACCGGTCGCCCGAGAGCCACTCGACCAGGCCGGCGTCGACGAGGGCCCGGAACGACGCCTGGCGGATGCGCCGCGGGACCTCCGCGGAGGCCGGCCACACGGCGTCCGCCGTCAGCAGCAGGCGGAGCCAGGTCGAGAGATGGTGGTCGTTGTCGAAGATCCCGACGAACCGGGGGTCGTCGATGATCTCGTAGTAGACGCGGACGTACTTGCGCTCGTCCTTCACGCCGCCGCTTCCTCTCCCTGCCACGCGACGCGCACGCGGGCCCACCACGCGCGGTGCACGGCCGTGCGGTTGTGCTGGGCGACGGCCGGCCCGGGGTCGTCGGCGTTCGCCACGATCTCCCCGCCGCAGGCGCACGCCTCGCGGTGCAGTCGGAGCGGCGTCGCCAGCCCGGCAAGCGCGACGCGCCCGAAGAGCTCGGCGGCGGACAGGCCGCTCATGCCGCGCCCTCCCACAGCGTCAGGGGCTCCGCGAGCCGACGCAGGAGCCGCCGCTCCCCACGGACCGTCTG
>JAKOQS010000089.1 GCA_029778235.1 Chloroflexota bacterium | reverse complement strand
CTGGCGGCCGGCGCCGCGACCATCGTGCAGATGGACGCCGACTTCTCCCACGATCCCGCCGTCCTGCCCGACCTGATCGCGCCCGTCGTCGGCGGGGAGGCGGACCTCGTCATCGGCTCGCGCTACGTCAAGGGCGGGAAGGTGGTGGACTGGGGGATCGGCCGCAAGGTCATCTCCCGCGGCGGGAGCACCTTCGCCCGTGTCGTCCTGGCGCTGCCCGTCCACGACCTCACCGGAGGCTTCAAGGCGTGGCGCGCGACCACGCTCGCGTCGATCCCGTTCTCCGGCGTCCATGCCGGCGGGTATGTCTTCCAGATCGAGATGACCTGGCGGGCGAAGCTCGCGGGCGCCAGCATCCGCGAGATCCCGATCACGTTCGCCGACCGTCGCGTCGGCAGCTCCAAGATGTCGCGACGGATCATCGCCGAGGCGCTGATCGTCGTCGTCGGCCTCCGCCTGGAGCAGGTGCGGGCCGCGGCACGCGGCCTCCTCCGGCGCTGAGGCGGAGCAGGACAGGAGGTCCTCTGTGAGCCCCAGGAAGAAGGTCGAGCGGGAGGCCACACCGGTCTCTCCCGCTGCGGCGCGGCCCGTCCGCGCTGCGTATTACTACCGGACGGCGTGGGGGTCGCACGACGAGTTCGTCGCCCTCTTCATCAAGAACCACTGGCCGATCCTGCGCGCCCAGAAGGAGACCGGCCGCATCCTCGACGTCACGATGGAGGTCCCGCGGTTTCACGGCGACGGGCGGGCGGACTGGGACGTCGTCGTGACGATCACGTGGCGCGACTGGGCCGCCATCGAGGAGCACTCCGACCCGAGCATCACGTCCCGGCTCTTCCCCGACCGCGAGGCGCACGCCGCCGAGGAACGGCACCGCTTCGCGCTGCTCGAGGCGCACTGGGACGTCCCGCTGGAGACGGTGGCGCTGCCCGAGGTCCCGGCCCGCACCGCCGGGCGCGGCTCGCGGCGGTGACCGCGGCCGTCCCCGACGGCGACGACGCGCTCGCCCGGGCCGAGGCGGACGCGCGCCGCGAGGCGGACGCCGCCCTGACCGCCGGGCGCGCCACGGTGCCCGGCATGCCCGGGTCTGACATCACGCCGCCCGACTCTCCGCCGGCGATGTCCGCCGCGGTCGGCGGCGGGCGGTCCGCGGCCGACGAGGTCGATGTGCAGAGCAGGTCCGTCGGTGGGATCGCAGCCGACCGAGTGACCGTCGACCGCGGATCCGTCGCCGGCGTCGTGGCGACCGAGGTGGGGATCGACCGAGGGGCCGTCGGCGGAGTCACCGCCCGGCACGTGACGATCGACCGAGGGGCCGTCGGCGGCGTGATCGCGACAGAGGTCGCGATCGACCGTGGGGCCGCCGGGATGGTCCTCGCCGAGCGCGCCGCGCTGACCCGCGGCGGCGCCGCGCGCATCGTCGCCGCCGATGTGTCGGTGGACCAGGGCGGCGGCGGCCTCGTCGCAGGGTGGAACGTCCGCATGGGCCGTGGGTCCTTCGCCGGCGCGGTCGTGGCCGCCCGGGTCGAGGGCGAGGTCCGTCCGCTGCTCGACTGGCGGGGAGTGCTCGCCGCCTCGATCGCGATCGTCGGGATCGCGTGGCTCCGCCGCCGCCGATGACCGGCGGCTGGGTCGGCTGGGAAGGTCCGCGGACCGGCTCGGACCGGTCCCTCGGCTATACTCTGCGGACGTCCGCGGCCCCGTTCGGGCCGCGGTGGACCGGGCATCCCCCTCGCCCATCCCGGGAGGCCGCCCCCTCGTGATCGACTCCTCCGCGCGCGTCCACGCGTCCGCGGACATCGAGCCCGACGTCGTCGTCGGGCCCCGGACCAGCATCTGGCACCGCGCGCAGGTGCGCGTCGGCGCTCGCATCGGCGCCGAGTGCGTGATCGGCCGCGACGCCTTCATCGACGAGGGCGTCACGATCGGCGACCGGGTGAAGATCCAGAACCTCGCGCTGGTCTACCACGGCGTGACCGTGGAGGACGGCGTCTTCATCGGGCCGAACGCGATCCTCACCAACGACCGGTTCCCGCGCTCGATCACCGCGGACGGTGCGCTCGCCCGCGCGGACGACTGGGTCGTCAGCCCCATCCTGTTGCGCACCGGCTGCTCCATCGGCGCCGGCGCCGTCGTCGTCGCGGGCACGACCGTCGGCCGGTTCGCCACCGTCGGCGCCGGTGCGGTCGTCACGCGCGACGTGCCCGACCATGCCCTCGTGGTCGGGAACCCTGCCCGCCGCCTGGGCTGGGTCTGCGCCTGCGGCCAGCGTCTGCTCGACGGCGTCCACCCGGCCGGCCCGGACCCGGAGCCGGGCGCCCCGCTCGCCTGCCCCGGGTGCGGGAGCAGCTTCTCCATCGACCCCGACTCCGGCGCGCTCGTCGGGTCGCCATCCACACGAGGTGCCACCGCATGATCCCGCAGGTCCGCCCGGACATCGGCCAGGAGGAGATCGACGCCGTCACGGACGTCCTCCGCAGCTCGATGATCGCCATGGGCAGGCGCGTCGCCGAGCTCGAGGAACGCTGGGCGGCGTTCTGCGGCGTGAAGCACGCCATCGCCGTGAACAACGGGACCGTCGCGGAGATGTGCATCTTCGCGGGGATGGGCCTGGGGCCCGGCGACGAGGTCGTGACCGTCAGCCACACGTTCAACGCGACCGTCAGCTCGATCCTCTACACCGGCGCGATCCCGGTCTTCGTGGACATCGAGCCCGACACGTATCTCATCGACGCAGGGCGGATCGAGGCGGCGATCACGCCCCGGACGCGGGCGATCTTCCCTGTCCACCTGTTCGGGCTCGTGGCGGACATGGACCCGATCCTCGCGATCGCCGACCGGTACGGGCTGACCGTCGTCGAGGACGCCTGCCAGGCCCACGGGGCCACCTACCGCGGGAAGCGCGCCGGGAGCTTCGGCCACGGGGCGTTCAGCCTGTACGGCACGAAGAACATGACCACAGGCGAGGGCGGCTTCATCACCACGGACGACGACCGGCTCGCCGACTGGCTGCGCCTCTACCGGAACCAGGGCATGGCGAAGCGCTACCACCACGAGATCCTCGGCTACAACTTCCGGATGACCGACATCCAGGCCGCCATCGGGCTCGTCCAGCTCGACAAGCTCGAGCGCAACACGGCCCGCCGCCAGTCCCTCGCGGCCCGGTACGACGCCGCCTTCGCAGGCCTGCCGGCGGCGCTGCCGGTCGTCCCGGAGGGTCGGACGCACGTCTACCACCAGTACACGGTCAACGTCGGGGCCGTGCGCGACGCCGTCGTCGCCGACATGCAGGAGGCGGCGATCGGCGTCGGCATCTACTACCCCATCCCGTGCCACCGCCAGCAGTACGTGCTCGAGCTGGGGATCGAGGCGGACCTCCCCGATACGGATGCTGCCGCCGACGCGTGCCTGAGCCTGCCGATGTTCCCGGGCCTGTCCGATGCCGAGCAGGACGTGGTGATCGAGACCTTCCGCGCCTCCGTGCAGCGCCACGCCGGCGCCGACGCCGGCTCCGCCGTCGCGGGTGCGGCCGGGCGATGACCGCCGCGCCGCTCCGGGTCGGGCTCGCCGGCCTGGGCTCGATGGGCCGGAACCACCTGCGCGTGCTCTCGAGCAGAGAGGGCGTTCGGCTGGCCGCCGTCGCGGACCCGGTCGCCGCCACTCTCGCGTCGGCCGTCGAGACGTCGGGAGCCGCGGGCTGGGCGGATCCGCTCGCGATGGTCTCCGAGGCCGAGATCGACGCCGTCGTGATCGCCGCTCCCACCACCGCCCACGAGCCGCTCGCGCTCGCCGCCATCGAGCGCGGCCTGCCGGTCCTCGTCGAGAAGCCGCTCGCGGCGACCGTCGAGGAGGGTCTCCGGATCGTCGCCGCCGGAGCGCGGGCCGACGTCCCGGTCCAGGTCGGCCACGTGGAGCGCTTCAACCCCGCCGTCATCGAGATGGGCCGGCTGCTGCGGGAAGGCTGGATCCGCACCCTCTACTCCGTCGCCAGCCGGCGCGCCGGGCCATTCCCGGCCCGGATCCGCGACGTGGGGGTCACGGTGGACCTGGGCACCCACGACGCCGACATGCTGTCGTGGATCGCCGGCGAGCGGCCGGTCCGCGTCTACGCGGAGGTCGCCCAGCGCATCCACACGTCTCACGAGGACCTCCTCCACGGCCTCCTGCACTTCCCCTCGGGCGCGACCGGGATGATGGACGTCAACTGGCTCACCCCGGCCAAGCGGCGCCAACTGACGGTGGTCGGCGAGGAGGGGATGTTCGAGCTCGACTACCTCACGCAGCGACTGACCTTCACGCGGGCCACGACGGACGTCCCGG
Organism: Chloroflexota bacterium; assembly: GCA_029778235.1. GTDB lineage: Bacteria > Chloroflexota > Limnocylindria > Limnocylindrales > CSP1-4 > CAIYQJ01. The sequence goes on along the minus strand of JAKOQS010000089.1, from coordinate 32,199 downwards.
AGCTGATCGGCGGCTACGCCCCGAACTTCGTCGGGGACGTCGCCGAGATCCCCGTGGCATCCGCGGAGCCGCTCGCCGCCGAGATCGACGCCTTCGTGCGCGTCATCCGCGAGGGTGGCCGCCCTCCCGTGGACGGCGAGGACGGCCTGTGGGCCGTCGCCGTCGCGAACGCGCTGCTGCTCTCCGCCGCCGAGCGGCACCCTGTGGACATGACCGACCTGACCTCGAGGCTGCCCGTCTCATGATCGTCACGACCCGCCCGCTTGCCGCCCCGTCGATGCTCGGCGGCTCGATCGAGCTCCCCGCCCATCCCTGCGAGCACGGCCCGGCCCGCCGCGTCGCGCCGTGGACCGGCGAGCCCGGCACCGCCGGCACCGTCGCCGTCGTGGGCGCGGGCAAGATGGGGCTGCCGCTCTGCGCGCAGTTCGCCGGGCACGGCTGGCGCGTGATCGCCGTGGACGTCCAGGCGGCCGTCGTGGACGCGATCAACGCGGGGATCTCGCACGTGGACGGCGAGCCGGGCCTCGCCGAGGCGGTGGCACGCGCCCACGCGGCTGGCTCGCTCTCCGCCACGCTCGACGCGGCAGGGGCCGCGCGGGAGGCGGATGTCGTCGTCCTCATCGTCCCGGTCATGCTCGACGACGAGCAGCAGCCCGACTACCGCCACATGGACGCGGCGGTCGCATCGATCGCCCCCGGGCTCCGCGCCGGCTCGACGGTCGTCTTCGAGACGACGCTCCCGGTCGGCGACACCCGCCACCGGTTCGCGCCGCGCCTCGAGCACGCCACCGGCCTCGCATCCGAGCGCGACCTGTTCGTCGCCTTCTCGCCGGAGCGCCTGTACTCCGGGCACGCGCTCGCGAACCTCGCCCAGTACCCCAAGCTCGTCGGCGGCCTCGGGGAGGAGTCCCGGCGCCGGGCGGCCGCGTTCTACGCGAGCGTCCTCGACGCCCCGGTGGTCGCGATGAGCAACGCCGAGGCGGCCGAGTTCAGCAAGCTCGCCGACACGACGTACCGCGACGTGAACATCGCGCTCGCCAACGAGTTCGCGCGCTACGCCGACCGGGTCGGGGTGGACATCCAGGAGGTCATCGCGGCCGCGAACTCGCAGCCGTACAGCCACATCCACCAGCCGGGGATCGGGGTGGGCGGGCACTGCATCCCGGTCTACCCGCACTTCCTGCTCTCCCGTGCCCCCGAGATGGAGCTCGTTGGGCTCTCGCGGCGCGTGAACGACGGCCAGATCGGCATCGCCATCAAGGCGCTCCAGAAGGAGCTCGGCAGCCTCGACGGCGTCGAGGTGCTCGTCCTTGGTCTGACCTACCGCGACGGCGTGAAGGAGCTCGCGTACAGCCGGGCGCTCCCGCTGATCGAGCGACTCGCGTTCCACGGCGCGGTCGTCTCCGCGTACGACCCGCTCATGACCGCCGACGAGATCGCCCGCTGCGCAGCGCGGCCCTGGGCCTGGGGCGAGGCGAGCCCGGCACGGGCCATCGTGACCCAGACCGCCGACCCGGCGTACGCGACGCTCGACTGGTCCTGGTTCCCCGAGCTGCAGGTGCTGTACGACGGTCGCAACAGCCTCCGCGCGGTCCGGCTGCCCGGTGGCGTCGCGTACCACGGCGTGGGCGTGCCCGCCGCGCACCGCGCCTCCGGCCTCTAGGCCGTCGCCGGCCGCGGCCGGGCCGGGACCGTGCGCATCCTGAGCGTCGTCGGGACGCGACCCCAGCTGATCAAGGCCGCCGCGCTCCAGCCGGCGCTCCGCGCCCGGCACGACGAGGTCTTCGTGGACACCGGGCAGCACTGGGACGACGCGATGGCCGGGTCGTTCTTCGCCGAGCTCGGGCTCGCGCGGCCGGACCACGACCTGGGGATCGGCGGCGGCGGCCGCGCCGAGCAGGTGGGCCGGATGCTGACGGCTCTCGCGCCGGTCGTGGACGCCGAGGTGCCCGACGCGATCCTCGTCTACGGCGACACGAACTCGACGCTCGCCGGCGCGCTCGCCGGCGCTGCGGCCGGGATCCCCGTCGCGCACGTGGAGGCCGGCCTGCGCAGCTTCGACCGGTCGATGCCGGAGGAGGTGAACCGCGTCGTCGCGGACCACCTGTCGGCCTGGCTCTTCGCCCCGACCCCGACGGCCGTCGCGAACCTTCGCGCGGAGGGGATCGCCGACGGCGTCGTCGCCGTGGGCGACCTGATGCAGGACCTCGCGGCCCGCGTCGCCCGCGAGGTGCGCGACCCCGCGGTCCTCGGCCCGATCGCGCGCGCCCTGTCGGCGGAGGCGCGCAGCGGGAGCGAAGCGACCGGCGGGGCCGAGGCGTCGGGGCTCGCGCTGGCGCCCGGCGCGTATGTCCTCGCGACGGTCCATCGGGCGGAGAACCGCGAACCTGGCGCGGTCGCGGGCTGGCTGTCGATCCTGGCCGCCGCGGCGCTCGGCGGCCGCCGCCCGGTGCTGCTCCCCCTGCACCCGGGGACCCGCGAGGCCGTGGACGCCGCCGGCGTCCCGATCCCAGCCGGCGTCGCCGTGCTCCCGCCGCTCAGATACCGGACGATGCTCGCCCTCCAGCTCCACGCGGCGGCCGTGCTCACCGACTCCGGCGGCGTCCAGCGCGAGGCCGCGTGGCTGGGGACGCCCTGCCTGGTCCTCCGGCGCACCACCGAGTGGGTGGAGGCCGTGGCCGGCTCGGGCGGGTCCATGGTGGTGGTGGGACTCGATCCCTCGCGCGCGGCGGTCGAGCTGGAGCGCCTCGCGTCCCCGGAGTCCGCGCCGAGTCGTGCGGCGGCGCGGGCGGCAGCCGTGGACGTGCGGCCGGCAGGGGCGGCCGAGGCGATCGCCGCCGCGCTCGAGACGTCGCCGCCGCGAGCGGGGAGCGCCGGCGCCGCATGAGCCGCGTCGCCATGTTCGTCTTCAACGACTGCACCCGCGACTCCCGAGTGCTGCGGGAGGCGGGGACGCTCGCGGCCGCCGGGCACGAGGTCACGATCTACGCTCTGCCACGGGACCCGCAGGCGACGGAGGTCGAGGTCGAGGAGCGCGACGGGTTCCGGATCGAGCGCGTCCCACCGCCGCGTGGCTGGCGCCGGCCGTGGGCCTGGTTCTGGCACCCGTACCGGACCTGGGGCTGGGTCCTGCGCTGGTCGGCGTTCCGGATCCGCCGCGGGGCCGTCACGCCGCCCAAGGGGTGGCTGCAGATCCCGGTGATCCTGGTGGGGCTCGTGCTGTGGGCGCCGTGGGCCGTGATCCGGACGATCGGCCACGTGATCGGCCGCAAGGTCCTGCGCCATACCGGGCCGGGCTCCGTGGACTTCCTCGCGCGGTGGCGGTTCGTCATCGAGGGCTGGGGCCGCGTCGTCGCCGACCGCGCGGCCGGGGCGGACGTCTACCACGGGCACGACCTGACCGCGATGCCCGCCGCCGCGACCGCCCGGAAGCGCCGCGGCGGCCGCCTGGTGTACGACAGCCACGAGATCATCCTGGAGTCGGGCAGCTACGCGAAGCGGCCCGGGTGGCTGCGCGGCGCACTGCGACGCCGGGAGCGCGGGTACGTCGCCGAGGCGGACGCGATGGTCACGGTGAACGACGCGCTCGCGGAGGAGCTGGCGCGCCGGTACGCGCCCCGCAGGGTCGTGGTCGTCCACAACACCCCGGCGCGGTGGGACCCGCCCGCGGAGCGCCCGACCCTTCTGCGCGACGCGGCTGGCATCCCGGCCGGCGCGCCGATCGCGCTCTATCACGGTGGGTTCTCGGCCCATCGCGGCATCGAGGAGCTCGCGGCGGCGGTGCTGGAGCCGGCGGCCTCCGACGTCCACGCGGTGGCGCTCGGGTACGGGAGCCTGCGCGCGACACTGGGCGAGATGGCGGAGGATCCGCGCTATGGCGGCCGATTCCACGTCGTGGACGCGGTCCCGCCCGACGCCCTGCCGGGGTGGGTGGCATCCGCCGACGTGGGGGTGATGCCGATCCAGGCCTCCACGCTCAACCACCGGCTCTCCACGCCGAACAAGCTCTTCGAGTGCCTGGCGGCCGGCACGCCCGTGGTCGTCAGCGACTTCCCGGACATGCGGCGCATCGTGATGGAGGACCCGGACGGGCCCTTGGGCGCGACGTGCGACCCGACCAGCCCGGCGAGCGTGGCAGCGGCGATCCACTCGGTGCTCGATCGCGACGCGGAGGCCGCCGCCGACCTGCGCGCCCGCTGCCTGCGGGCCGCCCACGCCCGGTGGAACTGGGAGGTCGAGTCCTCCCGGCTGGTGACGCTGTACGCGGACCTCACCGGCGTGCGCGCGGGGACGGAGGACGGCCGGTCGAGCGGCGCAGGGAGCGCCGCATGAGCGCGGCGGACACGGACCTCGCGGCCCGGAGAGGCGGCGCCTCCGGCGGGGCCGTGCCGGTGCCCCAGCGGGCGCTCATCGTCATCCCGTCCACCGGCGAGCACGACTCGCGGACCTGGCGCATCGCCACCGCCCTCGTGGCCCGCGGCCACGAGGTGACCATCCTCGGGCGCCACGCGCCCGGGCTCCCGCGCGACGTGCGCGACCCTGCCGGCTTCCGCATCGTCCGCGTCCCTGTCTCCGCCGTGGACGGGCTCCCGCTGCCGGCCTCCGTCCGTGCGGCGATCACGCGCGCGCGAACGCCGCGCACTCGAGCGGGCACGGCCGCGGGCCGGCCGCGATCGACCGACGTGGAGGCACCGCACTCCGCTTCGACCGTCCCCGGAACGCCGGCCGGCGCCGGGGCCGCGGGCCCCGGCGCCGCGCCCGGCCCCCGCCCGCCCGGGCTCGCCTCCCGGGCCAGGCGCGTCGTCGGCGGGCTGCGCCGGATGACCGCGATCGCCCTCACGGTCCGCTCGCAGACCCGCGCCACCGTGAGGATCGCGCCCGACGCCGACCTGGTCCACGGGATGGCCTACATGGGGATCCCCGTCGCCCTCACGGTCGGCAGGCGTCGTGGGGCGGCCGTCGTGTACGACGCCCGCGACATCTACGTGGACGCCGGCAACCTGGCGCGCCTGCCGCGCCCCTTCCGCACGGTCGTGGCAGCGCGCGAGCGCCGTTGGGCCCGCACGGCCGGCCGCGTCGTCACCGTGAACCGCCCGTACGCGGAGGTGATGGCCGAGCGCTGGGACCTCCCGCTGCCCGCCATCGCCATGAACTGCGCGTACCGCACGGATCCCCCGGATCCGCCGGAGCGCCGCTTCCACGCGCACCTCGGCCTGCCGTCCGAGGCCCGCGTCGTCCTCTACCAGGGTGGCTTCTCGCCCGGCCGGGGGATCGAGCAGCTCGTGTCTGCGATCCGGGACGTCCCGGGCGCGGTCCTCGTCCTGCTCGGGTACGGCGCGATGCTCGACGCCATCGAGCGGGTCGCGGCCGACCCGTCGCTCGCCGATCAGGTCCTGGGCCGGCGCGTGCGGATCATGCCGGCGGTGCCGCCCGACGCCCTGCTCGGCTGGGTCGCGGCCGCGGACGTCGTCGCGATGCCGATCCAGCCCACGACGCTCAACCACCGGCTCACGACCCCGAACAAGCTCTTCGAGGCGATGGCCGTCGGGGTGCCGGTGGTGGCGAGCGACCTGCCCGGGATGGCGCCGATCGTGCGCGAGACCGGCTGCGGGATCGTCTGCGATCCGACCGATCCGGCCGCGATCGCCGCTGCGATCCGCTCCGTCCTGGACGCGCCCGCGGAGGAGCGGCGCGCGTACCGCGAGCGCGCGCTCGCCGCGGCCCACGCGACGTACTGCTGGGAGCGGCAGGCGGAGGTCCTGCTCGAGGAGTACGGCCGCCTCACGGGGAGGCCGTGGTGAGCGGGTCGGTGGGCGCGAGAGACCCGTCGGCGCCTCGGGGTCAGGGCCGTTCATCGTGGCCCCGGTCACTCGCGACGGCTCACCGCGCGGTCGATCGGGGGTCGACGTGACCCCGGGCCGCGCCCCTCGCGGCCGCCGCCGGGCGGTTCTGCTCGTCGCGAACACCGCCGCGCCGTACTCCCGCAGCCTCCGTGTCGCCCGAAGTCTCGCGGCCGCGGGCTGGGAGGTGGAGATCGCCGCGGTCGTCGGCCCCGGGGTCCCGACGGAGGAGCGCGACGCGCGCGGGCCCGCGGTCGTCACCCGCCGCTACGCCCCGAGCGGTCGGTTCCGGGGCTGGAGCACCGCAGATGCGGCCGCCATGCGCGGCCCCTTCGCGCGGCTCGGTCGTCCTGGCCGGTGGGCCGACGCCGCGCTCAAGGCCGTCCTCTGGCCGCTCGCCGTCCGCGGCTGGTGGCGGACGCTCCGCCGCGAGGTCGAGCCCGCCGACCTGTACCACGCGTTCGGCATCCTCGCGATCCCGGTCGCCCTGGATCTCGGCCGGAGCGCCCGACGCCAGGGCCGGGCCGGCCGCGTCGTCTACGACGTCATCGACGTCATCCTCGAGTCGAACAACTACGCCCGCGTCCCGCGTCCGCTGCTCGCCTGGTACCGGTGGCGTGAGCGCCGCTGGGCGCGGCGCGCCGACGCCATCGTCACCGTCAACGATCCGATCGCCGACCACCTCGCGCGCGCGTGGCCGACGCGCGAGCGCCCGACCGTCCTCCTCAACTGCCAGCCGCGCTGGGACCCGCCCGACCCGCGCCCGGATCTGATCCGCGCGACGGCGGGCCTGCCGCCCGAGCGGCGCCTCGTCCTGTTCCTGGGTCGCCTCGGGCGCGAGCGCGGGCTGGAGGAGGCCGCGGAAGCCGTGCTGCGCGTCGACGACGCCGCGCTCGTCATGCTCGGCTTCGGGCCCTGGGCGGACGCGCTCCGCGAGCGCGACCGCGACCCGCGATTCGCCGGCCGACACGTGACGCTGCCGGCGGTCCCGCCGGACGACGTCCCGGCGTGGACGGCGTCGGCGGACGTCTCGATCGTCGCGGTCCCGGCGAACTCCCTGAATCAGCGGCTCTCCACGCCGAACAAGTTCTGGGAGAGCCTCACGGCCGGGACGCCGGTGGTCGTGGGTCGCGAGCTGGAGGTCATGCGGGCGATCGTCGAGGAGCACCGCCTCGGCGCGGTCGCCGACCCGGCCGATCCCGACGACCTGGCGCGCGCCCTCAGCTCCCTCCTGGATGCCCCGGCCGAGGAGCGGGCCGCGATGCGCGCCCGGTGCCTCGCGATCACGCGCGGGCGCTACAGCTGGGAGGTCGCCGCCGTGGCGTACCTCGCTCTCGTGGACGGCCTCGTCGAGCCGCCGACCGCGGCCCCTCGCCCCGCGCCGGACGCGACCGCCGCCTCCGACGCTCCGCCGAGGCCGGATCGCACCTGACGGAGCCGGGCCACCCGGTCGATGCACTTTGACACGCGTCCGTGTCGATGCAAGGATGGGGATGCTCAGAGGGGGAGTACCCCATCAGGCGTCCGGCGACATCACGGTCCAACCGACCCGCCGGCACCGACCGCTCGCGGTCGGGAGAGACCTTCGGGCAGAGTCACCCGATGGAGGTCCTCCCGTGACCGGCGAACGATCGATCCTCCCGACCACGCCCGCGTCCGACCCCCACCACCAGCCGCCCCCGGCCATGGGCGGCCTGCGGATCCTTGTCTGCACCGACGCTCGAACGGCGCCGGGCGGGCGCTCGGGCTCCTCTCGTCGAGCCTCGATGCCCACGGTGTGGCCTCGGTGGAGGTGATCTCGGTCGTCGAGGGCCCCCGAGGGCCGTCGGACGAGACGCCGGGTGACACCCCGGGGACGCTCGTCGAGCGGGTGCACCGTGACGCGGCGCGACAGCAGGTCGCGGCCGCCGTCGCGCTCCTGGGCAGCGCAGGGTTCCCGGCTGTCGCGACCGTCCGCGCCGGCCACCCCGCCGACACCATCGTCACGCACGTGATCACCGGACAGCCCGACCTCGTCATCCTCGGCACCCGCGGCCTGTCCGGGCTGCGGAGGCGACTGATCGGGAGCGTCTCGGGCAAGGTCGCGCGGTACGCACCCGCGTCGGTCCTCATCGCCCGGACGCCGGGGCCGATACGCCGCGTCCTCCTCGGGTACGACGCGTCTCCCGATGCGGACGAGGCGCTCGATCTGGTGGCACGGTTGCCATTCCGGCAGAGACCCGAGGTCACCGTGTGCACCGCCTACCAGGTGGTCGAGCCGTTCACGTCCGGGATCGCCCCCACCATGGTCGTCCAGGTGCTCGCCGACCACCACGAGAGCCTCCGTCTCGCGGCCGAGGCTGCCGAGGCAGCCTCGGCGAACGCCGCCGGGCGGCTGCAGGCGCTGGGCGTGCCGGCCCATCCCCGGATCGTCCAGGGCTCGGCGCACGAGCAGCTGGCGAGCGTCGCCGCCGTTCTGTCGGCCGACCTGCTGGTCGTCGGCTCACGCGGGCTCTCCGCCGTCCACCGCTTCTTCCTGGGCAGCACGAGCGCGACGCTCGTGTCGCACCCGCCGACGAACGTGCTCGTCGCGCGTCACGCGGGACGAGCGACCTCATGACCGCCGCGTCGGGGATCGGACCGGGCCTCGTCGCCCGGCCGTGGGCCCTGGAGGCGGAGGCCGTCGCCGCTGCGCTCGGCACGGACACCCGGTCGGGCCTGGACGCCGGCGAGGCGGCGGCCCGGCTGGCGCGCCTCGGCCCGAACGAGCTCACGGAGCGCGGACACAAGCCGCCATGGCGCCTCTTCGTCGAGCAGTTCACGAACACGATGATCGTCGTGCTCGTCATCGCGGCCGCCGTGACCGCGGTCATCGGCGACCTCAAGGACACCGCGGTCATCCTTGCGATCGTCGTCCTCAACGGCGTCATCGGGTTCGTCCAGGAGTACCGCGCCGACCGGGCGATGACGGCCCTCAAGCAGATGACGAGCCCGACTGCCCGCGTCGTCCGCGACGGTGCGGTCGCCGTCAGGCCGGCATCGGAGGTCGTGCCCGGGGACCTCCTCGTCCTCGAGGCCGGCGACGTCGTGGCCGCCGACGTGCGGCTCCTGGAGTCGGTCGCCCTGCGGATCAACGAGGCCGCGCTCACGGGAGAGTCGGAGCCGGCGTCGAAGACGGTCGACCCCCTGCCCGATGTCTCCGACGCCCTCCTCGCCGACCGCCGGAACATGGCCTTCAAGGGGACGGCGGTCACGTATGGCCGTGGCACCGGTGTCGTCGCCGCGACAGGGATGGCGACGGCGCTCGGCCGGATCGCCGACCTCATGCAGGAGCACGCCGCCGGGCTGACCCCGCTCCAGCGGCGCCTCTCGACACTCGGAAAGGGCCTTGCGGCTGCCGCCCTCGTCGTGTGCGCCATCGTGTTCGTCGTCGGCATCATGCGCGGAGAGCCCGTCGAGCTCATGTTCCTCACCGCGGTGAGCCTGGCCGTCGCCGCGATCCCCGAGGCGCTGCCCGCCGTCGTGACCGTGTCGCTCGCGCTGGGCGCGCAGCGCCTCGCACAGCGCCGGGCCCTGATCCGCAAGCTGCCCGCCGTCGAGACGCTCGGCTCGGTCGACGTGGTCTGCACGGACAAGACGGGCACGCTGACGCAGAACCGGATGCTCGTCGAGCGTGTCTGGACGCCGGCGGGCGAGCATCGCGTGGAAGGCTCCGGCTACGAGCCCGCGGGCGCTGTCGTCGGCGACGGCGACCCGGCCGTCGACCCGTATCTCGAACGGCTGGCCCGGGCAGCGGCCGCCTGCAACGACGCGACCCTTCACGCGCCGTCGCGACCGGGCGGGCCGTGGACGATCACGGGCGACCCGACCGAGGCGGCGCTCCTCGCATTCGCGGGCAAGCTCGGCGTGACGCGGTCCGACCTCGAGGCACGAAACCCACGGATCGCCGAGGTCGCCTTCGACGCCGGCCGACGGCGGATGTCCACGGTGCACCGTGACGGCGATCGGATCCTGGTCGCGGTGAAGGGCGCGCTCGAAGCGCTGGCCCCCCTCGTCGACCCGCGCGAAGGCGACACCCTGAGCGCTGCACGGACCGTCGCCGACGGCTACGCGGAGGAGGGGTACCGCGTGCTCGCGGTCGCGGACCGGACCATCGACGCGGTCCCCGGCGAGATCGAGGACGCGGAAGAGGGGTTGTCGCTGCTCGGGCTCGTCGCGATGGCCGACCCGCCTCGCCCTGGTTCGGCGCCGGCCGTGGCGGCGGCGCGCCAAGCCGGCATCACGCCGGTCATGATCACCGGCGATCACGCCCTGACCGCCCGGGCGATCGCGCGGCGGCTCGACATCATCCCCGCCGCCGACGGCCGAGTGCTCACCGGAGCCGACCTCGAGGCGATGGACGACGAGGCGTTCGATCGCGTCGTCGGGGACGTCGCCGTCTACGCTCGCACCAACCCTGAGCAGAAGTTGCGCATCGTCAAGGCCTGGAAGACGCGCGGCGCGGTCGTGGCGATGACCGGGGACGGCGTGAATGACGCACCTGCGCTCAAGCGCGCCGACATCGGCGTCGCGATGGGGATCACCGGCACCGAGGTGAGCAAGGAAGCGGCCGACATGGTGCTCGCCGACGACGACTTCGCGACGATCGTCGCCGCCGTCGAAGAGGGTCGCCGGATCTACGACAACATCCGGCGATTCGTCCGGTACGCCCTCACCGGCAACTCGGGCGAGATCTGGGTCATGTTCCTCGCCCCGTTCGCGGGGCTGCCGATCCCGCTCCTCCCTGTCCACATCCTCTGGATCAACCTCGTCACCGACGGCGTCCCCGGCCTTGCCCTTGGCGTCGAACCGGCTGAGCCGGACACGATGCGACGACGGCCCCGCCCGATGAGCGAATCGATCTTCGCCCGCGGCCTCTGGCAGCACGCGCTATGGGTCGGACTGCTCATGGGCGGCGTGTCGCTCGGGATCCAGGCCCTCGCGATCGAGGTCGGCTGGCACTGGCAGACGATGGTCTTCTCGACCCTCGCGTTCCTCCAGCTCGGGCATGCCCTCGCGGTGCGCTCCGAGCGCGAGAGCTTCTTCCGGCTCGGGTGGCGGACGAACCGGCCCCTCGCGTACGCCGTGGTCGCCACGGTCCTGGTGCAGCTGGCGATCATCTACCTGCCGCCACTGCAGTCGGTCTTCGAGACGCAGGCGCTCTCACCCGTCGAGCTCGTCGTGATGTTCGCTGCGTCCACGCTCGCCTTCATCGGCGTCGAGATCGAGAAGTCGGTGATCCGATGGCGGGCTCGGCGTCGCGTCAGCGCGGGCGGGTGACGAAGACGCCCCAGCCCAGGTAGCGGCGGCCGTACCGCATGTACGCGCGCCGCTCCTCGTCGAGGAACCGGCGCATCGCCGCGTGATCCGGGTCGTCCGCGTTCGCAGCCAGCCAGTCCGCGATCGTCCGCCAGTGTGCGGCCTCGTAGCGGTCCCAGCTGTCGTGGTTCGCGAGCACCATCTCGACCAGCTCCACCTCGGCCGACTCGAGCCGGTCGAGCGTCCCGCCGAGGGAGAGGTAGTCGCCGTCGCCGAAGCCGAGAGCCGCCGGCGCCTCGAGCGGCGGCTCCTCCAGCCAGAACGGCTCGCCGACCATCAGGAGGCCGCCCCGGCGGACCGCGGGGCGCAGCAGGTCGATCGTCCCGACCAGGCCGCCGCCGATCCACGTGGCGCCCAGGCACGCCGCCATGTCGAACGCGCCGGGCTCGGCGACGTACGCGGCCGCGTCGCCCTCGACGAACGAGACGCGGTCCGCGGCCCCGAGCTCGCGGGCCCGGGCGACCGCTGCCGCGGTGAAGACGGCGGAGAGGTCCACGCCGATCCCGCCCGACCCGAACCACTCGGCCCACCGGCAGAGCATCTCGCCCTTGCCGCTGGCGAGGTCCAGCACGCGCGTGCCGGGACCCACGTCGGCCACCTCGCCCAGAAGGCGGAGCTGGCTCTCGACGAGGGGGTTCAGGATGCGGTGTCGTGCCTCGGCGATCTCGTGATGACGGAGGGACATGGCGGGCCTCGGGCTGGGGTCGGCGCCGTGCCACGTGGTCGGGCCGAGCGCCGAAGCCCATGATGCGCCCCGCCGGCCCTGCCGGCCGGCCTCCCCGTTCCGCCCTGCCGGCCGACCGGGTGGGAGCAGCCACCGGCGGCTGGCCGGCCTCCGCGCCGTGCCGCCGCCCCGCAGCCCTATCGCGCGAGCTTCGGCGCCTCGCCGCCGTACCGTCGGATCTGCTCGAGCTTCTCGCGCTTGGTCTGCTCGGCGTGCTCGAGGTGGATGGCGACGACGTCCGCCGGCTCCCCCTGGGCGATGACCGCCCCCTTCTCGATGAGCATCGCCCGGTTGCAGAACTCGGTGACCCAGCCCATGTCGTGCGTGACGAGCACGATCGCCTTCGCCGAACGCACGAGCTCGAGGATCCGCGCCTTGCTCTTCGCCCGGAAGATCGCGTCGCCCGTCGCGAGGACCTCGTCGAGGAGGAGGACGTCGGGGTCCACCGAGGTGGCGATCGAGAAGCCCAGGCGCGCGCGCATGCCGGACGAGTACGTCTTGATCGGCGCGTCGATGAACTCCCCGAGGTCGGCGAACTCGATGATCGGCTCCAGCCGGTCGAGGACCTCGCGGTGCTCCATCCCCAGGAAGGCCCCGGCGAGCAGGATGTTCTCGCGGCCGGTCAGGTCCTGGTCGAAGCCCGCGCCGAGCGTCAGCAGGCTGCTGACCTGGCCCCGGACGATGACGCCGCCCTCGGACGGGGTGAGGATGCCGGCGAGCACCTGGAGCAGCGTGCTCTTCCCCGCCCCGTTCGGGCCGATGACGGCGAGCGACTGGCCCTGCACGAGGTCGAAGTCCACGTGCCGCAGGGCCCAGAAGTCCCGCGGTCCCTCCTTCTTCTTGAACGCGTTGATGAACGTGTTCCGGAGCGTGTTCTTCTTCGTCAGCCGCAGGCTGTAGCGGATGCCGAGGTCCCGGACCTCGATGACGCTCGGGAGGTCGGCTGCCGGGTCCGGGGCCGGGGGCGGCGTGGCGGTGGGGAGGCCGTCGAACCCGACGGCCTCCGACGAGGCGGGGGCGGTCACGTCACAGCACCTTCGCGAAGGCGGGCTCGAGCCGCTTGAAGCCCCACGTCGCGAAGCACGTGATCACGACCGAGACGCCCAGCATCGCCAGCAGGTGGCCCCACAGCGGCGGCGTCCCGTTGTAGATCACGTTGCGGTAGCTCTCGAACAGGATCGTGAACGGGTTCAGGCCGAACAGGAACGAGATGGTCGGGTTCTTCACGCCGAGGCTCTCGATCTGCGCCGCGGAGTAAAGGGCCGGCGAGAGGTAGAACCACAGGCGGAGCAGGTGCCGGATCGCGTTGCCGAGATCGCGGTAGAAGACGTTGACGGCCGAGACGCCGATGGCCAGGCCGAGCGAGAGCACCAGCTGGACGAAGGCGACCACCGGGATCAGGAGCAGGTACGGGGTGATCCGGTCGCTGTAGAAGAAGACAAGAAGGAGCCCGAGCGGGATCAGGCCGAAGGCGAAGCTCGTGACGCCCGAGAAGGTGGACGCGACCGGCAGCACGAGCTTTGGGAAGTGCAGCTGCTTGATGAGCCGCTCCTGCCCGGTCACGGACGTCACGGCGTCGCTGATCGTCGAGGTGAACCACTTCCACGGCAGGATCGCCGAGAAGATGAACAGCGGGTAGTCGGGCTGCGGCTTCTGGGTGATGACCGTGACGAGCACCACGTAGACGATCATCAGCATCAGTGGGTCGATGACCCACCAGACGTTGCCGAGGACGGTGTTCGCGCCCTTCTTCTTCATGTCCGCCTGCACCAGGTAGCGGATCAGGCGGCGGCGCGACAGGACTTCGCGGAAGCCCTCGCTGACGAGGCCGACCGTGGATGGGCGCTCGGAGGTGCTGCGGTAGGCCTCCGAGGGAGCCTTCCGGGAAGCCTTGGGAAGTGAAGCCATGGGCGGGCGCTACGGTAGCACGGCATCGGCCGGGCGGCCGGAGAGGGTGGGCCGGGCGCGCGCAGCGGGCGCCGCGTCGTGCGAGCGGGGCGGCGACGCCGTCCGCCCCCCGGCCCGTCCCACCGCCCCGGGGGACGCCGCCCGGGGCTACCATGGCCGCGTGACCCCCCGCCACGAGCCTTCGCCGACCCCGCGTGCCCGCCGGCCGGTCTGCATGATCGTCCATGCCTACTACGAGGAGGACGCCCGCGTCCGCCGCGAGGCCGAAGCGCTCGTGGAGAGCGGGCGGCCCGTGGACGTCTTCGCCCTGCGCCGGGCGGGCGACGAGCCGTCGGGGACGGTGGCCGGGGTCCGCGTGACGCGCCTCCCCGTGCGCCGGCACCAGGGCGCCGGGATCGCCACGTACCTCACGGAGTACGCGACCTTCTTCGTCCGGGCGATGTTCGCGGCCGTCGCGGCCCATCGCCGTCGCCGCTACGCGCTCGTCCAGGTCCACACGCTGCCGGACTTCCTCGTCTTCGCCGCGCTCCCGCTCCGCCTCGATGGCGTCCCCCTCGTCCTGGACCTCCACGAGGCGATGCCGGAGTTCTTCCGGAGCCGCTTCCCGGGATCGGCCGGCCCCGTCCCCCACGCGCTGCTCCGTGCGCAGGAGACGCTGGCGACGTCCGCGGCCGACGCCGTCCTGACCGTCAACGACGCGCTCGGAGACCGCCTCATCGACCTCGGCGTCCCCGCCGACAAGCTGACGGTCGTGCTCAACACGCCCTCCCTCGCCCTGTTCGACCCGGCCGCGGTCACCGCGCGGCCGCTGCGCGCCGACGGTCGCCTCCGGCTCGTCTACACCGGCGCGGTCACCCCGACGTACGAGCTCGAGACCGTGCTGCGGGCCGTCGCGCACCTCGCCGGCGACCGGCCCGACCTCGACGTCGCGCTCGATGTGTACGGGCGCGGCGACGACGCGCCACGCCTGACCCGCCTCGCGTCCGACCTCGGGATCGGCGAACGCGCGGCGTTCCACGGCCGGATCCCTCTCGAGGAGGTGCCCGCCGCGATCGCCGCCGCGGACATCGGCCTGGCGCCCACGCGGCGGGATCCGTTCACGGATCTGAGCCTCTCGACGAAGCTCTTCGAGTACGCGGCCATGGGCAAGCCCGTCGTCGCGTCCCGGCTCCCGACCGTCGAGCGGTACTTCGCCCCGGACACCGTCGCGACGTACGTGCCCGGCGACGCCGCGGACCTCGCCCGCGTGATCGCCCGGCTCGCGGACGACCCGCTCGAGCGCGAGGCGCGCGTCGCCCGGACCGGCGCGCGGGTCGTGGAGCTCGGCTGGGACCGCGAGGGCGCACGGTACGTGGCGCTCGTCGATCGGCTGGCGCGCGACCGATGAGCGGACCGGCACGCCCGGGCCCGGCGACCGGACCGGCCCGCGCGCGACCAGCGACCGGAGCGGCACACCCGCGACCGACGGGCGCGTCCCGGGCTATCCTCACGCGGTCGGCAGACCGGGGAGCGCGCGCATGCCCCACGGCCCGGGAGCGCGCGGGCAGGGAGGGACGATGAGCGAGGACTCCCGCGTCGCGATCGTGGGGCTCGGATACGTCGGCCTGCCGCTCGCGCTCGCCTTCGCCGAAGCCGGCTGCGACGTCGTGGGGATCGACGCCTCGGAGCGCCGTGTCGCCGATCTCTCGGCGGGCCGCTCGCCGATCGACGACATCCCCGACGAGCGTCTCCGCGCGGCCCTCGCCGGCCGGCTCCGGATCGTCGCGACGGACGCGTCCGCGGCCGATCTCGCGGCCGCCGACGCCGTCTTCGTCTGCGTCCCCACGCCCATCGACGACGCCAAGGACCCGGACCTGGGCCCCGTGCTCTCCGCCGCCGCGCTCGTCCGGGCCGCCCTCCGGCCGGACCAGCTCGTGGTGCTCCAGAGCACCACCTTCCCCGGCACCACGACAGGCCCGTTCCGCGAGGAGCTCGAGCGATCCGGTCTCGTCGCCGGGTCGGACTTCGACCTCGCGTTCGCACCCGAGCGCGTCAACCCGGGCGACCCGGCCTCCGCGTCGCGCGACGTCCCGCGGCTGGTCGGCGCCGTCGGCGAGCGGGGGACGGCCCGTGCCGCCGCGCTCCTGCGTCGGATCAACGGGCGGGTCGTCGAGATGTCGTCGCCCGATGCCGCGGAGCTGGCCAAGCTGCTCGAGAACGTCTTCCGCAACGTCAACATCGCGCTGGTCAACCAGCTCGCGCTCCTGTGCGAGCGGATGGGCCTGGACGTGTGGGAGGTCGTGGACGCCGCGGCGACCAAGCCGTTCGGCTTCATGCCGTTCCGGCCCGGTCCCGGGGTCGGCGGGCACTGCATCCCGGTGGACCCGTACTACCTGTCGTGGCGCGCCCGTCAGTTCGACTTCGTGGACCGGTTCGTGGAGGTCGCCGGCGACATCAACTTCGCGATGCCACGCCACGTGGTCGACCTCGTCGCGGAGGCGCTCAACGACCGGGGCCGGGCCGTCAAGGGCTCCCGGGTGGGCGTCCTGGGCGTCGCCTTCAAGCCGGACGTCCGCGACCCGCGCAACTCCCCGGCGGCCCCCATCCTGGCCGGCCTCGTCGCCCGGGGCGCGGAGGTCGCATACCACGACCCGCACGTCCCCGCGTTCGCCGACGCCGACGGCTTCGAGCGCGCCTCGGTCCCGCTCGCGGAGCTGCTCGCCGGCTCGGACGTGGTCGTCGTGGTGACGGCACATCGATCGATCGACTGGGACGCCGTCTACCGCGATGCGGCGCTCGTCGTGGACACCACGAACAGCTCGCGCGGCCGGGCGCTGCGGCCCCGGGGCGTCCTTCGCCTCGGGGCCGGCTGGAACCGGGGTCCGCGGACCGCCGTCTGACGGGCCGACGTCCGAGTGGCGCGCCGGCCCGTGCGCGCGAGCGCGCGCGTGGTCGTCGATCGTTCTCCGCTACCATGTGCCGGTCCGCCCGGCCCACGCGGCCGGGCGCCTGTACGCACAAGAAGGGTCCACGCATCCCATGACCTCCCGAGCGAAACCCGTCACGCGCCCGCGGAAGGACCGGCTCGAGGCCGGCGAGCGCCGCAACCTCCTGATGACCCTCGGCTTCGGCGCCGCCATCGGCTTCGCCCTGCTGATGCTCCTCGCAGCGGTCGGGAAGACGTGGTACGACGACCACATGGCCCCGATGCTGTCGGTGAACGGCCAGAGCGTCAGCCGGGACTTCTACCGCCAGGCGAACGCCGTCGAGCGATTCCGGCTCGACCAGGAGGAGGCGCAGGTCCGCGCCCTCGTCGCCGCGAACCGGATGACCGCGACGGACGGCGACCAGAAGATCACCGAGATCGGGACGCGGCGCCAGAACGTGGACGAGGCGACGAACACGAAGATCGTCGACGGACTGGTCCAGACCGGGCTCGCGAAGGAGCAGGGCGTCGAGGTGACGCCGGCGGAGGTCGACACTGCCTGGACGGCCGAGGCGACGCAGCCGGAGATGCGGAACGCATTCCTCATCTCGGTCGCGCCCGGCGTGAGCGAAGGCGCCACGAAGTCCACGCCCGAGGAGATCGAGGCCGCGCGCAAGAAGGCCCAGGAGATCAAGGCCGAGCTCGATTCCGGCAAGTCCTGGGACGAGGTCGCGAAGGCGAACGGCACCGGGGACCCCGTGGACGGAGCGATCGGCTGGATCTCGGCCGACTCGAGCGCGGCGGACGCGAAGACCATCGAGGCCATGTTCAAGCTCGCCTCGAATGGGTACACGGACGTCATCGAGACCAGCGATGGCCGGTTCGACATCGGCCGGATCACCGACATCGATCCCGCGAAGGTGGATCCCGACTTCTCGAAGAAGGTCTCCGATGCCGGCCTTGACCAGGGCGTCTACCGGACGCTGCTCGGCTACGAGGTCGCGCAGAAGAACCTGACGGACAAGGTCCTCGGCGCCGCCATCGACGAGCCGTCCGTCCAGCGGTACGTGAGCCAGATCAAGCTGAACAGCGCGCAGGGGACCGGCGACGAGGTCCGTGTCCGCCACATCCTCCTCTCGCCCGGCGGGGATCCGTCGAAGGTCGCGGACATCCCCGAGACCGACCCGGCGTGGACCAAGGCGAAGGACGACGCTCAGCGCATCTACGAGCAGATCAAGAAGGGCGAGGTCACGTTCGAGGCGGCCGCCAAGCAGAGCAGCAACGACACCGGCTCCGCGGCCGACGGCGGGCTCCTGCCCTGGCTGACCCAGGACTCGGTCGTCACGGAGTTCGGAGACGCGATCTTCGTCCCCGGCCTCAAGGAGGGCGACCTCATCGCCCCGATCAAGACCCAGTACGGCTGGCACATCATCGAGTACGTCGGCCGCCGGCCGCCGCCCGACCAGCTGATCACGACCATCCGGGCCGAGGCGCTCGCGCCCGGCGCCGACTTCTCGGCGCTGGCCAAGAAGTACTCCGATGCCGAGGACGCCTCCACCGGCGGCGAGCTCGGGTGGGTGGCCCGCCTCCAGCTCCCCACGGAGAAGGAGACGGTGATCTTCGCGGCCCCGGCGGGCGGCGTCTCCGACGTCCTCACCGCCCAGGATGGGTTCTACATCTTCAAGATCAACCAGGAGACGACCCGGCTGCCGGATGCCGCGCAGGCGTCGCTCATCCGCGGGGGCGGGTTCGACCGCTGGTACACGCCGCTGCGCGCCGACGCGAAGATCGAGCAGCTGGCCACGCCGACCCAGGTCCTCGGGTCGCCCCAGCCCTGAGCCGATGAGGGCGTTCGATGCTTGACGCCCTCATCGCCGAGGCGCGCATCCGCTGGGGCCTGGACCCGGCGGACGGCCTGCAGGTGGGTGCGGTCGAGCGCCTTGGCGGCATGCCCGTGGACGCGTGGCGGCCGCTCCTCGTGGTGCCGGCCGCCGCCCTGCGGTCCCGGCCTGATGTGTCCGTCGAGCCGCTCCCGGGGCGGCACCGCGCGGCGCACCCGGCCGCCGATGGCGCCGAGCCGGGATCGGACCGCCTGCCGCCTTCGTCCGCCGCGGTCGACGTCCTCCGTCGCCTGTACCCGCCCGGCCACCCCGTCGGCCTGCTCGGGCGGGCCGGGGCCATGACCGTCGGGGCGCTCACCGACGACCAACTGGCCGGCCCGGTCTACCTGGCGCCGCTGCCCCGCGTGGAGGCGGTCGCCGGCCCGTGGGCGATGCCCTGGATCTCCGACCGGCTGCGGCGCCCCGACGGCTGCCCCTGGGACCGGGAGCAGACGCACCGGTCGTTGCGCAAGCACCTCCTCGAGGAGGCGTACGAGGTCTACGACGCGCTCGACACCGACACGGCCACGCCGGGTCTCGCGGAGGAGCTCGGCGACCTCCTCCTGCAGATCGTCCTCCACGCCCAGCTCGCGGCCGAGACGGGCGCATTCGACCTGACGGACGTCCAGGCCGCCATCGCGGCCAAGATCGTCCGCAGGCACCCGCATGTCTTCGGCGACGCGGAGGCGCGAACGGCGTCCGACGTCAACCGCCAGTGGGAACGGATCAAGGCAGGGGAGCGGGCCGCGGCGGCGGAGCAGGCGGCGCGGGAGGCGGCCGCGGCCGGTCGCGACGACCCGGCGGAGGTCGAGGAGCCGCGGAGCGCGCTGGACGGGATCAGCCGCTCGATGCCGGCACTCGCCGCCAGCCAGGAGATGCAGGACCGCGCGGCGAACCTGGGGTACGACTGGCCGGCCATCGAGCCGATCGTCGAGAAGCTGCTCGAGGAGCTCGACGAGATCCGGGCCGCGACCACGCCGGCCGAGCGGGCGGACGAGATGGGCGACGTGCTGATGGTCGCGGTGAACCTGGCGCGCCGCCATGGCGTGGAGGCGGAGGGGGCACTCCGGGCGGCGAACGAGAAGTTCCGCCGCCGCTTCCGGCGGGTGGAACGCGCCGCCGCCGCACGGGGCGTGGCGCTGCGAGAGCTATCGTTCGAGGAGCTCGACGAGCTCTGGGACGCGGCGAAGGCCGCCGAGGCGGCGTGGGAGGGATGATGTCGATCGGGAACGCGCCGGTGCGGCGCGGCGACGGACGGCTGCCGGGCGAGCTCCGGCCGGTCACCGTGGAGCTCGGCCTCCAGAAGTGGGCCGAGGGCTCCTGCCTGATCCGGCTGGGCGGCACGCACGTCCTGTGCGCCGCCACGATCGAGGACCGCGTCCCGCCGCACCTCCGCGGCAAGGGGACGGGCTGGGTCACCGCGGAGTACAGCATGCTGCCGCGCGCCACGGCCGAGCGGACGCCGCGCGAGTCCGCCCAGGGGCGCGTCGGCGGCCGGACGCACGAGATCCAGCGCCTCGTCGGACGATCGCTCCGCGGCGTCGTGGACCTCGCGAAGCTCGGCGAGCGGACGGTCACCGTGGACTGCGACGTCCTCCAGGCCGACGGCGGGACGCGGACGGCGTCGACCACCGGCGGGTACATCGCGCTCGCCGTCGCGCTCACGCGGTACGGGATGGAGCGCCATCTCCGCGGTCACGTCGCGGCCGTGAGCGTCGGCCTCGTGGACGGGCGTCCCGTCCTCGACCTCGACTACGCGGAGGATTCCCACGCGGACGTGGACTTCAACGTGGTCGGCACGGACGCCGGGACGTACGTCGAGGTCCAGGGGACGGCCGAGGGGCAGCCGTTCGGGCGCGACGGCGTGGACGCGCTGCTCGACCTGGCGGACGCGGGGCTGGCCCAGCTGTTCGAGGCGCAGGCCCGGGCGATCGCGACCGTCGAGAAGTGACCCGCGCCTCCGCCGGGGTGCGCGCGCGGGTCGGTCGCGCGGCCGGCGCACCCCCCGACGCCCCGGGCGACGCCGCTCGACCGGCGATCGGCGCGCCCATCGGCGACCATCCGATCCTTCTGGTCGCGACCGGCTCCGCGCACAAGCTCCGCGAGCTGACGGAGCTCCTCCACCTGACCCGCGCCCGCCTGGTCTCCCTGGCAGACATCCCTGAAGCGACGGCGGCCGGCGAGCCGATCGAGGACGGGGCGACGTTCGCCGTCAACGCGGCGATCAAGGCCCGCTTCTACGCGCGTGCCTCCGGGCTGCCCACGCTTGCGGACGATTCCGGGATCGAGGTGGACGCGCTCGACGGCGGTCCCGGGGTGCGGACCCGCCGGTACGCCGGCGACGACGCCACCGACGAGCAGAACAACGTGAAGCTCCTGGCCACGCTCGCAGGCCTGCCCCCGGACGCGCGCGGCGCGCGCTACCGGTGCGTGCTCGCGTACGCGGACCCACGCGAAGCCGGTCCGCGCGGCGGGATCCGCGTGATCCGCACCCGTGGCACGCTCGAGGGCCGGATCGCCACGGGACCGCGCGGCGACGGCGGCTTCGGCTACGACCCGATCTTCGAGCCCGAGCCCGAGGCGCCGGGCGGTCGCACCCTCGGCGAGTGGTCGTCCGCGGAGAAGAACGCCGTCTCGCACCGGGCGCGCGCTGCGCGCCGGATGGCCCGGATCCTGGCGAATCGCGGGTACTGACCGGCGGCGCCTCCGACTCCGCCGCGCGAGCGGCGGAGTCGGGCAATGCGTCTTCAGCCGGGCCCCACCGCCAGCGCCTGGTACAGGCTGACGACCCAGCCCGGCAACGTCCCGTCCACGCTCACCCCCTGCTTCGGGGCGAGCACCGCGACCGCGGTCCGCGTCTCCGGCCACACGAGGAGCATCGACGAGTAGCCCATGTAGTCGCCCGCGTGGCCGACGACCGTCGCTCCGTAGATCTCGGCGGTCATCGTGCCGAATCCGTACCCGTTGTCGGCCGCCAGGTCGCCGGCGGTCATCGTGCCGACGAGCGTCGGATCGATGACGCGGCCGCCGTACAGCAGGTATCCCCAGCGCGCGAGGCTGGGGGCATCGGCGGCCATCCCCGCTCCGCCGCGTCCCGTGGATGCGGCCGCGAGCGACGGCAGGTACCCGCTCTCCGCGTCCACGACGTCCGCGATCGCGGGGGCGACCGCGACGGCCTGTGGCTGCCCCGGCTTCTCGTCGGGCTGCGTCCAGATCCGCTCCAGCCCCGCCGGGCTGAGCAGGTCCCGTCGGATCGCGGAAGCGAGCGACCCGCCGGTCACCTTCTCGACCACCATGCCGAGAACGACGTAGTTGAGCCCGTTGTACCTCCCCGTCTCGCCGAGCGTGCCGACGCGAGGCTGGTCCGCGGACGCGTCCACGATGTCTCGCGCGGTCCACGTCCTTTGGAGGTCGCCGGCCACAAGGGGCTGGAGGGTCTCATCGGGGACGAACTGCGGGAAGCCGCTCGTCATCGTCGCGAGCTGGCGGACCGTCGCCCCGTCGGCATCGAACGGCAGGTCGACGTAGTACGTCACCGGCGCGTCCAGGTCGATCTTCCCGGCGGCGGCCAGCGAGAGGACCTCCGCGGCCACGAACGTCTTGGTGATGCTCGCGAGTGCGAACGCCGAGTCCGCGACGATCGGTGTGCCGGAGCCGTCGACCCCCGCGGCCCCCGCCCACGAGCCGTCCGGCGTGACGACGGCAGCCGCGACCCCGGGGATCCCGGCCGTCCCGACCCAGCCGTCGATCAGCGACTGGAGGGTGGCCGTCGTCGCCTGCGGCAGGACCGCCGCGGCGGGCAGCGGCCAGCGGGCATCCGCCGTGCCAGAGGACGCCGGCGCCGGGACCGATGGGCTCGCGGCGCTCGCGGCCGGTGATGCGGTGACGACGGGGGCCGCGCTCGTCGGCACGACCGTCGCGGCCGCCCCGGTCGCGACCGGGGCGGCGTCGTTCGACGCGGCCGGGCTCGTGGCGCCGGACGAACAGGCCGCGAGCGCGATCGCAGCCACGGCGACGACAGCGAAGAGCGGCGTTCGCGTGCGCCGACGCGGCGGCCGCGGGCCGGCGTCATGCCCTCGCGATCCGATGCCATGCCACGGTCCGTTCATCCGATCCACCCCTTTCGGGTCGTGGCCACGCGTGACGTCCCGGGTGGCCGGCCGACGCGGCCCGTCCGCGTCGTGTGGCCCGACCTCCATGCCCCTGCGTGAGAGATGCACCGACCACCGCCATCCGTCCCACTGCGGGTACGGGCCGGCGCGGGGCGATCCCAGGGGGCGACCGCGGGCGGGATGGCTCTTGCGATCCGCTCCCGGTCGGCCGCAGCGTGGGACGGTCAGCGGTCCTGGACGCATCTCTTGGGCATGACGGGGCTCGCCGTGGATCGGATCGATGCCGTGGCGGTCGCCGACGCGATCGTCGAGCGCGCGGCGGCAGGGGACGAGGAGGCGTTCGCCGCGATCGTCGCCGCTCACGCGCAGGACATGGCCCGCGTCGCCTTCGGGATCTGCGGCGAGTCGGACCTCGCCAAGGATGCTGTCCAGGCTGCCCTCGTCGTCGCCTGGCGCAAGCTGGGCTCGGTCCGGGACCCGTCGCGCGTGCGCTCCTGGCTCGTCGCCGTCACCGCGAACGAGGCGCGCCAACTCGTCAGGCGCCGCCGTCCCGTCCGGCTCGCGGAGCTCGCCGTCGAGCCGTCCAGCCCGGACGCCACCGCTGCGGACGCCATCCGCCGCGCGGACCTCTCGACGGCCCTCGCGCGCCTGTCGGCGGACGATCGCGCGGTGATCGCCCTCCGCTACGGCGCCGGGCTCGACTCGGAGGAGATCGGCCGGGCCCTTGGGGTCTCCGCATCCGGCATCCGGTCGCGGCTGTCGCGCGTGATGGACCGACTGCGGAAGGAGCTCGGAGATGCCTGAGCGCAGCGGCTTCGAGCTCCGCTTCGAGGAGGCCTATCGGCGCTACCTCGACGACGCGCCCGATCTGGACGCGGTCGATCTCGCGCGCTCCGTCGCCCTCGCCCATCCCCGGCGTGGCCGCTGGTGGCCGGTCGGATCGGCGTGGCCGGCCATCGCGCCGTTCGGTCGCGTCGGATGGGCTCTGATCCTCGCGATGCTGCTCCTGGCCCTGCTGGCCGCGGTCCTGGGCAGCGGCGCCCTACGGCGCCTGCCGGCGCCGTACGGCCTGGCCGGCGCGGGCCGCATCGCGTTCGATACGCAGGGGGGGCACGTCGTGCTCATGGAGGCTGACGGGTCGGGCCGTCGGGACATCTCGGCCCGGACCGGCGGCGACCACCTGCCGACCTGGTCGCCCGACGGCACGAAGCTCGCGTTCTGGCGGGCGACGGGCGATCACTTCGCCATCGTCGTGACCGATCCGGACGGCACCGTCGAGACCTCGGTCCTGACGAGGGCGCCCACGCCGGAATACGCATTCGGCGGGTACGCGGGGGGAGCGCCCGGTCCCCTCGCCTGGGCTCCCGACTCGCGCCGCATCGCCTGCTGGATGTACGTGGACGGGCTGCCCCGGATCCACACGATGGCAAGCGACGGAACGGACCTTCGCGCGATCGGTGATCCCCGGATCCCGGCGATCGACCCGGTCTGGTCGCCCGACGGCACGCGGATCGCCTTCGCCGGCATGGGCGACTTCTTCGCTGACGTGGGCGCCGCCCCGGACAGCACGGGCCTGTACGTGATGAATGCGGACGGCACGGATGTCCGCAGGATCGCACGCGTGCCCCATGCACTCACCGAGAGGGACTTCTACGCGTTCCACGAGTCGCAGTGGCAGCCCGGCGGAGACCTCATCGCGTACCAGGCCGATCCGGACGGCACCGAGATGCACGTGTTCGTCGTGGCTGCCGACGGGTCGGGCACCCGCGACATCTCGCTCCGGGTGGGCGGCGGCGCGACCGACGACGCCTGGCCGACGTGGTCGCCGGACGGGACGAGGCTCGCCTTCACACGCCAGCGCAGCGACGTCGTCGGGTACCAGGTCGTGATCGTCGAGATCGAGGGCGCCGATCGGTTCACCCCGGACCACCCGGACCTCCGTGGCGCTCCCCTCACGTGGTCACCCGACGGGACGCGCGTCCTCGGGTACACGGCCGACGGCACGAGCATCATCGACATCGACCTCACGGGGGCGCGTCCCGCGCGGGCGATCTCCGTCCCGTTCGACCAGGGGGCACGCTGGCAGCGCGTCGCCCCGTGAGGGTGGGAGCCTCGCCGGCGCGGTCCCGGCGCGGCCTCGGCCAGGCCCGCGGCCCTACTTGCAGACGAGCGGCGTCGGCTTCGGCGCCTTCGCGACGTCCGGGTCGGGCGTCGGGGTCGGGCTCGCCGGCGGCGGCCATCCCACCGGCTTCGTCCCCGTCGCGCTGAAGAGGCCGTCGGCGACCGCGCGGATCGCGACGAGGTCGGGGACGAGGACCGAGCCGTACGCGTTCTGGCCGTACGTGACGAGCGGCGGCTGGACCACGGCCTGGGTCACGTCGCGGGCGTCGATCTCCGTCGCGAACGCGGCGAGCCGCGGGGCGAGCTCCTGCGGGAGATCGGTCCGGATCGTCTTGCCGAGCGCGTCGAAGAGGGCGGGCACGTCGAGCAGGAGCCCCTTGCGCGCGACCTGGTCGCGGGCGGCGATGAGCACCTGCTGCTGCCGGCCGGCGCGGGTGAAGTCGTTCTGCCCGGCCGAGTAACGGATCCGCGCGTATGCCAGCGCGGTCTGGCCGTTCATGTGATGGCACCCGGCATCGATGAAGAACCCGCGGAAGCCGTACTCCTTGTACCGGTAGTCGGCCAGGGGCTCCTTCACGTAGACGCCGATCCCGCCGATCGCGTCGACGACCTTGATGAAGCCGGGCAGGTCCACCGAGGCGTAGTAGTCGATCGGCAGGCCGACGATGTTCCCGATGGTGTCCTTGAGCACGCGGATCGGCTTGCGTCCCGGGAATGCGCCCGGGTTGCGCGTGGCGAAGGCGAGGAGCGAGTTGAGCTTCGGCTGGTAGGCGGCGCCGTCCCCGAGGGGCGCGTTCACGGTGTCGCGCGGGATCGACATCATGCTCACGGTCTTCCCGACCGGGTCGAGCGAGACGACGATCATCGTGTCGGTCAGCGCCTGGTTCCGGCCCGGACCCGAGTCGATTCCCAGCAGCAAGACGTTGATCCGGCTCATGAGCGGCTCCGGGGTGGGCTCCGGGATGGGGGTCGGAGGCGGCGCGGGCGGGCCGTACCAGCCGAGGGGGCTCGCGGGTGCCGACGGGGTCGGCGTCGGAACGGGCGTGGGGGCGGGCGTCGCCGTTGGCGCGGCCGTGACGATGGCCAGCTCGTCGCCCGGGAGCGACGCGCCCGGGGTGCCGCCGGGGTCGAGGCCGGCGAGGGGGTCCGAGTCCACCGCGGTGAAGATCGCCCCGACCGCGCTCGATGCGGACGCGGCGTACCAGCCGGCGAGCGCGTGCGGCACCGAGACGAACACGAGGATCGCGACGAGCACGACGACCCCGCCGGCCGTCCGGCCCCGGCGACGAGGCGAGGCGGCGGCGGGAGTGACGGACGCGGTGCCCGGCCCGGACCGCGCGCCCCGCCACGCGTCGATCACCGCGAGGATCCGCCACGCGAGCAGCGCGAGGTCCACGACGAGCAGCGACGTCAGCGCGCCAGGAGCGAGGAGCGAGCCAGCTAGCGCGGGGAGCGACGATGCCCCGACGGCGACCCCGGCGACGAGGGCGAGGATCGCGACGGGGGCCAGGAAGACCGTCGCCGCCACCCACCGGCGCTCCCACGCCTGGCCGGCGCCGGGCACCACCGCGGACAGAACGGCAGCGAGCAGCGGCGAGCGGCCGCCTCTGGTGGCGGCGGGCGGAGTGGAGGAGGGCTCGATCGGCTGCGTCACGGCTCGGTGCGGAGTCTACGCGGGGACGACCCCGGACGGCCGCGCCGTCCCGAGCCGCGTGGGACACTGGGGATGACATGGACGTGCTCACGCTCACCGGGGCGGACGTCGCCCGCCTCCTCGATCCGGACGCCCTGGTCGACGCGCTCGCGGACGCCTTCGCCGCGCTCACCCGGGACGAGGTCGCCGCGCCGCCCCGCAGTCAGGTCGCCTCGGACGCCGGGATCCTGCTGTCGATGCCCGCGCACCGCCGCGGCGGGCCGATCGGCGTGAAGCTCGTCTCCGTCTTCGAGGGCAACGGCGCGCTCGGGCTCCCGTCGCATCTCGCGCTCGTGGCCCTCTTCGACGAGGCGACCGGCGCCCCGGTGGCACTCATGGACGGTGCGTCGATCACCGCGGCGCGCACCGCCGGTGCGGCTGCGCTCTCCTGCCGTCTCGCCGCCCGCCCGGAGAGCCGCGTCCTTGCCGTCGTCGGGGCGGGCGTCCAGGCCCGCGCCCACCTCGCCGCGATCCCGCGCGTCCGGCCGGTCGAGGAGATCCGCGTCGCGTCGCTCTACCCGGAGGAGACGGCGGCCCTCGCTGCACTGGACTCGCGCGCCCGCGTCGCCCCGTCGATCGAGGAGGCGGTCCGCGGCGCCGACGTCGTCGCGCTCTGCACGAGCAGCGGCACGCCCGTGATCGACGCGGCGTGGATCGCGCCCGGCACCCACGTGACGTCGGTGGGCTACCACCCCCCGGCCGGCGAGTTGCCGCGACCGCTCGCCGCCGCGGGCCGGCTCCTCGTCGAGACGCGCCGCGCATTCGAGGCGCCGCCCGTCGGATGCGGGGAGCTCGCCGCGCTGGACCCGGCGACCGGCACCGAGCTCGGGGAGGTGGTCCTGGGCCTCCGGCCCGGCCGGACCTCGCCGGACGAGATCACGGTGTACAAGGCGATGGGCCACGCGGTGGAGGACCTCGCGGCCGCCGCCCTCGTGTACGAGCGGGCGCGCGCGGAAGGCATCGGGGGGATGCTCGTCCTCTGAGCGATGCGGGCGGGCGGCGCGACCCGTGGTCGCCCGCCCGGTCGGTCGGCCGCCTCGTCCTTCGAGCGATGCGGCTCGCCCGTGCTGTCCCGTACCATCGGGGACATGCAGGAGAAGAGCGCGCCGGGCCGGCCCTCGATCGGACGGGGCCTGCCCATGAACCGACTCGAGGCGTTCAGCGACGGCGTCTTCGCGATCGCGATCACGCTGCTCGTCCTCGAGATCGCGATCCCGCTCGGCGCAGAGAAGGACCTGGTCGGCGCCCTGGCCGAGCAGTGGCCCGCCTATCTCGCGTACGTCATCAGCTACCTGACGATCGGCTGGGTCTGGGTCGGCCACAGCGCGATCACGGCCCACGTGGAGCGGGCGGACGGGATCTTCCTCCGCCTCAACCTCCTGCTCCTGATGGTCGTCGCGTTCCTCCCGTTCCCCACGAAGATCATGGCCGAGTACCTGGGCAACTCCGAGCCGGAGCGGGTCGCGGTCGTCTTCTACGGGATCGTGCTCCTCGTCATCGCCCTCCTGATGGACGCGCTCTGGCGCTACGCGATCCGTGCTCGCGAGCTGCTCCGCAGCGACCTCTCCGACGATGAGCTGGCGGGCCTGACGCGGAAGTCCACCGCGAGCCTCGGCATGTTCATCGGCTCGATCGTGCTGGGGGTCTTCCTGCCCACCGTCGCGGTCTTCGCGTACCTGGTCGCGTCGGCGTACCTGGTCATCCCGTTCCGGACGATCCGCAGGGCGATCGCGCGGCGCGAGGGCTGAGGGCAGCGTTACCGCACCGCGTAGCCCGATCGAGCGAGCGTCGAGATCGCCTGAGCCGCGAACCGGGTGATCGCGTCCGGCCGAGCCACGTCTCCCCACCCTGTGAAGACGATCGTCAGCGTCCGCCCGTCGTCCAGGAGCAGGACGTAGTCCATCGACACGAATGGCTCATCGTCGCCGACGCGACCGGAATACGTGAGGGTCGCGGCCGGCCCGAGCGGCGTCTGCGCCTCTCCGCGCGAGAGGGCGACCCCCGGGATGAGATTACTCGTCACATCCACGTCCCGCTGGATCGCCTCTTCCAGGGACCGATCCCCCGACTCGACGTAGACGACCACGTCCGCGTCGAACGTCGTGCCGCCGAGCTGGGGGAGGGTGCCCGACGCCAGGCTCCGAACGTTGCCCTGGAGGACATCGGCATCCCACGCCTCGGCGTTGCGCCGCTCGTCTCCCGTCAGCCCCGCCATCACCTCCGGATCGGTCGTGGCCGGTGGGGTCTCGACGGTCCAGTCCGCAGGGATGCCGAGGCGAAGTGCCGGATCATCGAGGTACAGGTAGGACCATCCGGCGGGGAGGCCGTCCCAGGTCGACCCTGCTCCCGTGGCGTCCGGCGACGCGGACACAGGGGACGCGCCCGTGTCAGCGGCCATGCTGCCGGCCGGGCTCCCCGATGGCCCGGCACCTCCCGTGCATCCCGCCAGGCCGAGCATCACCGCGATGGCCGCCGCGGCCACCCGCCGCGTGGCCTCCGCCCCGCCAGCCATCGTCGCCCTCGTATCCGTCCGGAGGTCAGCGGCGACGCCGCAGCATCCCTCCGCTCGCGCACCGTATGAGGCTGGATCGGCCGCGTCGAGTGCCGGCGGGCATCTGCGCGGGTCGCCGGGGGCGGACGGCGCCCCGCCTCAGCCCTCCGTGACGGTCCGCTCCGGCGCGGCCGGGATCTCCTCGCGGCGCGGGCCCGTCGGCGGCGCGACGACCGGCGCCGGGTCCCGGCGCTTCCGCATCCGCAGCAGGTCGGAGACCATCTCCCGCTTCATGAGCTGGATCGCCTTCGCCGGGTCCACGCCCTTGGGACAGACCTGCGAGCACTCGCCGGCGAAGTGGCACCGCCACGGACCGCGCCCGCCGGAGAGCACCTGCTTCCGCTCCCCGAAGCCGCCGTCGCGGGAGTCCGTGTTGTATCGCTGGGCCTGCCCCAGTGGCATCGGGCCCGCGTACTGCGGGTCGGTCGCGACCGTGGGGCAGGCGGCCATGCAGCAGCCGCACTTGATGCAGTAGCTGAACTGGAGGTAGTGCTCCAGCTCGTGGGGCGACTGCCAGTACTCGAGCGTGGGGTCGTCCTGCTCTGCCGCGTCGTCCCGGATGAGGTACGGCTTGAGCTCGCGATGCGTCTCGAACATGGGCCGGAGGTCCGGCACCAGGTCCTTGATGATCGCGAAGTTGGGGAGGGGCGCGACGGCGACGACGTCCGTGCCCAGCTCGGCGATCTGCGTGTTGCACGCCAGGCGCGGCCGCCCGTTGACGAGCATCCCGCACGAGCCGCAGATGCCCATCCGGCAGGACGAGCGCCACGCGAGGCTGGGCGCGGAGAGCTCCTTGACCTTCCACAGGCCGTCGAGGACGGTCATCCCCGGGAGCAGGGGGATGACGTGGCTCTCCCAGTGCGGCTCGGTGTCCTTCCCGGGCTCGAACCGCCGGACGTGGAAGGTGGCCTGCTTCACGGCTGCGTCGGTCACGTCAGCCTCCCATCGACGCTGCGCCGGGCGCGGCGAGCGCCGCCCACGTCCCGAAGACGAAGAGGGCCAGCCCCACGACCGAGAGGCCCACGTTGATGACCGTCCGGAGCGTCCGCCCCGGGTTCAGCTCCATGAGGATGTTCCGGAAGCCGTAGAACCCGTGGTAGAGCGCCGCTCCCAGGAGCAGCACGTACGTCAGCGTGAAGAAGAGGCTGCCCGCGCGCGCGGCGACGCTCTCCCACTCGGTGGGCTCCGCGCTCCCGGCGCCCAGGAGCCCCAGCGTCGCGTTGAGATGCATGATCGTCATGTGGAGGCCGAGCAGGACGAGGATCACCAGCCCGGCGCCGATGTGCCACGTCCAGAGGGTCCTGTCGCGCATCGTCCGAACCCTCCCTACTTCCACACGAAGAAGTCGAGGCCGCCCCACACGGCGACCACGAACGCGATCATCAGCACCGCCTTCGCCAGGCGCTGTGTCCGGCCGACGGAGGTCTCGTACGGGTAGACCGGCTCGATCGGCCGGCCGACCGCATATCCGAGCTCGATCGCGCCGAGCCGGATCCCGTTGATGGCGTGGAAGACGAACGCCGCGAAGACCAGGTACTCGCCGAAGGCGAACAGCGGGCCCGAGACGACGTCCATCGCCTGGTTCCAGCTCTCCGGCCCGATCGCGCGCGTGGACGTCACGAAGATGTGCATGACGAAGTACGCGAGGAGGCCCAGGCCGGTGAGCCGGTGGAGCGTGTACATGTAGCGGGCGAAGCCCCAGCGACCGCCGACGACCCAGCCCTTGATCCCCAGGCGGTTCGGGTGCGCACGGGATGCCATCGATCTCCTCCCGGGGTCAGTACTTGCGCTCGACCGGCTTCCACATGTCGACGGTCACCGGCTTGTGGTCGAACCGAGGGCCATCGGGCGTGTGGAAGGCGAGCGTGTGCCGCAGCCACTTCTCGTCGTCGCGGGTGGGGAAGTCGCGTCGTGCGTGGGCGCCGCGCGACTCCTCGCGGGCCAACGCGCCGGCGACGGTGACCTCGGCCAGGTCGACGAGGTTCTCGAGCTCCAGCGCATGGATGAGGTTGGAGTTGTAGACGCGCGACTTGTCCGCGACGGGCGCCTGCGCCATCCGCCCGCGGATGGTCCGGATCCGCGCGAGCGCGTCGGCGAGAGCCGGGCCGTTGCGGAAGACCCCGACCTCGTCGTCCATCGTCGTCCGCAGCTCCCGGCGGAGCTCGTAAAGGTTCTCGGAGCCGTCGCGCGCGAGGACGCCCTTCACCCGGTCCTCGGCGGCCGCGACGCCGTCCGCGGGCACCGGTGCGGCGGCGGCCATCCCGGCGAGCTCGCCCGCGATCTCGCCGCCGGCGATCCCGCCCCAGACCAGGCACTCGGCGGTGGAGTTGGAGCCGAGGCGGTTGGCGCCGTGGAGCGAGACGCAGGCCGCCTCGCCGGCCGCCCAGACGTTGGGGATCCGGGTGCGGCCCGTGATGTCCGTCTCGATCCCGCCCATCGAGTAGTGCGCGACCGGCCGGATCGGGATCGGCTTCTCGATCGGGTCGATCCCGAGGAACTTGATCGTCACCTCGCGGATGAGCGGGAGGCGGCTGTTGATCCGCTCCGCGCCGAGGTGCGTGAGGTCGAGCTCGAGGTAGTCGCCCCACTCGGGGGTGTTGAAGCCGCGCCCGGCGAGGATCTCCTCCGTCTCGGCGCGCGAGACCATGTCCCGCGGGGCGAGCTCCATGAGCTTGGGCGCGTAGTTCGCCATGAACCGCTCACCCAGGTTGTTCTTCAGGTAGCCGCCCTCGCCCCGGCAGCCCTCGGTCATGAGGATCCCGGAGGGGACAAGGCCCGTCGGATGGAACTGGAGGAACTCCATGTCCTCGAGCGGCAGGCCGGCGCGGTAGGCCATCGCCATCCCGTCGCCCGTCACGGTCTGGGAGTACGTCGTGAAGCCGTAGAGGCAGCCGCCGCCCCCGGATGCGATCAGGAGCGCCTTGCCACGGATCGCGACCGTGTCGCCGGTCCCCGTGTCCAGCCCGAGCAGCGCCGAGAAGACGCCGTCCTTCACGAGGATGTCGGTGACGAACAGCTCGTCGTAGCGCGTGAACGTCCGGTAGCGCTGCAGCTGGTCGTACAGCGTCTGCATCTCGAAGAAGCCGGTCTTGTCGGCGGCGAGCGTGGCCCGCGGGTAGCTGTGCCCG
>JAKOQS010000009.1 GCA_029778235.1 Chloroflexota bacterium | reverse complement strand
CCTGGCGCGCCGGGGCCGCCCGGCCGCCGCGCCAGCCCTTGGGCGCCTCGCCGACCACGGCTGCCGGCATCCCGCCCTCGCGCGCGGCGCGCGCGGCGGCCGCCGCCTCGTCCGCCGACTCCCCCTCCCGCGCCGGCAGGCGGTCGATCAGGGAACGGAACTCGAGCTCGCGGAAGAGCCGCACGACCGCCTCCCGGTCGTAGTCGCCGATGCGCGCGGCGCCGTAGTCGAGCTCGACGGGCAGGTCGCGCACGATCGTCGCGAGGTGCCGGCTGCGGAAGACCTGCTCCCGGTGATCGGCGAGCGCGACCCGCAGCTTGTCCTGCTTCACCTCGTCCAGGCGGGCGTAGAGGTCGTCGAGGTCGCCGAAGTCGGCGACGAGCTTCGCGGCCGTCTTCTCCCCCACCCCGGGGATGCCGGGGATGTTGTCGGTCGAGTCGCCCTTGAGGGCCTTGAAGTCCACCATCTGGCCCGGCGCCAGGCCGTACCGCTCACGGATCGTGGCCGGATCGTAGTAGACGGTGTTCTGGACGCCCTGGCGCGTCGTCATCAGCCGGACGTGGTCGCTCACGAGCTGGAGCATATCCAGGTCGCCGGTCACGACCGTGGAGTCCACTCCACGACCTTCGGCCTGCAGGGTGAGCGTGCCGATGACGTCGTCGGCCTCGTAGCCGGCGAGCTCCAGCACGGGGATCCGGAGGGCCGCGACGACCTCGCGGACCTTCGGGAACTGCGACCGCAGGTCGTCGGGCATCGGCTTCCGGGTCGCCTTGTACTCGCGGTACTCCTCGTGACGGAACGTGGGACCGGGCAGGTCGAACGCCACCGCGACGTAGTCCGGCCGGACGTCCTGGAAGCCCCGCAGGAGGATCGACGTGAAGCCGAAGACGGCGTTGACCAGCTCGCCCTTCGCCGTGGAGAGCGGCGGGAGCGCGAAGTAGCCGCGGTAGATGAGCCCGTTGCCGTCGAGCAGCATCAGGCGTTCCATCGGGACCCCTCGGCGGTGGGCGACGGGCGGGCGTGCGCGTCGCGCGGGCGGACGGTCGACCGCGTCAGTGTACCCGGGCGGCACGCTCCTCCCGGGGTGGTGGACGGCGGACCGGACGGACGGCGGGCGGCCCCCGCGGGCGCTACAGTCGCACCGACGGCGGGCCATCGCCCCGGGGAGGAGAGATGACGGACGTGCTGGGGACGCGCACGATCTTCGTGTGCCCGCTCGAGAGCCGGGGCGCGGCGGAGGCGCTCGACGCCGAGCTTGGCGCGTGGGCCCGCTCGCGCCACGTGGCCGTCCTCGACATCGCGACCGCGTACCGCACGCCGGACGGCCGCCTGAAGCTGGAGCGCGACTGGGACTGGTGGTCCATCGCGGCCGCGGCCGGCGGCGTCGTCCTCGCCCCCACCATCGTCGGCGCCCTCGTGGCCGGCGCGCTGGCAGGCGGCGGGACGACGCTGGTGCGCCGGAAGATCGGGCGCCGGATGAGCACGAACATGGTCAAGAGGGTCGCGTCCCACCTGGAGGCCGGGCGGGCGCTCCTCCTCGTCGCCGTCAAGGCCGAGTACGACGCCGTGATGACCGAGTGGCTCACCGGCCGCGGCGTCGATGCGACGCCGGTCCGCCTGGACGCGGCCGCCGAGGCGGAGATCCTCGAGGCGCTCGGCGCCCCGGTGCCGAGTGCGGCGGAGGGCCCCGCCGGGCCGGTCCGACCGCCGTCCGGCCGCATGGCGGTCGGCGTCAGCGTGCCCGTGGACCCCGGGGCCGCCGAGACGTGGGGCGAGATGTTCGGGACCAGAGGGGCGGGCGCGGCAGTCGCGGCGGCCACGAGCGCCGAGGCTGCGGGATCGTCTGCGGCAGAGGCGACGCCGGCGATCGGCGGCGCCGCGACGCCGGATAGCCCCGGACAGGAGGACCCCGCGCCTGCCCCCGACGCACAGGGCGGACGCGCGACGGAGCAGCGCTGACGCTCCCTGTCCGCCCGTGCGTTGGAGCGGCCGGGCGTCGATCGACGCGACTGGTCCGGACCAGTCCCGTCCCCGTCGCCATCGTGCAGCACGCGTCATTCCCGAAAGGGGCCATTCGGCCCTTCGAACGGATGACGCGACGCGGTAGGGCCGTCCGGCCCTTGCACCCGTGCCAGGAGCGGCGCACGATCGCGCCGTATACGGAAGCAGGCCGAGTGGCGCGGTCCGTACCATTGATGCAGGCCGCGCCGGGCTTGGACTTCGTCCGGCCTGGGAGTCGCGTCCCGCAGGGGTCGAGCAGTGGACAGGCACCGTCCGATCGACCGATGGATCGTCGGCATGGCGGCGGTCGCGCTCCTCGCGCTCTGCGTGGGGTGCGGCGGACCCGTGCTCGCTGGAGGCGCGCCGGACGGGTCAGCGCGCGACACTGACGCGCCGATCGTCCGCCCGGCGGGCGATGCCCCGTCGGGCTGGGTGGACCTCGCCTCGCCGTGGCTGGGCTACTCCGTCTCGATGCCGAAGGCCTGGGGATTCACGGGCCACGTGCCGCCGGCAGACTCGCGCTCCCCGCACGACGTGTTCGCAGGGCCGGTCGAGGGGTCCGACACCACCGCGAGCCTCGTCGTGGGTCGATGCGCGACGTCCCAGCCGACCGTGATCGACGGGACCACGCACGAGGTCGTCGCCGACGGTGTCTCGTTCCGGGTGGCCGAGGTGGCCGGGGACGAACCCGGGCGGACGGTCTTCCGCGCCACCGCCTCGGTCGGCGGCACGACCTGGTACGTGATGTCCTGCGCCGGCGACGATCCGGCATCGCGTGAGTTCTTCGATCAGGTCCTCGGGACCTTCCGGTTCCCGGCTGCTGACTTCGTCGAGCCCGTCGCGGCGTCGGCCGCCGGGCGCGGCTGACCCGTCATCGGACCTCGCCCCGCGGTGGGGCGGCGCTAGCGGGAGATCACGCGCGTCCCGGCCAGCCGAAGCGCGCCCAGGATGAGTCCAGCTGCGAGGAGCGCCAGGGACCCGGCGACGAGCCACGGGGCGCCGCCGCTCCCTTCGCTGCCGCCCGTCGGCGGCGCGACGTCCCCGGCCGGCGGTGCCGCTTGTGCGCCACCGGAGTCCGCCGCAGCCCCGCCGGCAAGGTCCGGCTCGGGCGAGGCTCCGTCGACAGGGGCGGTCAGGATGGCGGGAGCGGACTCCCCGGGCGAGCCGGCCGCGGCGGGGACCTCGGGCGCCGTCTTCGCGTCGGCGCCCGGCGAGGCTGACGGCGCCGTCGCCCGTTCTCCCCCGCCGGCCCCAGCCGGTGCCTCGCTGGGAGCCGGGAGCGCCATCTCCATCGGCGGCGCGGACGCGGCCTGGGAACCCGCGTACGTGTCCGCCGCCGGGGCGGTCGCGTTCATCGACGCGGTGCCAGCCGTGGGCGCGGATGGGATCGCTGCGAACAGCAGGCCCGCGATCCCCAGCGTGGCGAGACCGGCGGCAGCCGGGCCGGTCAGGCGGGCGCGCGGCGAGCCGAAGCCGGCGAGGATCCGCCGCCAGCCGGACGGCTGCAGCCGTGCCGCGTCCGCGTCCGTGAGGCGAAAGTCACGCCGTCGCGGAGGCCCCGGCAGGTCGGCTGTGGCCGCGCGGATGGCCGCGAGGTCCGCGAGAAGGAGTGCGCAATCGGGGCAGTCGTGGACCAGCGCGTCCGCCCGGGCCCGGTCCGCCGGCGCGAGCGTGTCGCCGGACGCCAGCGCGGCGAGCAGGAGCGCGTCGTGCGCGGCGTGGTCGGCGGTGGAGGTGCTGGACACGGCCATCTGACGTCATCGCTCCCGGAAGAGTTCCAGCCGGTCGGAGAGCAGGCCGCGCATCGCCAGGCGACCGCGATGGATCCGCGACTTGACCGTGCCCAGCGAGACGCCGGTCATCTCGGCGATCTCGCCGTAGTCGAATCCCTCGACGTCGAACAGGACGATCGCAGCGCGCTGGTCCGCGGTGATGCCGGCGAGCGCCGCGGCGATCGCAGCGTGACGCTCGCCCGTCATGACGATGTGCTCGGGATCGACATCGTCGCCCGCCGGTGGCTGCCACGTGTCGTCCTCCAGCTCCGGGTACGGCTGGGTGGGCCGGCGCCGGCGCGCCCGCTGCAGGTCCAGCGCGGCGTTCATGGCGATCCGCGCCAGCCAGCTCCGGAGGCTCCCGCCGCGATACGCACCCAGCTGCCGGTAGGCGCGGAAGAACGCCTCCTGGGTCACGTCGTCGGCCTGGTCGATGTCCGGCACGACGCGGGCGACGAGCCCGTGCAGGAAGTCCTGGTGCAGCGCGACGATGTCGTTGAACGCGGTCAGGTCGCCGGCCCGCGCCCGCTCCACGAGGATCGCGTCGCGCCGCGCGACCGCGTCGTCGGGCGCGACGGCGCCGCCCGCGGCTGCGCCGCCGGCAGTGCTGCGTCCGGGTTCCTGGGACACGGTCGGTGCGGTCCTCCGTCTCGTCGCGGCCGGACAGGGGGCGGTGGCGACTCTAGCACGCACCCGTCCGGCGGCGGGTGCGCCGAACGGCCCTTGCCGTCGGCCCGGCACCCCTGCAACCTTGCGTCGGCTCCGCCGGCCGCCTCCGCGTCGGTGGGCGGGATGGCGACGCGCCGGGAGGATCGCTCATGCGCGCCCGAACCATGGTCCTGGTCGTCGCCCTGGCGGCGCTCGCGCTCGCGGGGGCGTGCTCGGCGACGAACCCCTCCCCGGCTCCGTCATCGACCGCGGCGGCCGCGCCGGCCGACACGGTCGGGCCGCTCGCGTCATCCGTCCCCGCGACTTCCCCGGCCCAGGCGGCGACACCAGAGCCCTCCCCCGCCGCGCTCCCGGTGATCGTGGACACCGACATGAGCTCGGACGACATCATGGCCCTCGCGTACCTCGCGCGGGACCCGCGAGTGGACATCCGCGCCGTCACGGTCTCCGGCACAGGGCTGGTCCATCCGAACGCGGGCGCCCAGAACGTCCTCGGCCTCCTCAAGGAGCTCGGCCGATCCGACATCCCCGTCGCCCCCGGGACCGCCGACCCGCTCGAAGGGCGGCGCGCCTTCCCGGCGGCATGGCGCGACAGCTCGGATGCCGGGTACGGCCTCTCGCTGGACTCCGTGGCGGTCGGGCCGGGGGATGCGGTCGGCCTGATCCGGTCCGCCATCGACGAGAGCCCGACGCCCGTCACCATCCTCGCCCTCGGGCCCATGACGAACCTTGCGCAGGCGCTCGCCGCGGATCCCACGCTGGGCCCACGGATCGCCGGGGTCCACGCGATGGCGGGGGCGATCGACGTGGGCGGCAACGTCCCCGAGGGCGGCGATCCGACCGCGGTGGGCGCCGAGTGGAACCTGTGGGTGGACCCCGCGGCGACGGCGGCGGTCTTCGCGTCCGGCATCCCGATCACGCTCGTCCCACTCGACGCGACGAACGACGTGCCGGTGACGAAGGAGACCTACGCCGAGCTCGAGAAGGATCATGCCGCCGCCGGAGCGGACGTCGCGTACGAGCTGCTGACCCGGAACCCGTTCCTCATCGGCGAGGGCAACTACTTCTGGGACCAGCTCGCAACGGTGCTCCTCGTCCGGCCGGACCTCGCGACGTTCACGGACGCGACGCTGGGGGTCGAGGGGACCGGACCCAGCTCGGGCCGGCTCGTGCGCGACGCGGCCGGCACGCCGGTCCGGTACGCCGTGCGGCCGGACGTCGCGGGCTTCACGCGGGAGTTCCTCGGGGGCCTGCGCAGGGGCGAGCCCAGACCCGAGCCCTTCGTGCTCCCGGCGAAGATGACCGTCACGTTCGACGGGAAGACCTGCGACGACGGCAGTCCGGGCACGCTCCCGGCCGGCGACGCGCTGGTGGTCCTTGACGCGTCGGGTGGCGACGTCTCCGGCCTTGCGGTCCTCCGGTTCAAGGAGGGCGCCGACTGGCAGTCGCTGCTCGACTACATGGCGACCGCGGCGGACCCGTCGAACCAGCCGGACTTCGTGGACCTCCCGGGGTTCGTCACCGTCGAGGGCGACGGGTCCGCATCGGCGGTCGTGGCGATGACGCCGGGCCTGTACGGGATGGTCTGCTTCCGGGCCACGGGCGACGCCGTGGACACGATCCCGGCAGCCGGGCCGTTCACCGTGACCGAGTAGGCCGCTGGCGGCACGGTCGTCGCGGGAGCGGCGGCGGCCCGCGGGTGGCGGGCGCCAGGCGCCCGGGCGGTCCGGGCGCGCGGCCCGGCACCTCGTGCCCGGGGTACCATCGGGGCCGGGCCGACGGGTCGCTGCCCAGCAGCGGAGGCCGGCCCGGATCTGGCCGAGGTGGCGGAACGGCAGACGCAGCCGACTCAAAATCGGCCGCCCGCGAGGGCATCCGGGTTCGAATCCCGGCCTCGGTACCAGTAGTCGGCGGGCCGGCCGGCCATGCGCGAGGCGGGGTCGCGCAGCTCGCCGGAGCCACGATGAGCGGAGGACGGATGGAGCCATCGGACACGCGCGACGCGGTCCCGCGACTGCCCCTGCGTGTCACGGCGATCGACTGGGACGGCCGAGAGCCGATCGGGATGGTGTCGGGGATGCTGTCGGACGGCCGCGAGGTGCGCGCGGCGATCGGTGGACGGACGCTCCCGATGATCGCCGCGGGGCTGGCGTCGGGCGAGGTCGTGGAGATCGTCGTGGAGGAGTGGCAGATCAGCGCGGAGTGACCGCCCGCCTGTAGCCTTTGGCCAGGGGGAGGGGCCGCATGGCCCCCTCCTGTCAGCCGCCGGGGGCCGCCGCCGTCCCCCCGGGGCCGGTCGCGAGGTCCCACTCGGTGCCGTCACGGGTGTCGCGGACCTCGATGCCGGCATCGACGAGACGGTCGCGGATCGCATCGGAGGTCGCCCAGTCCTTCGCCTCGCGTGCGCGCAGGCGCAGGGCCACGAGCGCATCCACGAACGGCGCGACCGCCTCCCGCGGGTCCCGGGCGCCCTCGGTCGCGAGGTCGCCGAGGCGCACGACGAGCGACCGGAGGACGGACCGCGCGTGCTCGTAGTCGGACGCGTCACCCGTGTCCCGCGACCAGGAGACCGTGGTCTCCTCGAGCGACAGGATGGCGGCGACGGCGGCCGTGGCATCGCGCTGTGCGATCGCGGTGTCGAACGCGCGCTCGTCGTCGGCGACCGTCTCCGCGAGACCGCCTTCGCGGGGCCCACCGGTGGGATCGGCCCCTGGGACCCGCGTCGCGCCCGCGCCCGGGACTGCGGCCCCGGCACGGTCGGCGGCCACCTGCGTGCCGCCTGTCGCGCGGGTGGCCGAGGCGGCGCCCGAGCGGAGCGCCGCTGCGGCGTCCCGGATCTCGTCGATCGAGACGGTCGAGCCCGTGGGGTAGACCATGCTCCGCCCGCGGACGCGGACGGTGACACCACCCGGCCCGGCCACGGCCGCGGTCCGCGCGTCGAGATCGAAGACCAGCGCCGTGTGGCTGTCCACCCCGAGGATGAACGCGTCGTCCGGCAGGTCGCTCTCGAGGGTCGCCAGCCGGCGCTCCCCCATGTAGCAGAAGCGGGTGTCGTGGGTGCCGCCCTCGTTGTTGTCGTAGTGCGGGACGACGGCGGCCCGAAGGCCGGTCGCGGGCGACAGGAGGTCGAGGCCGGGCAGCCACCGGGGATCCTCGCCGACCTTGTAGACCTCGTACACGGGGATCGTCGCGATCCCCGTCGTCAGTGCCGCGGCGCTGGCGAGAACCACGGCACCGCCGGTCGCGAGCTTCTCGGCGAACAGGCGCGGGATCTCGGTGCCGGACCACTGGCGCAGCGCGTAGCTTGGGCTCCCCGGGCCCGCGAAGATGTAGCGCGCCTCACGGATGCGGGCGGCCGCGGTGGCCCGCGTCAGCCCGTCCACCGCGGCCGAGCGGAAGGAGGCGACCCCGATCGGGCTGCCGACCGTCTCGCGGAAGTAGTCCATGGTCCGGCCCGAGAGATCGTCGGCGTTCTCCTGGAAGCCGTAGGGCGTGTCCACGAGGACCGCCGGCACTGGGGGCGGCCCGAGTCGCTCGAGGATGGCACGGTGCACCCGGGCCATGGTGGGGGCGGTCTCTCCCGATCCGATGACGGCGAGGAGCCGCGGCAGGCGCTCGTTCATCGGAAGAAGCCGTCGGCGAACGCGTCGATCATCACACCGGCGACTTCGCCCGGACGCTGGACATGGATGTCGTGGTCGGCGTGGGCGAACCACCGGACGCGGGCGGTCGGCGCGGCGGCGGTGGCGCGATCGGCCGCCTGGCGCTTCGTCGCGGTCCAGTCGGTGTCGTCCGTGTCGGCGAGGACGAAGATCGTGGGCGTCCGGAGCCGCTCGAGCAGCGCCGACGGCCGATGGTCCCAGAGACCGCGAAGCACCGTCATGTGGCGCTCCCGGGTCAGGCGCGGCGAGACGGTGCCGTCGGGGCGGACCTCGAAGTTCCCCATGGTCGCCGACACCCCCGCGTCGGACCAGTCGGGGTGCGCCGACCGGATCCGCGCCTCGAGCTCGACGGCGGGCATCCCGTCGAGGGGCGGCGGCGCCAGCGCCTCCGCGCAGGCCTCCCAGTCCGGGAACGACTCGACGAGCTCGATCAGGCCGCCATCCACGCAGACGATCCCGCGGACGGCCGACGGATGGTCCACGGCGAGCTGGAGCACGATGTTGCCGCCCCACGACTGGCCCGCGACGACAGGCCGGTCCAGGCCGAGCCGGTCGATCACGGCGTCCAGGTCGGCGGCGACCGTCGGGACGTCGTAGCCGGTCTCCGGCCGGTCGGAGAGGCCGTGACCGCGCTGGTCCACGGCGATCACCGGGTGCCCGGACGCAGAGAGCACCGCGGCCACGCCGTCCCACGTCCGGGCGTTCGACGAGAGCCCGTGGACGAGGACGATGGGAGCGGACGCGGACGCGGCGAACGCTGGTGCAGCCGGCCATCGTCGGATGGCGAGCGCCAACCCCGGCGCGACCTCGACGCGCTCCTGGTCCATGTTCCCCTCCCCTTCCGGCAGTCGCGGCGGCGCCGCGACGCGCAGCACGCAGCGTACCCCACGCGTCTCGCGCGCCCGGATCGGGCCACCGGTCGCGCCCGGATCGGGCGCTGATCGCGCCCACGCTGAGCCCCCTGCCGGCGTCCCGCGCCGGGTCCGACGGGCGTCGGTGTACCCTGTGCGCGCCGTCGCACTGTCGCCCGACCGGCCGCGGCCCATCACGTCGCCCCATCGTCCGCCCAGAACGGAGTCACCACATGTCCTGGCGTCGCTACCTCGGCCTGCAGGAGAAGGACATCGTCGAGCGCCCGCCGCCGCTCGATCCCAGCGGGCAGCCCGTGGCCGACGCGGAGGCGGAGGCGGAGGTGATCCGCCGGATCTCGGCGGAGCTCGACGCCATGCCGGAGGACCGCGCGCGGTACCTCGCAGGCTTCGCCTACATCCTCAGCCGGGCCGCGCTCGCGGACATGGACGCCGACACGGCCGAGACCAGCGAGATGGAGCGGATCGTCACGCAGACCGGCGGGATCCCCGAGGCCGAGGCCGTGCTGGTCGTGGAGATGGCGAAGACCCAGTCGCGCCTGTACGGTGCGACCGAGGACTACATCATCACCCGCGACTGGTCGTCACGGGCGACCACCGAGCAGAAGACTGCCCTCCTCCGCGCCTGCTACCGCGTGGGCGCCGCGAGCCGGCTGATCTCCGCCGAGGAG
Organism: Chloroflexota bacterium; assembly: GCA_029778235.1. Lineage (GTDB taxonomy): Bacteria > Chloroflexota > Limnocylindria > Limnocylindrales > CSP1-4 > CAIYQJ01. The sequence continues at coordinate 644 of JAKOQS010000009.1, read as the reverse complement.
AACGCGACGCTCGGGCAGATCGCGAAGGAGATGGGCCTCGACGCCGACCAGGAGAAGTCGGTGCGCGCCGAGTTCTACGAGGACCTCGCGGTCGTGCAGGCGCTCCGCGCGCAGCAGGCCGAGTCGGCCGAGGGCTCGACGGCCGGCTGACGCCGGCGCCCACCCGTCACGACGCGGGCGCCGCCACTCTCGGGGGGTGCCGGGCCGACGCCCGCCACCGGGCGCTTCGCGCGGACGCGTCCCTACGCGAGGCTCAGGTCGACGAGCGAGGGCCCCAGGCGCCGGGCGACCTCGGCCCGCAGCTCCGCGTCGTACGCGACGCCCGTCCGCAGCTCCATCGGGAGCGGCGGGCGACCACCGCCCTGCGGCACGTGCACGACCACGCGGGTGGGGCCGGGGCGCGCGCGGAGGACCTCGCGGACCCCCTCCATCGCGCGGACCAGGGCGTCGGGGGCCGCGGACCCGGCGAAGCGCACGTGCAGAACCGCCCCCGGTCCCGCCTCCGACGGGACGGTCGCCGCGGCCGAGGCCGCGGCGCTTCGGGCTCGCTCCTCGTCGGGCAGGGGCGGCTCGTCGGCCTCCGGCATCGCGGCCGCCGCGCTGGCCGGCTCCACGTACGTGGGGATCGGCTCCGCCGGCCCGGG
>JAKOQS010000088.1 GCA_029778235.1 Chloroflexota bacterium | reverse complement strand
CCTCGCGGTGGACCCGCTGCTCGGCGGAGACGACGCGCTGCGCGCCCTGCTCGACGCCGCCCACGGCCGCGGCATGAAGGTCGTGCTCGACGGCGTCTTCAACCACGCGAGCCGCGGCTTCTGGCCGTTCAACCACGTGCTGGAGTGCGGCCTGGGCTCACCCTACGTGGACTGGTTCCACGTGGATCGCGAGGCGCTCGCCGCCGGGCGGCCGCTCCGGGCCTACCCGAACGAGCCGCTGCAGCGGTCGGTGGAGGACCTCGACGCGATCGCCGACTTCGGCAGCGAGTCGATCTCCACCCTGGGCTACCGCGCCTGGTGGGACCTCCCGGCGCTGCCCAAGCTCAACACGGACAACCCGCATGTGCGGGAGTACATCTTCGGCGTCGCCGAGCACTGGATCCGCTTCGGGGCCGACGGGTGGCGGCTCGACGTCGCCGCGGAGATCGACGACGACGAGTTCTGGCGCGAGTTCCGTCGCCGCGTGAAGGCGATCGACCCCGACGCCTACATCGTCGCGGAGATCTGGCACGAGGACCACCGCTGGCTCCAGGGCGACCAGTTCGACGCCTACATGAACTACCCGACGGGGTTCGCGGCCCTCTCCTTCTGTGCCGGCGCCCATCGCGACGAGCGGGTGATCCGCCAGCACGGGACGGTCGGAGCGAACGTGCACCGCGATGACGGCCCCACGTTCCTCGACCGCCTCGAGCATGCGCTCACCGCCTACGACCCCGCGATCAACGCGGTGCAGATGAACCTCGTCGACACGCACGACACGCCGCGCCTGCTGTCGATGTGCGCCGGCGACCGCGACGGGGCCCGGCTCACCACCCTCGTACTCCTCACCGTCGGGGGGGCGCCGTGCATCTACTACGGCGACGAGGTGGGCCTGGCCGGCGAGATGGACCCGCTCTCGCGAGGCGCGTTCCCCTGGGACGAGGCCGCATGGGACCGCGACCTCCGTGAGTTCTATCGCGGTCTGATCGCACTCCGCCATGCCCACCGGGTCCTCCGGCGCGGCGCCTTCGAGCCCGCAGGCGCATCCGGGATGGCCGCCGCGTACGCCCGCCGGGACGACGCGGACGCGTTCGTCGTCTGCATCAACGCCGGCGACGAGCCGGCGCGCCTCGATCTCGCGCTCCCCGCACTCGGCGGCCGGACCCTCGAGCCCGTGACCTGGGCAGGCTGGCCCTGGGATTCGGGCGCGGCGGTGGGCGTGGCCCCCGACGGCTCGGCCGCGGTCGACCTGCCGGCCCGGTCGGCCCGGGTCCTGCACGCCCGATGAGCGGGCACGCGCGCGCCGGACTGTCGATGACGACGTCACGCACCGCCGGCGGGCCTGCCGGCCGCGACCAGGACGGGCGCCCGGCGCCCCGGAGGAGACCATGATGACCCGCATCCAGCGACGATCGAACCCCCGGGGGTTCCGGCGTCGTGTCGCGGCCGTCCTCGCGGCCTGCGCCGTCGCGACCGGCATGGCCGCCTGCTCCCCCCAGCCCACCCCGGCGCCCACGAGCCCGCAGACGTCCGTGCCCACGCCGACGCCGGCGTTCGCGGACCTCGCCCCGGACCTGCCACCACTCCTGCACGACGGGACGATCGCGGAGGGGGACCTCCTCCACGACAGCCGCTCCGACCTGTACCGCTCGCCCGACGGTGCGGTGCCCGCCGGCACCAAGGTCGCGCTCCGCCTGCGTGCCGGCGCCGGCGACCTCACCGACGCCACGGTCCGCGTCTGGGACCACGATGCGGGCCTCCAGGTGCTCGTGCCCATGAGGGTGGTCGCCACCGACCGGACCGGCGGCGCGCACGGCTACGACTGGTGGGAGGCGACCCTGACCACCCCGCCCCAGCCGAACCTCTACTCGTACCGGTTCATCGTCCGCGACGGGCCCACCACGCGGTACTACGAGGACCAGGTCCCCGGCGACAACGGGGGAGAGGCGAACGACGGCGGGACCGGGCAGGTCTACCCGGAGAGCCCCGATTCGTCGTGGCAGATCGCCGCGTACCGCCCCGACTTCACCACGCCCGGCTGGACGCACGGGGCGGTCGTCTACCAGATCTTCCCGGACCGCTACTTCAACGCCGACCCGTCCAACGACCCGAGCCCGGATGCCACCCCCGGCACCACGGGTGCCGAGGTCTACCGGCAGCCCGAGCAGTACGGGAACCCGATCCTCGAGAAGGCCTGGACCGACCTGCCCGAGGGCTACTGCCGCGCGTACAAGGGCGTCACCTGCGACGAGCAGCCGCTCGGGCGCGACTACTTCGGGGGCGACCTCGCCGGGATCACCGCCAAGCTCGACGACCTCCGGGACCTCGGCGTCACCGTCCTCTACCTGAACCCGGTCTTCGCGGCGAACTCCAACCACCGCTACGACACGCTCGACTACCGCTACATCGATCCGGGCCTCGGGACGCAGGCCGACTTCGACGCGCTGGTCGCGGCCGCGAAGGATCGCGGCATCCACGTCGTCCTCGACGGGGTCTTCAACCACGTCTCGTCCTCGTCGCCCTGGTTCGACCGGGCGCGCCTGTACGACGCCGTGGGCGCGTGCGAGTCGGCCGACTCGCCCTGGCGCTCCTGGTTCACCTTCCGCAAGCCCGACACGAACGAGCCGTCGCCCTGTGCACCCTCCACCGCGGGCGGGGACGACACCTACTACGTCGGCTGGTTCGGCTTCGACACGATCCCCGAGCTCGTCGAATCGCCGGACTCGAACGCCGTCTTCGTCGGCCCCGACGGGGTCGTCCGGCGCTGGCTGCAGGCGGGCGCCTCGGGCTGGCGGCTCGATGTCATGGACAACCTCTCCGAGGGCATGGTCAAGTCGATCCGGATCGCCACCAAGGAGACCGACCCGGACGCGCTCGTGCTCGGCGAGCAGTGGGGGAACGCCGCGCCCTGGCTCCTGGGGAACCAGGCGGACTCCGTCATGAACTACCGCTTCCGGCGCGCGGTGATCGGCCTGGTCAACGGCGATACGGCCGACCTGGACGGCGCCATCGCCGGCCTTGCGCCCAGCGCCTTCGCCTCGCGCATGGAGAACGTCATGGCGCAGTACCCGCCGGAGGCGTGGGCCGCGCTCATGAACCTCGTGGACAGCCACGACACCACGCGCATCCTCTGGACGCTCACGCCGGGAGAGGAGAACGATGCGGCCAAGACCCAGCCGGCGGCGCTCGCGGAGGGCAAGGCGAAGCTCCGCCAGGTGGCGGCGCTCCAGCTCACGTGGCCGGGGATGAGCTCCATCTACTACGGCGACGAGGTCGGCATCACCGGCCAGGACGACCCCGACGACCGGCGCGCCTACCCATGGGGCGCCGAGGACGCGGCGCTCCGCGAGTGGTACGCGAAGCTGGGCGCCCTCCGCGGCGCGCACGAGTCCCTCAAGACCGGCGACCTGCGCTTCCTGCTGACCGACGATGCCGCCGGGACGCTGGCATTCGGGCGACGGACCGACGCAGAGGCGGCGGTCACGATCCTGAACGTCTCCGACGCGGAACGGACGGTGACGGTCCCGGTGGCCGGGTACCTCCCCGACGGAGCGGTCCTCGACTCGGCCCTCGACGGGGGGACGGTCACGGTCGGGGCGGGCGCCGTCACGATGACGCTCCCCGCGCGCGGCAGCGCGGTGCTCCTGACCCGACCGGGCGTGGACCTCGTGGGCCCGGCCGCCCCTGCCGGCGTGACGGCGACGGCGGGCCCGGGCGGGGTGGTCCTCGCCTGGCAGCCGGCGGACGGCGCCGTTTCGTACCGCGTGCTGCGGTCGCTCCTCCCCGGCGGCTACGCGCCGGTGGCGGAGGTGGGCGCGCAGTCCTTCACGGACGCGTCCGCCCGACCGGGCACGACCTACCACTACGTGATCGAGGCGGTGGACGCGGCCGGCATCGCCGGGGCGCCCTCGGGCGAGGCGACCGTCCTCCCGCGCCTGACCATCGCCGACGCGCGCGTGGACGCGCCCGCGACCGTGAGCCAGCCGCTCTCCGCGACGGAGCCCGGGGCGCCGATCGGCGTCCTCGTCACCGTGGACGGCGTGACCGGGCGCGCGACCCCGGCCGTGGGCGTCCGCGTCCAGGTGGGTCTCGGGGCCACGGGATCGGATCCGGCCGGCGACGGCTGGACCTGGGCCGATGCCTCCTGGGAAGCGCCCGCGGACGGCGCGGACCGGTACGTGGGCGGCGTCCGCCCGGAGGCGACCGGCACGTACGACGTCGCCGCCCGCGTCTCCACGGACGGCGGCACGACGTGGGCGTACGCGGGGAGAGGCGGGATCCCGTACGCCGCGGGCGACGCGGTCGCCCTCACGGCGGTCCCCGGGGCGGACACCGCCCCGCCCCCGGCCCCTGCCGGCCTGGTCGTTTCGGCCAGCTCGGACACGTCGGTCACCATCGACTGGCAGCCGGTGGCCGCGCCCGACCTCCTGCGCTACGTGGTCGAGCGGTCCGGCTCGGCCGACGGTCCGTTCACGCGGATCTCGGCGACGGTGGAGCCCACGTTCACGGATGACACCGTCAGCGCCGGCGCCACGTATCACTACCGGGTCGCCGCCCAGGACGCGAGCTTCAACCTGTCGCCACCGTCGGCGGCCGTGGGCAGCTCTGCCCAGGCGCGCCCGGTGACGGCGACGTTCCGCGTCACGCCCCCGGCCGACACCCCGCCCGATGCCACCATCTTCATCGCCGGCGACTTCCAGGGCTGGAACCCGGGCAAGACGGCGATGACGAAGGGGGCCGACGGCACGTGGGAGATCTCGCTGCCGCTCACGGAGGGTCAGGCGCTCCAGTACAAGTACACGCGCGGCTCGTGGGAGGCGGTCGAGAAGGACGCCGGGTGCGGGGAGATCCCCAACCGGACGGTGACCGTCACGTACGGGACCGACGGATCGATGCTCGTGACCGACGAGGTCCAGAAGTGGCGGGACATCGCGCAGTGCGGATGAGCTGAGCGGCCATGGGCGGCTCCGGCCCCTCGCGCGCGGCCGCCTCCGCGTGTCCGTGCGGCGCCGACCGCCGCCGGGCCGCCGCGCACCGCCTCCGGGCCGCCGCCGGTCCGGCCACCCCGCGGCCAGCCGCCGCGCACCGTGTCCTGCGGCTCCGGCCGGGCCGTCCCGTGACCCGCGGCCGGGCCGCGCACCGCCTCCGGGCCGCCGCCGGTCCGGCCACCCCGCCGGGCCGCGACCCATGCAGCGCCCGCGCTGTGACTGGCAGTCACGTTCTCACGTGCACCGCTGTCGCCCCGATGACCCCGGGGCATCACGAGGACCGCTGAGGGGCCGTTCCAGGCCCCGGATCGGTCACATCCGTGCGCCCCAGGCATCGCGGCGACATCCGAGCCTCGGAGTTGATGCTTCCGGGTCACAGCGGCACACGACCCAGGTCCGCGTGCCCGCCACCCACGCGGCCCCGCCCCGGCCCGGGCGTCCTGCCCGGCTCGGGGGCCCGGGGCCCCGCCGCTCGCCCCGCCCCCGCCACCGTGCGTCCGTCGGCCCGGGCCGCGGGCTACACTCGTGGGGCCGTGTCCGACACTCCGTTCCCGCTCCCGGAGGACGGCGTCGCGTCCCGCCTCGTCGCGGCTTTCGACGCCGACGCCAAGATCCCGCGCGCCCTGGAGGCGCTCGGGCCGGTCGGCGACCGCGACGTGGTCCTCGTGGACGCGGATCGCGGCCTGCGGGCGCGCCAGCTCGTCGGCCTCGGAGCGCGGGTGACGGCGCTGGTGCCGCCCGCCGGGCGCGGACGCAAGAGGAACCCGCGCGAGGCGGCGCTCCGCACCGCGACCGCCGACCTCGGCGACGCCGTCCGGGTCGCGGTCGGCGACGCCGCCACGACCGGCCTGCCCGATGCCTGCGCGGACGTGGTCGTCGCCCTGTGGACGGCATACCGGCCCCCGGCGGAGGCCGACGTGGCGGAGGCGGACCGCATCCTCCGCCCGGACGGCCGCCTCCTGGTCGTCCACGACTACGGCCGCGACGACCACGTCCGCGCGGAGCCGGGGATCGCGGCGGAGACGCTCGCGTGGAGCCGCCGCGACGGCTGGTACCTCACGCACGGGTTCCGGGTGCGCGTCATCCACGCGTTCTGGACGTTCGCCGACCTCGAAGAGGCGCGCGAGCTGCTCGGCGCGGCGTTCGGCGACGGGGGGACGACGCTGGCCGCGGGCCTCGCCCGCCCGCGGGTCAGCCACAACGTGGCGATCTACCACAGGAACCGCGGGGGGATGGGCCCCTCGCCGGTGCGTCGGGACGATCCGTGAGCGGGCGCTACAGCCAGGGCTACGACTCCGGGTACGACCCTGGTCGCCAGGTCTCGCCGCGGCGCTCGGACGGCTCGCGGCGGGACGTCCGGAGCGGCCCGCACATCGGTCCCCTCCGGCTGACCCCCACCCGGGTCTTCATCGGGATCGCGCTCGTCGGGTCGATCGGCTACCTCGTCTACTCGCTCACGGTCCGCGACACGAACCAGATCCCGCTCCTGGCCTCGGGTGCGGCCATCCTCGGCATCGTGTTCGCCGCGCTTGCGGTTCTCGGCGCCTGGCGCGCCTATGGCGCGGGGCGCGACGGCTCGGGCGGTCGGGCGGTCCTGGCCGCGGTCCTGGGCGGACTCGCCGCGCTCGTATCGTTCGCCGCCTTCGCCACCGCGGCCGTGCTCGCGCTCCTCTGGCGCGGCTGAGGTCGGCGACGTCCCGGGGCGCGCGATCACTCCCGCCGTCGCTCCGGCCACCCCGGTGCGGCCCCGGGCGCGCCCCGGCTGACGCCGTCGTCGTCCCGGGTCAGTGCGTTTCCAGCCGGACCGGCGTCAGGGCGAAGTCGCGCACGTTGCGGGTGAGGACGGCGGCCCCGGCCGCGTCCGTCGCCGCGGCGATGAGCGCATCCCGGGGTCCCGGACGGCGCCTGCTAGACTCGGCCGGCCGGGGCCCCCATCGTCTAGAGGCCTAGGACGCCACCCTTTCAAGGTGGAGATCACCGGTTCGAATCCGGTTGGGGGTACCAGTCCGCCGGCCCGGTCGCAGGCTCGCCCCGGCGAGTCGGCCCGCCGGCCCCGCCGGTCCACGGCCCCCGGCCCGGACCCGTCGAGCCGCCGGCGGCGGGGGTCCGCGGGGGCGGATCGCAGGATCCCGCGGCCCGCCTGCAACTTTTCCGGCCCGGCCCGGCATTCACTCATGTCATGACCTGCGACCGAGCGCGCCACCTCATCGATCGCTACGCCGTGGACGAGCTGTCCGCGGCGGATGCGCGCGCTCTCGCCGCGCACGTGCGGACCTGCGTCCCGTGCGCCGCCGAGATGGCGGGTGTCACCCGCCTCGTCGGCATCCTCTCCGCCCTGCCGGACGTCCAGCCCACGCCGGACCTCGACGAGCGGATCCTCCTCGCGGCCTTCGCGGACCGCGACGCGCGCCACGCCAAGCGGACGCTCTGGGCGGACCTCCGCCTCCAGCTCCTGCGCGGCACGTTCCGGACCACCGGGACGCTCGTCGCCACGGTGCTCGCGGTGGCCCTCCTGGGGGCCACCTTCGTGTTCGCGGCCTCCACGTTCTTCAAGCTCCCGTTCACGGGCTCTGGTACCATCCCGCCCGTGCCGACGCAGACAGCTGCACCGGCCGATACCGGCGTGCCCAGCCCGTCGACGCCGACGGTGACGGTCGCGCCGGTCGAGACTGTCCAGCCCACGGCGGAGCCCACCGCGGCGCCCGCGACCCAGCCGGTCGTGACCCGCCCGCCGGTCGCCACGGAGGAGCCCACCCCGCCGCCGACGCCGGAGCCCACGCCGGAGATCACCCCGGCGCCCACGCCCGAGCCGACGCCGGAGCCCACCATCGCACCCACACCCCAGCCCACGGCGACGGACCAGCCGTCGCCCACGGTGAGCCCCACCGAGGCTCCCACGCCGGAGCCCTCGGTCACGGAGAAGCCGCGGCGAACCCCGCCGCCTTCTCCGACCCCAACTCCATCGCCGTGAACGCGCGGCGCGCAGGGCGCGCCTTGCGGATCCCGGATCAGTCGTGTCACCAAGAGGAAGGCATCGAGCACCGCGCAGGCACAGGGAGGTGAAGGAGACCGCGCGGAGGATCCCGAGAGGAAGGGATCAGGTCCATCCGGAGACTGACAGCCCATATGTCAGCACTAGGAGGAACATCACTTGAGTAACGGGTTCAAGAAGGGCGTAAGCCTGCTTGTGACCGCGGGGCTTCTCGCGTCGCTCGCGGCCACGGCCTTCGCGGGAACCGCCTCGGCGGCGATCACGCCCAACGGCGATGCCGCCAACGTGCCGGGCGACGCCGCGTGGACGGACCTCGACACCGCTGTCGGGGCCCCGACCACCATGACGCTCAACGGCGTCGACGACATCTTCGCGCCCTACCCGGGCGCCAACCTCCGCATCGTCGTGGGGAACGGCTTCGAGCTGAACCCGAACGCGGCGATCACCGTCTCGCGCGACACCGGCCCGCTCCTCTTCGGGGCCCTGCCGGGTGCCGTGAGCATCCAGGTCAACGCCGTCACCAACGGCTCCGTGTCGTACTTCGACGTGCCGATCGCGCACAGCTCGGGCGACACGACGGTCACGAACACGGTCGTCACCTTCTCCGGCATCCAGGTCCGCCAGCGGGCCGGCGCTGCCGCGAACGGCGACGTCGTGACGATCGACCACAACGCCACCAACCCGGGCGACGCCGTCGCCACGCCGTTCACGCTCTACACGCTGACCGGCACGGCGGGCGCCGATCTCCCGAAGGTGCTCTGCCTGCCTGACCCGATCGTCGCGCATGCGCTCGGTCTGCCGAACCCCGGCCCGACGTACGCCACGACGTGCACCGCGTCCAGCTCCGGCTTCGACTGGGCGGGCAACGCGGCCGCCGGGTTCGTCCCGGCGAACGCCACGATCACGGCCACGGGCCCCGGCCCGCTCACCGCTGATCCGGCCGCTCCGGGCGCTTCGCGCTCGTTCTGGGGCACCACGGCAGGCGTCTACACCGCGACGGTGACGTCCGGTGCGCCGACCCCCGGCCTCACGGCCACCGATACGTTCACGATCGTCCCGGACGTCCTCGCGCAGATCGAGGTCATCCCGGCCGGCCCCGGCACGATCTCCGTCGGCCAGTCCCAGCAGTTCGTCGCGATCTGCAAGGACCAGTTCGGCAACGAGATCGCCCGCACCGGCACGGACGGCTATCGCCCGTGGAACTGCTTCGGCACCTGGAGCGATTCCCCGCTCCCGGCCGCGGCTGAGATCAACTTCACCGGTCTCCTGACCGGCGTCCGCCCCGGCGTCGTCGACGCCGTGACGTACACGATCGGGTCCATCTCCGGCTCGTCCGGCCCGTGGACCGTGATCGCCGGCATCCCCGGCTCGGTCATCGGCAATGCCGTCCCGACCACGCCGTTCAACCAGGCCTCGCCGATCGTCCGCGCGGGCGGCTACGGCAGCACGACGGCCGCGTACTCGTACAGCGAGCCCGAGTTCCTGCCCGACGCCTTCCCGCCGATCAGCGGCGCGATCCTGTTCCCGATCGACGGCTTCACCTGGACGATCGACATCAGCGACGCCCAGGGCAACCGCCGCGTCCACTTCGACACGAGCGTCGCCCCGACCCTGGTCGGCCCCGGCTCGCTCGACCTGTCGGCCTCCTTCCTCAACGACTACACGCTGCAGGTGGTCGCTGGTTCGTCCAACCCGCTCCAGGTCGAGGGCCTCTCGGTCCAGGGCCTGAAGGTCAAGGCTGACGCGAACGCGGCCCTCGGCGCCATCCGCACGCGCTACGTGCTCGACACCGACCGCTTCACCTTCGGCGGCAACGGATCGAACACCGCCTACGCGTACATCGAGCCGTTCACCGCCCTCCCGGGCACGAACGCGTTCGGGGTCGTCACCGTCGCCGGGATCATCCTCCCGACGCAGGGTGACGTGGGCCAGCTCAACTTCAGCAGCCTCAGCGGCCTCGACGCCGCCCTCTGCGTCGTCCTCGGCTGCGTGCCGACGGCCTCGGAGTCGGTGAACGTCATCACCGCCACCCCGCCGACGTTCCCGGATGGCTTCCAGGTCCTCGTCACCAGCGCGCGCGCCAAGACCCACGCGGTCGGCACGCTCGTCTGGCAGGACCAGGGCACCCTGCAGTCCTGCGAGGGCGCCGTCCCGTCCGGCATCCACTTCTACGGCGTCTGCGCCCTCCCGAGCATCGGGACCGTCGTCGACAGCCTCAAGCTCACCAGCAACCAGCCCACCGTCCAGCGCGGCCTGCCGAACCGGCTGCCGTTCGGGACGCTGGGCCTCGAGGAGCGCACGACCGGCGCCGAGGGCAACGGCTCGTCCTCCGGCCTGCTCGCCGCGGGCACGGTGATCAGCCTCAAGCTCGACTCGACGCAGGGCGTCGTCTTCAGCGAGCCGCCGACCGCCAAGGTCACCTGGACCAAGGCCGCGGCGCTCGGGTACCTCTGCGGTGACTTCCGCGACAACCTCAAGGTCGGCGACCAGCAGGTCCAGCTCGACTGCGGCGGCCTCGCCCGCGGCGCCCTGATGGTCCCGTACTTCTGGTTCAACACGACCGCGAGCTTCGGCCCCACGGGCGACTACCGCGGCAACCTCTTCATCAACGACGACCCGTACTCCTTCGAGAACCGTAAGGCCGTCGTGATCACGGACAACACCGGCGCCACGGTCACCCCGTCGACGAACTACGACCACGAGGCGTACGTCGCGGTCGGCCAGGACGTGTTCGGTGACAGCCTCCTCGACCTCGGCTTCGGCCAGGCCCCGCTGACGCTGTACAACCCGCGCGTCGCCGGCGTCGCCAACCCGCTCGACTACAACACCACCGTCTACGTCGCCGACCTCTCGCCCGATCGCCTGACCGCGACCTTCAAGGTCCGGACGACGGACGTCGGCCTCGTGACCAGCAAGCTCCTCATCGACGGCTACATCGACGTCTCGGCCGCGGCCACCGCGGGCGGCTCTGTCGACCTGACCGTCGAGACGAGCTCCGGCTCCGCCGCCGCCAAGGTCGGCGCTGCCGCCTCGAGCATCCCGGTCGTCCCGGGCAGCGTGTCGATCGGCACGATCAACAACACCGTCGACGCGACCGCCCAGGCGATCCCGAGCGTCATCATCGGCGCGAACGACCAGGCCACCGGCACGGTCGTCATCCGCGAGGCGGGTGCCGGGTTCCTCGGCGCCGGCTTCCTCACCAACGTCCTGCGCGTCTGCTACGTCAGCCAGACCGGCAAGCCCGAGGTCTTCACCCGGGCCCCGTGGCTCGTCGTGACCGCGGGCGACCTCAAGCTGCGCGCGAACAGCGACCCGACCATCCCGGCCGGCGCCGCTGCCGCGGGCACCGGGGTCAAGGGCTACGTGGGCGCGGGCGGCACGAGCTGCGCGCAGTGGATCGTGTCCAACGCCTCCACCGCCGCCTCCACCCTCGAGATCCGCGGGACCGCATCCGACGGGACGATGCTCCCCTCCGGCCCGAACAACGGCCCGAAGGTCAACGTCGACCCGCAGCAGAAGCCGGGTCCGGTGACCCTGAGCCTCTGGCAGCTCCCGCTCGACCAGTTCAGCATCGGCTCGATCCCCGCGTCCCTGACCGAGTTCGACCTCGTCCAGAACGCCGTGCGCGTGTACGGCGCCAACGTGACGGTGGCCGCGGTCAGCCAGCCGGAGATCCGCCGCGGCAAGCTCAACCAGCCCGCCGGTGATGTCACCATCACCGAGTCGGCCACCTTCCAGCTGGGCAACTATTCCTGGTGGCTCGGCGGCGTGCAGCAGGCGATCTGGTTCCAGATCGTCCCCAACAACATGCGCGACGTCCTGCCGTCGATCTACTTCAACACCGACCGGGTCGTCCCGGTGGTGTCCACCAACAGCGCCGAGTCCGGCCTCATCGCCCGCTTCGGCCGCTGGTACAACAACACCACCTTCAGCGTGGTCACCGAGCAGCGGGCGTTCGTGCCCGTCGCCGGCAGCTGGGTCCCCGGCAAGATCACGGTGAGCGGCCTCCAGTACTCCGCGACCAACGACGCGGCCCTCGGCCCCGTGCAGCTCCAGGTCTGCTCGACCGGCAGCATGTACGTGTCCAACGCGTCCGACTTCGCGGTCTGCCCGGGCGTCCAGACGGGGCTCTTCGCCGCCGCCGAGAACCCGGCGAACTTCAACCAGACGGTGAGCAACGCCAAGGTCGTGGAGGACTCCGCGATCCTCGGCGCGATCGCCCCTGGCGTCGCCGGCCCCGGGTCCAACAAGTGGCGCTTCAACACCGTCATGGTGGAGAAGAACAAGTACGTCACCCTCCGCCTCCAGGCCGTCAAGGGCGCCGTCGTCGGCGACCGGGTCGAGATCTGGGGCCGCGCGGGCAAGACCGGCACCTGGAAGAAGCTGACGACCCGCCTCGTCGGGGCGAACGGCTACATCTTCTACTTCAAGAAGATCAGCGGCTACACGGAGTTCCAGGCGTACTTCGCCGGGAGCGACACGGCCGCCGCTTCCTACGCGGTGCCGCGCTACTACCGCGCGACGGTCGGCACGGCCAAGCAGGTCGCCGCCTGGAACAAGACGCACGCCAACTGATCGGGGAGACCGATCAGGCCCGCTCCCGGGGCTTCGGCCCCGGGACCGGGACAGGACGG